>JBMYUJ010000097.1:0-9746 GCA_049605255.1 Magnetospiraceae bacterium
ATGTGGAATGTGCCGGTTGATTACGAAACCCTTCGGGTGATCTGGTGGTTATTCTTGGGCGTCCTGCTGATCGGCTTTGCGATTATGGACGGGTTTGATCTGGGGATCGGCACCATCTTGCACTATGTGGCCCGGACCGACCTGGAACGCCGGATTGTGGTAAACACCATTGGCCCGGTTTGGGAAGGCAATCAGGTGTGGTTGATCCTGGGGGCAGGGGCCATTTTCGCCGCCTTTCCGCCCATTTATGCCACCGCCTTTTCCGGGTTCTATTTCGCCATGTTGCTCACCCTGCTGGCGTTGATCCTGCGCCCGGTGGGGTTCAAATTTCGCAATTTGATGCCCAATGCGGGGTGGCGCCGCGTGTGGGATGGCGCCTTGTTCATCGGCGGGTTCGTGCCGGCGCTGATTTTCGGGGTCGCATTTGGCAATCTTCTACAGGGGGTGCCGTTCCGCATCGATAACGATTTGCGTATCTTCTATGAAGGCAGCTTCTGGGGCCTGCTGAATCCCTTCGCCATACTCTGTGGTTTGGTCAGCGTGGCCATGTTGATCATGCAGGGCGGGGCCTTTTTGGCCCTCAAAACCGAAGACAATGTACGCACCCGGGCGCAGCGGGCGTCAAGCACCGCATCCGCCTTGACCCTCGTTTTGTTCGCCCTTGCCGGGGTGTGGCTGGCGCTGGGCGTTGACGGCTATCGCTTCGTTTCGCAGATCGTGACAGACGGGCCCTCAAATCCCCTGGCCAAGCAGGTGACCCTGGAAGAAGGCGCCTGGCTAACGAATTATTCGGACATGCCCTGGACAATCCTTGCGCCGCTGCTGGGCGCGGTTGGCGCCGCCCTGGCAGGAATGTGGGTGCGCAAAGGCGCGGCACTGAAAGCCTTCATCGCCAGTTCCTGCGCGATTTTGGGAATCATCGCCACGGCGGGGCTTTCCATGTTTCCCTTCATGATGCCGTCCAGTCTCGATCCCAATGCCAGCCTGACGGTGTGGGATTCATCATCCAGCCAGATGACCCTGTTCGTGATGTTATGTGCGACGTTGATTTTCCTGCCCTTGATCATCGGCTATACGAGCTGGGTGTTCCGGGTCTTGCGCGGAAAGGTCACCGCCGATTACATCACCGCCAACAGCAAGAAAATGTATTAGACGGGATTAAGGAACACCGCCATGTGGTATTTCACTTGGGTTCTCGGCATCAGCCTGGCCTGCAGCTTTGCAATCCTCAACGCCCTTTGGCATGAGATCGACATTCCAGACCCCGGCTCCACGACGGACCATTAACCCTCCCCGACAGGCATATCGCTGCCGGGTTATTTTGGCTTATCGAGGATACCTCGGCTTTTCAGGCGATACACCATTTGCGGACGGGTCATGCCCAAGACCCGCGCCGCAGCGGCGATATTGCCGTCGCTGGTTTCCAAGGCCTTTTTGAGCAACACCGTTTCAATCTCATCAAACGAGACACGATCTTTATCGTCATGCAGGCCTTTGAGCAGCTTGGTGATGCTTTGCGCCGTGCGTTCATATTCGTCGTCTGGGTCTTGCGCCGCTGCCGTTTCGAGGACCGGCGTGGGATTCCATTGCTCATACTGCCCTTCCGGATTGATCCGGTAATAATTCTCTTTAAACAACTCCCCACTGGTGAACAGATGCGACGCATCGATGGCGGAGGCATCCCCGGCCAGGATCACGCCCCGTTCAATGACATTTTCCAGTTCCCGTACGTTGCCCGGCCATTCGTAGGTCAGGATCGCATCGATGGCGCGCTGTGTGAATTTGGCCAAGCTGCGCCCGTGCACCCGATTGAAACGATGCAGGAAATGGCCCACCAGCAAGGGAATGTCATCGCGCCGTTCGCGTAGCGGCGGCACCTGGATCGGGAACACGTTGAGCCGGAAATATAGGTCCTCGCGGAACCTTCCCGCGCGTACTTCTTCGCGCAGGTCCACATTGGTGGCGGCGATCAGGCGCACATCCACCTTGCGGGACTGGGAATCCCCCAGCCGTTCGATTTCGCCTTCTTGCAAAACCCGCAGCAGATTGCCTTGGGCGCCGAAAGATAAGGTGCCAATTTCATCCAGAAACAAGGTGCCGCCATCGGCCCGCTCGAACCGACCGATTCGGTTCTGCGTGGCGCCGGTGAAGGCGCCCCTTACGTAGCCAAATAGCTCGGATTCGATGAGTTGTTCCGGCATTGCCGCGCAATTCACCGCCACGAAGGGCTGGTCCACCCGGGCGCTCCGCTTATGCAGTTCTTTGGCAAATACTTCCTTGCCGACACCGCTTTCGCCCAAGAACAGAACGGTCGCATTGGTCGGCGCGGCATTTCGCACCATATGCATAACCGATTGAAACCCCGGAGAAATTCCAACAGGTGTGTCGTCCTCGCCCGGTGTTGCATCAATGGCGATCAGGTTGGAGTTGAATTTTGACGCGCTAATATTGCGCGGTTCGTCCTTTTCCAAGGGGAGACAGAAGGAAAAGTCCCGGGCGCCGTCCTCCCCCCATTCTTCCACCGGCTTGCCAATGATGCGGCAGTAGGTTTGGCCGAGGGATTGGCATTCCACCTCCCGATACAGGATATAGCGGCCCATGAACTCGGTGGAGTAACCGGAGGCATAGCCGATTTGCATCCAACAGGTCGGCTCTTCGCCAATGGGGTAATACCGCAGATGCTCTTCATCCTCTACGGGGTGAGACCAGACGAATTCGCCGTAATGCTTGTCCTTGTCCACATCCACTTCCAACTGGATGGGTTCAGACAGCCCAATTCCAACCAGGCAATGCATTTGCGGGCCGACGGAAAACATATCCTCAGCGCTGGATTCAGAGCGCACTTTGCGGCTCAGCTTGGCGTCATGCACCCCGGCTTCGTAGCCCATACGCGTAAACAGACCGCGCGCGATTTCAATTCCAAAGGTTTCGATAATCTCATGGCGCATGGACCCCAAGGCGTGGGCATTGATCAGCAGCATGCGCTGATCATCCAAGATGATCCGACCATCCTTTGTGGAAAACCGTAGGCGCTCCATCAGGTCGGATAGATCGGGGAATCGGATCTGGTTAATATCCACCTGATCCTTGGTCAAAACGGCTTTCGTGTCTTCCATAGACAAGCCGGC
Source organism: Magnetospiraceae bacterium (assembly GCA_049605255.1). Classification (GTDB taxonomy): domain Bacteria; phylum Pseudomonadota; class Alphaproteobacteria; order Rhodospirillales; family JBMYUJ01; genus JBMYUJ01. The sequence continues at coordinate 3,129 of JBMYUJ010000097.1, forward strand.
GTTGCCTCCAAGCTTGTTTGTCATGTCTCCCTCCTGGGTTAACCCAGCGATTTTTTGAAAAGCTTTCGCAGAGCGCGGTGTGCAACCACCTTGATCGTCCCATCCCCACGTGTGCACATACCCAAAAGTATACTCGGTATCCCCCCACCAAATCGATTTTTTTTAAAAAAAATGAATGAATTGAGTCGTCTCCACCTGCGCAATTGAGCATTTGGTGCAGCAAATCACCTATCCAAATCCTCTAAAAATCAATCATTTGATGACCCGATTTCCGCTGCAATTGCACAATGAATGTTGCGAATTGTTGCTCAACTACAAGCAGGCTGCGCGTTTTGGAAATGCCGCAACCGCACTGTTATTGCAGTGAAAAAGATGGCATCAAAATTGCAACTGCTTTCCTAAAATAACGATTATTAACGAAAATAGCGGTTGCTCACCGGTATGGTTTTCGTATAAGACACAAGCATATAAAAAACATCATCGTCGTTGGAGGCCTAGAGTTAAAAATCCAGAGATCAAAGAAGATTCTCTGTTAAGAGCTTGATCACTCGCGCCAGTGATCTGGCGAGAGCTGTGTTTAAACAATAAAAATACTTAGGGATTGTTTCCGCATCGCGGAAGAAAACGGGATTTGTCTGTCAAAGTTCAATTAATGACTTTGGCAAAACTTGAATATTGGTGTGGCGGTTATCTAAGGAGGAACACATGCCCCAATCCCAAACGATACCACGGATCGACGTGGCGACGCTGGAAGCGACCTTGCAAGACGATTCGCAGGCTCAACAATTCCGGCTTGATCGGAGTGTCTTCACGGATGAAGAGATCTTCGACCTGGAAATGAAGTACATTTTCGAGGGCAACTGGATTTACCTGGCCCACGAAACCCAAATTCCCAATCCGAACGACTATCTGGCGCTGCATATCGGTCGTCAGCCGGTGATGATCACCCGCGACAAGGACGGCGAACTGCATGCGATGCTCAATACCTGCACGCACCGCGGTGCCACCCTGTGTCGCCATAAGAAGGGCAACAAATCCAGCTTTACCTGTCCGTTCCATGGCTGGACCTTCAACAACAAGGGCAAGCTGCTCAAGGTGAAGGACCAAGTGGACGATGCGGGATATCCGGAAACCTTCAACAAGGATGGCAGCCATAACCTCGTGAATATTGGCGCCTTTGCCAACTACAAGGGTTTCCTGTTCGGCAGCATCAATCCCGATGTGGTGCCCATCGAAGAATATCTGGGCGAAACCACCAAAATCATCGACATGATCGTCGATCAGGCGCCGGAAGGCCTGGAAGTGCTGCGCGGTGGTTCTACCTACTTCTACGACGGGAACTGGAAAGTGCAGGCAGAGAACGGCGCGGATGGCTATCACGTCACCGCCACTCACTGGAACTACGCCGCGACCATTCACCAACGGCGCGCCGGTGGGAAAGACAAGATCAAAGCCATGGACGCGGGCGCCTGGGCGAAGAATGGCGGCGGCTCCTACGGTTTCGATAACGGCCATATCCTGCTGTGGACCAACTGGGACAACCCGCAAGACCGTCCTTTGTGGGGCAAGCGTGATGAGTGGATTGAAAAGTTCGGTCAAGAACGGACCGATTGGATGCTCAACCGCTCCCGGAACCTGTGCCTGTATCCGAACGTCTATCTGATGGATCAGTTCAGCTCTCAGATCCGCGTCTTCCGGCCGATCTCCGTGGATCGGACCGAAGTCACCATCTACTGCATCGCCCCCAAGGGTGAGCCGGCGGAAGCCCGTGCCCGCCGCCTGCGTCAGTACGAAGACTTCTTCAATGCGACCGGCATGGCCACCCCGGACGATCTGGAAGAGTTCCGCGCGTGCCAAGAAGGTTTCGCCGCTTCCGCCGTGAAGTGGAATGAAATGAACCGCGGCGCCACCCACTGGGTCAAGGGCCCGGATGCCACCGCAGACCTGATTGGCCTGAAGCCGAAAATGAGCTGCATCAAAACCGAGGACGAAGGGCTGTATGTCACGCAGCACGAAGCCTGGTTGGAGCGGATGAAAAAGGCGGTTGAAGCCGAAAAAGCAAACGGAGGTGCTTAATGATTTCCTATCAAGAGATTCAAGACTTCCTGTTTAAGGAAGCGCGGGCTCAGGCAGAGAAGCGTTGGGAAGACTGGCTTGGTTTCTATGCCGAGGATGTGGAATACCACATGCCGGCATGGGCCGACGACGGTGAGCCCACCACCGATCCGCAGAACGAAGTGTCGCTGATCTACTATCCGGATCGCACCGGCTTGGAAGATCGGGTGTTCCGGATCGAAACGGACCGGTCTAGCGCGACCATTCCGGAAACGCGCTACAACCGCACCATTTCCAACCTGGAAGTGATCGGCCAAAGCGACGATTCTACGGAAGTATGCTTTAGCTGGACCACCCATAGCTATCGGTATCAAACGACCGATGTCTATTTCGGAACGTCCCGCTACGTGATCGACACCAGTGGCGCCAAGCCGTTGATCAAAAAGAAATACGTGCTTTTGAAGAACGACTACATCCGGCACGTTCTGGACGTCTATCAAGTTTAAATCTCAGAAGGGTGTAGTTTAATGTCCTACAATGTTGCATTGCAATTCGAAGACGGTGTCACGCGCATAATCACCTGCAACGCGAATGAGTTGATTTCCGACGCGGCATACCGAGCCAAGATCAACATACCACTGGATTGCAGAGATGGTGCGTGTGGGACATGCAAATGTTACTGCGAGAGCGGCGAATATGAGCAGGGCTTCTATATCGAAGATGCCCTGACGGACGAAGAAGCGGAAAAGGGTTATGTTCTTTCCTGCAAGATGACTCCGACCACCGATTGTGTGGTGCATGTTCCCGCCTCCTCGCATGCTTGTAAGACGCAGGTGTCGTCTTACGACGGTAAATTGACCAAACTGTCACGGGACTCGTCGACCACGGTCGTTTTTACGATCGAGACCGAAGAACCTCTGAAGTTTCTGCCTGGTCAGTATGTGAACATTCAAGTCCCGGGTACGGAGCAAACTCGCTCGTATTCCTTTAGCTCCGCCCCGGATCATGAAGAGTTAGAATTCCTGATCCGAGACGTACCCAACGGCTTGATGAGCACTTATATGCGAAACCAAGCGGAAGTCGGCGAGACCCTGACCTTTTTTGGTCCCTACGGTACTTTCTATCTGCGACCCACCATCCGGCCCATTCTGATGTTGGCCGGTGGCACCGGGCTCGCACCGTTCCTCTCCATGCTCCGTTGGTTGAAAGACAACCGGACGGACCAACCGATCCTGTTGGCCTATTGCGTCAACACGATGGATGATCTGGTGGGGCTGGAAGAATTGGAGGCCTTGAAGAAGGTCATCACCGAATTTGATTACTTCACCATTGTCGTCGATGCGGATAGCGGGCACGAAAAGACCGGTTATGTGACCGACCATCTGGTCCCCGATCATTTCTATGGGGGCGAGGTCGATGTCTATCTGTGCGGACCGCCGCCGATGGTGGAAGCGGTGCGGAAATGGTTCACCGATTCCGGCATCGAGCCGCGCAACTTTATGTTCGAGAAGTTCAATTCCACCAACGCCACGGAGGAAGAATGAGCCGCTCGGATCGTTTCGTGAAAAAGGTCGCCGTCGTGACCGGTGCCGCCCAAGGCATCGGCCAAGGCGTCGCCCTTGGCATCGCGGCGGAAGGCGGGGCGGTACTGGCCGTGGACCGCTCCCCCCTGGTGCATGATGTCGCCAAGGACATTAACGCCAAGGGCGGCAAATGCGTCTCCTTTGAAGCGGATCTTGAAACCTTCGAAGGTGCGGAAGCCTCCATGAAGGAAGCGCTGAAGCATTTCAAGCGGATCGACATCCTGGTGAATAATGTGGGCGGTACGATCTGGACCAAACCGTTCGACAAGTACGAAGTGGATGAGATCGAAAAAGAAATTCGCCGGTCTCTGTTCCCGACCCTGTGGTGCTGTCGGGCGGTTTTGCCCTCAATGCTGAAGAAGAAAAAGGGCACGATTGTCAACGTCTCGTCCATTGCCACTCGCAGCATCTATCGGGTGCCCTATGCGGCGGCAAAAGGCGGCGTGAACGCCATTACTGCCTCCATCGCCATGGAACACACGCAAAACGGCATTCGAATCAATGCAACCGCGCCCGGGGGCACCGACGCGCCACCGCGTAAGATTCCCCGCAACGCGAAGAAACAAAGTGCCAAAGAAAAGAAATGGTATCAGGGCATTATCGATCAGACGATCGACTCAAGCCTGATGCATCGGTACGGCTCTATCGAAGAGCAGGTGGCGCCGATTCTTTTCTTCGCGTCCGATGAATCCTCCTACATCACCGGTTCGGTGCTGCCCATCGGCGGCGGCGATCTGGGCTGAAAATCAGGGAGCGCCAGAACAAATCCATGTCGGGTAGGACTCACCAAATCACGATCGCCGAAGCGAACGAGACGTTTTCGTGTGACGAAGAGTCAGATCTGCTTACCGCCATGCGGCAGGCCGGGTGCCATGGCATTCCCGTGGGGTGCTGCAACGGCGGCTGTGGTGCCTGCCGGATTTGCATTGCCGATGGCGCTTTTGAAACCGGCAAGATGAACCGCGCCGTTATCACCGAAGATGACCAAAAAGCAAATCGGGCCTTGGCCTGCAAGGTGTACCCGCGCGGTGATTTAGATGTTCAGGTTTTGGGCAGGGCATGGCGCCCGTCCACGGCTTCTTCCACCTCGACGTTCAAAATACCGACTTCGGCGTCGACCCCTTCAACCCTCAAACCCTAACGGAGACCCTGATGGCACTCACTGGTGTACTGCGTCCCGGACATGTCGTCCTTCGCGTTCTAGAAATGGAACCGGCCCTAAAACATTACACAGAAGTCATGGGACTGATCGAAACAGCGCGTGATGCCGACGGTAAAAGGGTCTTCCTGAAAGCCTGGGACGAGCATGACCATCATAGTGTGGTGCTGCGCGAGGCCGATGAATCCGGCATGGATTATTTTGGCTGGAAGGTCGCCTCGCCGGAAACTTTGAAGAGTCTGGCCGCCGATATCGAAGGCTCCGGTCTGTGTTCCGACATGAAATGGATCCCGGCGGGTGATCACCCGGCGACGGGCGAGCGGTTTCAGTTCACCATCCCCACCGGGCATGTGATGGAAATCTATGCCGAAAAGGAAATCGTGGGGAATAACTGCGGCACCGATGGGCCGAACGTGAACCCGGATCCCTGGCCCGATGGCCTGAAGGGCATTTCGCCGTCTCGCTTCGATCATTGCCTGCTGTATGGCGATGATCTAGATGGCACCGTGAAGCTGTTTACCGAGGTGTTGGGCTTCAGCATTTCCGAGAAAGTGGTCACCAAGGACAATCCCGATTTCATGATCGGCACCTTCCTGACTTGCTCGAACAAGGCTCATGACATCGCCTTCATTCGCCAGCCGGTGAAGGGCAAGCTACATCACGCCTCTTTCGAGTTGGGCTCGTGGGAAAAGGTGTTGCGCGCGGGCGATATTCTGTCGCGGACCAAAACCAAGATCGATATCGGCCCGACCCGGCACGGCATCACGCGCGGTGAGACGATCTATTTCTTCGATCCTGCGGGCAACCGGAACGAGGTGTTCGGCGGCGGGTATATCTTCTACCCGGATAAGCCGGTGATCACCTGGTACGACGAGACCTTGGGACCGGCCATTTTCTATCACGACCGGGAGCTGAACGAAGCCTTCTTGTCGGTGTTCACCTGATGAAAACATCCGCCGTCCAGGATGTGGTGCATTGGGAAGCTGCGTCGGCGGCGGTGCATGCCGCCGCGCAGTTTGCCGAAAAAGCGGGCATCAAGGTCAACATCGCGGTGGTGGATGCGGGGGGCAATCTCGCGGGGTTCTTGCGGATGCCGGGGGCGTTTTTGCACTCCATCGATATCGCGATCGATAAGGCCTATACGGCGGCGGGGTTCGGCCTTCCCACAGGGGAATGGCCGGAAGCCCTCAGCCAGCATTCCCAAGCGGTCCGCGACGGCATTCCCTTGCGTCCGCGCATGGTGTGTTTTGGCGGCGGTTTGCCGCTTTGGCACGAGGGGCGTTTGATCGGCGGGATCGGTGTTTCCGGCGGATCGGAAAGCGAAGATGAAGAATGCGCCCGAGCGGGGCTCGAGGCGATTGATTTAGTCGGATAAACCGGCTGAGCCACAATTAGGGTGTTTATTCCGGAAGGTGAGTTATGAAAGATATTATGAATTTTATTGACGGTGCTTACGTCAAAAACACTTCGGGCAAGACCTTCGAAAATCGTAATCCTGTCGATAACTCCCTGATCGGAACCGTTTACGAAGCGGGACAGGAAGAGGTTAACGCGGCGGTGACCGCCGCCCACGCCGCGCTGGATGGCGAATGGGGTGCCCTTTCCGTCAATGAGCGGGTGGCGCTTTTGGAAGGCGTTGCCGACGAGATCAACAATCGCTTCAAAGATTTCCTGGATGCGGAGATCGCCGATACGGGCAAGCCGCAAAGCTTGGCGTCGCACGTGGATATCCCGCGCGGTGCCGCCAATTTCAAGATTTTTACGGACACCATCAAAAATGCGTCGACGGAATCTTTTTCCATGCGGACGCCAGACAATAAA
>JBMYUJ010000098.1:0-9384 GCA_049605255.1 Magnetospiraceae bacterium
CTGCCTGCATGTGCTGGGGCTGAACGTGGCGCACAAGCCGTTTGACAATATCAAGGTGCGCCAGGCCATCGCCTATGCCTTGCCCTACGAGGATATCGTCTCCACCGCCGCCTATGGCCGGGGCAAGCCCATGTTTGGCGGCACCGAGGCGACCCCCTCCACCACCGAATGGCCGCAACCCTTCCCCTATGCGACCGACCTGGAAAAAGCCAAGGCCCTGTTGGCTGAGGCGGGCTTGAGCGGCGGGTTTGAAACCACCCTCTCCTTCAATCTGGGTTTGGCCGACTGGCAAGAACCGACGGCCCTGTTGATCCAGGAATCCCTCGGCAAGATCGGCATCAAGGTCACCTTGGATAAGATCCCCGGCGCCAATTGGCGGACTGCGGCGCTGGTGGAAAAACGCCTGCCCATGCATCTGGAAAACTTCGGCGGCTGGCTGAACTACCCGGATTACTACTTCTTCTGGGCCTACAAGCATGGCCACCTGTTCAACTCGTCCAACTATAAGAACGACGAGGTGGAAGCCCTGGTGGATGAAACCCTGCACATGGCGGTGGAAGACCCGCAATATGCGGAAAACGTGAAGCGCATGATGGCCATTGCTTTTGCCGAGGTGCCCCGGATTCCGCTGTATCAGCCCTATCTGGACTCGGCCATGCAAAAGACGGTTTCTGGGTACACCTCCTGGTTCCACCGCCAGTTGGATGTGCGCAGTATCGAGAAAAACGGAAAAGCGTAAGGAGCCCACGGCGTGCCCACAAAACTGTTGCAGATCGGCCGACGGTTGCTTCAATCGCTGCCGTCGGTTCTGGGGATCATCATTATCTCCTTTCTGTTGACCCGGGCCCTGCCCGGCGACCCGGCGGTGTATTTCGCCGGGGCCTCCGCCGACGCGGACTCCATTGCCGAAGTCCGCAAGGCTTTGGGGTTGGATCGGTCCTGGGTCGAACAGTTCTTTATCTATGTGGGCAATCTCGCCAAAGGCGATTTGGGCTTCTCCCTCAGCACGGGGCAGCCGGTATGGGATGAACTCCTCACCCGGCTGCCCGCATCGCTGGAACTGACCCTGATCGGTCTCGGGCTGGCCGTGCTGATCGCCGTGCCTTTGGGCATGCTGGCGGCGACCCGGCCCAACAGTTGGATCGATCATTTCTGCCGGGTGCTGGTGACGGCGGGGGTGTCGCTGCCCACCTTCTTTACCGGCCTGATTTTGATTTACGTGTTTTACTATCTTCTGGGCTGGGCGCCATCGCCCCTGGGGCGGATCGATATCCTGTATCTGCCACCGGAGCATGTGACCGGCTTCTACCTGGTGGATAGCCTGATTGCCGGGGATACGGAGGCCTTCTGGGCCAGCCTGCAGCAGCTCATCCTCCCGGCGGTCACCTTGAGCCTGTTTGCCCTGGCGCCCATTGCCCGCATGACCCGCTCGGCCATGTTGAGCGCGCTGGCCAGCGATTATGTACGCACCGCGCGGGCGAATGGCCTGTCGCGGGCCGCGGTGTTGGGCACCTATGCCTTCCGCAATGCGTCTTTGCCGGTGCTGACCACCCTGGGCATGGTGTTTTCCTTCCTGCTGGGGGCCAATGTGCTGGTGGAAAAGGTGTTTTCCTGGCCCGGCATCGGCTCTTTCGCCATCGAATCCCTGGTGGCGTCCGACTACGCCGCCGTCCAGGGCTTCGTGCTCGCCATGGCGTTGCTGTTCGTGGTGGTGAACCTGACCATCGATACGGTGCTAACCTTGGTCGACCCCCGGGTCGGCCTGGAACTGTGAGGCCCCTGGCATGACCCGCTTCCTGTCCCATTTCCGCTATGTGTTGAGCGAAAACCCGGTCACCGTGGTGGCCTTCTCCTTATTCTCGCTGATGCTGGTGCTGGCCCTGTTCGGCCCCTGGATCGCCCCCTATGACCCGCTGGCCACCAATGCGGGTATTACCTTGCAGCCGCCGAGCTGGGCGCATCCCTTCGGCACCGATCATCTGGGCCGGGATGTGCTGAGCCGGGTCATCGTTGCCACCCGCCTGGATCTTGGAATTGCCGTATCGGCCGTGTTCCTGTCCTTCGCGGCGGGCTGCGCGCTGGGCTGTTCGGCGGGGTTCTGGGGCGGCTGGGCCGATAAGATTATCGGGCGGCTATCCGATACCATCATGGCGTTTCCGCTGTTCGTGTTGGCCATGGGCATCGTTTCCGCCCTCGGCAATTCGGTGGAAAATATCGTCTATGCCACGGCCATCATCAACCTGCCATTTTATGCCCGGGTGGCGCGGGCGGAAACCACTATTCGGCGCAATGTGGGCTATGTGCAGGCGGCGCGTCTCTGCGGCAGTTCCGACGTGCGCATCCTGGCGACCCAACTGTTTCCCAATATTCTGCCGCCCATGATGGTGCAGGTTTCGCTGAACATGGGCTGGGCGATCCTGAACGCGGCGGGGCTGTCGTTTATCGGCTTGGGCGTGCGCCCGCCGGATGCGGAATGGGGCATCATGGTGGCCGAGGGCGCCACATACATCATCTCCGGGGAATGGTGGCTGGCCTTGTTCCCGGGGGCGGCGCTGATGCTGGCCGTGTTCTGTTTCAACCTTCTGGGCGACGGCTTGCGCGATCTGGTCGACCCCTTGCGGCGCACCTAAAGGAGACCGAGATGAGCGATCATTCACTGTTAGCCGTGGACGGCCTGTCGGTCGAGTTCAAGACCCGGAATGGCCTGGTCCGCGCCCTCGATGCAGTCTCCTTGCATCTCGCCAAGGGCGAGGTGCTGGGGATCGTGGGGGAAAGCGGGTCTGGCAAATCGGTGACCGCCTATACGGCCATCGGCCTGCTGGACCCCGCCGGGCGCGCCGCCGAGGGCAGCGTGACTTTTGACAGCATGACCCTCACCGGGGCCAAGGAATCCCAATTGCGCGACCTGCGCGGGCGGGAAATCTCGATTATTTTCCAGAACCCCCGCGCTGCCCTCAACCCGATCCGCCCCGTGGGCAAGCAGATCGAGGATGTGTTGCTGCGTCACAATCAGGCAACCCGGCGCACCGCCAAGGAAAAAGCCATCCAGATGCTGGAAAAGGTGAAGATCGTCGATCCCCAGCACCGATATTGGTCGTATCCATTTGAACTGTCCGGCGGCATGTGCCAGCGGGTGATGATCGCCATCGCGCTCGCTTGTGAACCAAGGCTGCTGATCGCCGACGAGCCCACCACGGGGCTTGATGTGACCACCCAGAAAGCCACCATGGACCTGATCCGCGATCTGACCCAAGAGCGGCATATGGCGGTGGTGCTGATCACCCATGATCTGGGCATGGCCGCGGCCTATTGCGACCGCATCGTGGTGATGGAGAAAGGCAAGGTGGTGGAATCGGCACCGGTGGATACCCTGTTTATGGATCCGCAACATCCCTACACGAAAAAGCTGATCGCCGCGTCTCCGGGGCCGGATTCCGACCTTGCCGCGCTCACCGCCGGCATTGCGGCGCAGGAAAGCGCGCCCGCTGCGGCGCCGGTTCCGGCGGGCCCGCCCGACCTGCATCTGGTGCCCGGGCCAGTCGGCGGCAATCTCTTGGAGATCCACAATCTGGTCAAGGAATTCCCCCGCCGGGGCGAGGCGGGCGGGGTTTCCTGGCCCTGGAAAAAGAAGGCGGGGCCGGACGCCATCTTCCGGGCCGTGGATGATATCTCCTTCTCCCTGAAACGGGGGGAAAGCCTGGGGCTGGTGGGTGAATCCGGCTGTGGCAAATCTACAACCTCCAGCATCATCACCCGGTTGCTGGACCCCAGCTCGGGCGATGTGATCTTCGATGGGGAGAATCTCACCACCTTCCGGGCCGATCAGTTCGCCCGGTTGCCGCAGCGGACTAAAATTCAAATGGTGTTTCAGGATCCCACGGACAGCCTGAACCCCCGCTACCCGGCGCGCGAAGCCATTTCCCAGCCCCTTCGGCGCTTGCGGGGCATGCGCGATGGCACGGCGTTGCGGGCGAAAGTGGAAGAGCTGGCGGATAAGGTCGGCTTGCCGGCCCATCTGCTCGACCGCTTCCCGCATCAGCTTTCCGGTGGCCAGAAGGCCCGCGTGGGCATCGCCCGCGCCATTGCCGTGGACCCGTTGTTGCTGATCCTGGATGAGCCCACCTCCGCCCTGGATGTGTCCGTGCAGGCGGTGGTGCTACAGCTTCTCGATCAGCTCAAGCGGGATTTGGGCATGAGCTATATCTTCGTCTCCCACGATCTTAACGTGGTGCGCCTGCTGTGCGAGCGGGTGGTGGTGATGAACCGGGGCAAGATCGTGGAAAGCGGCACGGCGGACGATGTGCTGCGCCAGCCCAAGGAAGACTATACCCGCACCCTGATCAACGCGATTCCCCATTTCGATCCGAAGAAGATGAAAAAACGGGAACCGCTGAGCGCCTGACAGATTCCTTCCCCATCCTGGCAATTGGGACTTGAGAAGCCCAAGGGGCGTTCGCACATCCAATGGGATGGGCTGATCCGCGTCGTGATGACGGGGATTGGCAGGCGTGGGAACCAGGATGTGGTGGCATGGGAAGAAGCATTTTTAAATTCGCGTCGGCGGCGGCGGGTGGCTTGGCGGGCGCTGCGGCTTTGACTCTGGTGGCGGTTTGGTCCCCTTCTTGGGCCGAGGAATTTTCCATCACGGGAACCAACGGGTCCCGCGTGCAGGCCAGCGTGGTCACCGCATTCGATGAGCCCTGGGCGATGACCTTCCTGCCCGATGGCACCTTGTTGGTCAGCACCAAGCCGGGGGTTCTGTTCCATGTCACTCAACAGGGCGAAAAGACCGAGGTCGGCGGCCTGTGGGAGGTCGCCTATGGGGGGCAGGGCGGATTGGGCGATGTGGTCCTGCATCCGAATTTCGCACAAAACGGGATGGTTTATATTTCCAACGCGGAAGCCGGAAACCGGGGCACCCGGGGCGCGGTGGTCTGGCGCGCAAAGTTGGATCGTTCCGGCGGTGCGCCCCGGCTGGTCGCGCCCGAGCGGATTTGGACCCAGGAGCCGAAAACCACCGGCGCGGGCCATTACAGCCACCGCATCGCCTTCGGCCCCGATGGGATGCTGTATATCACCTCCGGCGACCGGCAAAAAATGGCCCCCGCGCAGGATTTCCGCGCCGGGCTCGGCAAGGTCATCCGGCTGCATGACGATGGCCGGGTGCCGGTGGATAATCCCTGGCAGGACAAGGGAGAATTGGCCAAAACCTTCTGGTCCATGGGGCATCGCAATTTGTTGGGCATTGCGTTTGACGGCCAGGGGCGGCTGTGGACCCACGAGATGGGGCCGCGCCATGGCGACGAGTTGAACCTGGTGGTTCCCGGCGGCAATTACGGCTGGCCGGAGGTCTCCAACGGCAATCATTATTCGGGAATTCCCATCCCCGACCATCACACCCGCCCCGATTTCAACCCGCCCAAGGCCTATTGGGTTCCGGCGATATCGCCGGCGGGGTTCGCCATTTATGATGGGTCGGTCTTCCCGCAATGGCGGGGCAACGGCTTTCTCGGCGGATTGTCGTCGCGCGCGCTGGTGCGGGTCACCGTCGAGGGGGAAAACGCGCAGGAGGCCGAGCGGTTCGAATGGGGCGCCCGCGTGCGCGAGGTGGAGCAGGGGCCAAACGGCGCCCTGTGGCTGTTGGAAGACCGGGATAACGGCCGCTTGCTCAAACTGACCCCAGGTTCCTGAACAGTGCAACACCCCTGAATGGGTCGCACAGGGTCTGACCAAGGTGCGGTCGGTGGCGTCGAGTTAATGTCGTTTTCTGATCAATTTTGATATTAGACATATCAGTTTAAATTTATTATACAGCAATTCTATAACATGGAATGTCTCCCATGATCACCGGACCTCAGATGCGTGCCGCGCGGGCCCTGCTTGGCATCGACCAGAAGACCCTGGCGGATTTGTCCGGCCTATCCGTGCCCACGATTCAGCGCATGGAGGCCAGCGCGGGCAATGTGCGCGGCGTGGTGGATAGCCTGACCAAGGTTGTCGAGGCGCTGGAACAGGCAGGGATCGAACTGATCGGAGAGGGCGTTCCGAGTGCCGGGGGCGGGCGCGGCGTGCGCCTGAAAACATCGACCCCGAAGCGTTAACCCGGCGTTTTGCGACGGCGATTGCCGACTTGAAACCGACGATCCCGCCGTTCACCGATGAGAGGTGCGGCCCCCATGACGGTCCCAATGACAGGCGTTGACCCTACGCCGAGTTTTGCTGAGCTGTTTAACCCGAAACTCGTCACCGTCTTGCGCGAGGGGTATGGCCTGGTCCATTTGCGGGCGGATGCCCTCGCCGGGTTGACCGTCGCCATCGTCGCGCTGCCACTGTCCATGGCCATTGCCATTGCGTCCGGCGCCACGCCCGCGCAGGGGCTGTATACGGCGATCGTGGGCGGGTTTCTGGTCTCGTTCCTGGGCGGGTCACGGTTTCAAATCGGCGGCCCCGCCGGGGCCTTTATCATCCTGGTCGCGGCCACGGTGGCACAGCATGGCGTTTCGGGGCTGATCCTGGCAACGTTTCTGTCGGGCCTGATGCTGGCGGCGGTGGGCCTGTTGCGATTGGGTGCTTTCATTAAATTTATCCCCTTTCCGGTCACCGTGGGGTTTACCGCCGGGATCGCGGTGATCATCTTTGCCAGTCAAATCAAGGAACTGTTCGGGTTGACGCTAACCCACGAGCCCGGCGCTTTCTTGGAAAAAATTCCCGCCCTTTGGCTGGCGCGGGGCAGCGTCTCCCCCGCCGCATTAGGGATCTCGCTGGGGACCATTCTGGTCATCCTGGGGTTGCGCCAGTGGCGGCCCCATTGGCCCGGCATGTTGATCGGGATCGGGCTGGTGTCGTTGCTGTCGTATCTCTTTGAGTTACCGGTGCAGACCATTGGCACCGCCTTCGGCGGTATCCCTGGGGCATTGCCAGTGCCGCATGTTCCCGACCTGAGCCCTGATCGGGTGCTCGCGGTGTTGCCCGCCGCCGCGTCCTTCACCCTGCTCGGCGCCATTGAATCCCTGCTGTCTGCCGTGGTCGCCGATGGCATGACCGGGCGGCGGCACCGGTCCAACTGCGAACTGGTCGCGCAAGGCATCGCCAATATGGGCGCGGCGCTGTTTGGCGGGTTCTGCGTTACCGGCACAATTGCGCGCACCGCGACCAATGTGCGTGCCGGGGCGCATGGGCCAGTGGCGGGCATGCTACATGCGGTATTCCTGCTGTTGTTCATGCTCGTGGCTGCGCCCCTGGCCGCTTACATCCCCTTGCCCGCGTTGGCGGGGGTGTTGGCCATCGTCGCTTGGAACATGGTCGAAAAACCCGCCATTGCCATCCTGGTCCGGTCTGGCTGGGGCGAGGCGACGGTGCTGGGTGCGACGTTTTTCCTGACGATTTTCCGCGATCTCACCGAAGCCATTATTGTGGGGTTTGCGTTGGGTTCCGTGCTGTTTATTCACCGCATCAGCCGCGCCACGGCGGTAACGAGCCATATCCCTTTCGTGGGGCGGGATGAGGCCGATGACGCCCACGCGCGAGATGCCTATCGCGAAGACCTGGCCGCCAATCCAGAAGTGGTGATCTACCGCATTACCGGGGCGCTGTTTTTCGGGGCGACGGCCTCTATCGGCTCGGTGTTGGACCGCATTCAGGATAGCCACAAGGCGCTGATTATCGATTTTTCCGCCGTGCCGTTTTTGGATTCCACAGGGGCGCATATGATCGAGGGGCTGGCCCATAAGACCCAAAAGCGCGGTGTCGATTTGTGGCTCACCAGCGCCAGCCGCGATATCCGCCGGGCCTTTATCACCCATGGTCTGAAACGCCCCCTGGTGCATTATGCACCCTCCATCGACCAGGCGCTTGCCACCGTCCGGGCAGGACCGGACAAAGAAGCACAAAGGCCGATGAGCTGAAAGGGTGACCCGCAGGGGCGGATTTACGCGTTCCACTAACGTTTGTAGCGGCGGAAACCGGAGGTAAATGGTGGGCACGGCTGGGATTGAACCAGCGACCCCCGCCGTGTGAAGACGGTGCTCTCCCGCTGAGCTACGTGCCCCCTGAAGGGTGGGAGGGGAGGATATACCGGGGCAATCCCCTGTCTGTCAAGCGGGCGCGACGAGCAGCGGTAGAATCTCCGCAAAGGTCTGCACCACATGGTCCGCGCCCATGTCTTCGGGGGCCACACGCGTGGCCCCGCAATAGCCGTAACCCACGGCGATCACCTGGCCCAACCCCGCGTTGCGTCCGGCATCCATATCGTTGGGGCTGTCCCCCACCATGACCGCCGCCTCCGGGGCCACGCCCAGGGCTTTCAAGGCGGCAAGCACATGGCGGCCATCGGGCTTGCGGAGGGGGTTTCCTTGATGGTCGATCACCGTATCGCCGCCGATAACAATGGGCAGCCAGCGGGAAAGGCCGGTTTTGGCGAGCAAGGCCTCGGCAGGCGCTTGCGGCTTGTTGGTGCACACGGCCAGGGCATATCCCGCCGCCGCCAGCGCGGCCAGGGTTTCCGGCACCCCCGGATAAGGGCGGGTGGTCGCTCCGTCGATCTGGTCATAATAGGCCAGCATTTGGCGGGTGAGATCCGCGATAACTTCAGGCGCCGGAAGGGGGGCGCCGCCAGCGGCCAAACCCCGCTCCACCAGCTTCAAGGCCCCATCGCCGACCATAAAAGCTATCTCCGAGGCGGGGATCGGCAGGCGCCCCGTCTCGGCCAGCATTCGGTTGAGGGCGCCGCGCAGGTCTTCAGCGCTATCCAGCAAGGTGCCGTCGAGATCGAAAATGATACCCCTGGAGGTGTTCACGGGAAATTGTCCTTTGGAAACAGACAGAAATAAAGTTTGAATTTGCGCGTCTGCGAAGGCTGTGGCACTGTCCCGCCCATGCCGACCGTTACGCCCATTTATACGAGTTGACCGTCCCGTGAGCATCAGAAAACGCGCTGTTATTGTATTGGCCGCCGGCCTGGGCACCCGCATGAAATCGGATTTGCCCAAGGTGCTGCATCCCGTGGCCGGGCGGCCCATGGTGCAGCATCTGCTGGCCACCATCGAAACGCTGTCTCCGGATCGGGTGGTTGTCGTCGTCGGGCCGGAAACTACGGCGGTGGCCGATGCCGTCGCGCCCCATCCCACCGTGATCCAGCAAGACCGCCTGGGCACGGCCCATGCGGTGCTCGCCGCGCGGGAGCACCTCACGGATTTCGACGGCGATGTGCTGGTGGTGTTCGGTGATACGCCGTTGATCACGGCGCAAACCCTGGAGGCCATGTTGGCGGCGCGGAACAGCGCGGCAGACCCGGCGGTGGTGGTTCTGGGTTTCGAACCAGACGACCCCGGCGCCTATGGCCGCCTGGTGGTGGAAGGGGGCGTTTTAAAGCGTATCGTGGAATTC
>JBMYUJ010000099.1:0-9244 GCA_049605255.1 Magnetospiraceae bacterium
GACCCCACCTATACCGGCAAATCCCTTGCCGCCATGATCGCCGCCACCAGCGGCCTCCGCCAGAACAGCACTTTCCTATTCCTGCATACGGGGGGAATCCCCGCCCTGTTCAGCTATCAATCCGAGTTGGAAGCGCATCTGGGAACCCGAAAGGACGGATATTCCTCAGAGTCCCCCTGAAATCGTGCGTCACAAGCATATATTGCGGTGAATCACCGCCATATTCCCGCCATGCACCAAGACAAGGATGGACCCTCGCCCCTGTTACCCCCTATAACTCGAAGGAATGGCGCCCCGCCTTATTACCCATACTGTGGATTGGACCGATTTCCATGGGTTTTCCCAAGGAGGCCATATTTCCATTTTTGACCTGGATTTCCCGCGTCAATCGGGAAACCCTGAAGGCTGATTTTTTGGCGGGTCTGACCGGCGCGGTAATCGTGCTCCCCCAAGGCGTGGCCTTCGCCATGATCGCCGGGCTGCCACCGCAAATCGGGCTCTATACCGCCATGGTCACGCCCATCGTTGCGGCGCTGTTCGGCTCCTCCATGCATCTGATTTCCGGGCCGACAACGTCGATCTCCATCGTGGTCTTTGCGGTGATCAGCCAGCATGCGCAGCCGGGCACTCCGGATTTCGTCGCCATGGCGCTGACCCTGACCTTGCTGGCCGGGGTGTACCAACTCGCTCTGGGCATTGCGCGACTTGGGATATTGGTGAATTTTGTCTCCCATACCGTGGTCATCGGCTTCACGGCGGGCGCCGCCATCCTGATCGCCACCAGCCAAATGAAGAACTTCCTCGGGGTTTACGTTCCGGCAGGGGAATCCTTCCTGCACACCTGGTACAAGCTGTTTTTGGAGCTGGATCATGTGAACCCCTATGTGCTGGCCGTGGCGGCCAGTACCTTGATCATGGCCATCGTGATCAAAAAATTGCGCCCGAAATGGCCGCACCTACTGATCGCCCTGATTGGTGGGGCGTTGTTTGGTCTGATCATCAATGCGGGGGACCACGGCGCGGAGATGGTCGCAGCGATTCCACAGCAGTTGCCACCCCTTTCCATGCCCGATTTTTCTTTTTCCACCTTGCGCGATCTGGCACCTCAGGCTTTTGCGGTGGCGCTTTTGGGGTTGATCGAGGCGGTGTCCATCAGCCGATCCATCGCCACCAAATCCCATCAGCAGATCGACGGCAATCAGGAATTCATCGGCCAGGGCCTGTCCAACATCGTCGGGAGCTTTTTCTCCTCCTATGCCGGATCGGGGTCGTTTACCCGATCGGGCATCAACTATTCCGCCGGGGCCCGCACCCCATTTTCGGCGATATTCGCCGCGGTGATCTTGGCGCTGATCGTTCTGTTGATGGCGCCGCTGGCCCAATACCTGCCGATCGGCGCCATGGGCGGGGTGATTCTGCTGGTCGCCTTCAGCCTGATCGATTTCAAGCAGATCTACCACGTGATGGAATCCAGCAAGTCGGAAACGGCGATTCTGCTGGTCACGTTTGGCGCCACCTTGTTCCTGGAACTGGAATTCGCCATCTATATGGGGGTGATGTTGTCGCTGGTGATCTTCGTCGCCCGCACCTCCTTTCCCAACATGGTGTCGCTGGCACCCGGCTGGGACCCCGTTAAGAAAAAGAAGTCCCTGATCGATGTGGAAAGCCGCCCGCTGAACGAATGCCCCTATCTGAAAATTCTGCGCATCGAGATGTCGATCTATTTTGGCTCGGTCATTCAGATCGAAAAAACCCTGCGGCAGATCTCAGAGCGCGGCGGGGTGCCGCATATCCTACTGGTCGGCACCGGCATCAACATGATCGATCTTTCCGGCGCGGAAATGCTGCAGCATGAGGCAGAGCGGCTGGAAGCGATGGGCGGTGGACTCTATTTCGTCGATATCAAACCCTCGGTTTATGAAACCATCAGCCGGGCGCATTTGATCAAAGAAATCGGCAACAACCATTTCTTCGACGATAAGAAAACCGCGATCCGTACCTTGCAGCGGTTGATCCGCAAGCAAAAGCGCTGCGAGGATTGCATCTACACTGTGTTCGAAGAATGCAGTTCCGGCACTGTCGATAAAGCCGCCTGACCCGCGCCAAATCGAAAATTTACAGAAAATTTACCCTATATGGGAGTGGAACGCCGCCGCCCAAAGCGCGTTAATACGGTCAGTATTTGACGAGAAACAAAGACGCCCTTTTGCGGGGCCAAGCAAGGGATACCGGGTCCATGAAACTCTCTAGTCGGTCAATGATCTTCCTGTTCGGTTTTCTGAACGGCGGTGCTGTTGTCTACCTGCTGTTGGGATGGGGTTTCGTGCCAAAACCGGTTCAGGGATACGATACGATCCAGGTGATGTCGGCGGCCATTTCCCTCGTCCTTTGCGGGGTCGGTTGGGGCCTCCTGTTCGCCAAGGGGCCGCGGCTTCGCGACGCGGAAATGCACCACCGGCAAGCGCATAAGTAATGTCTTTTGGGCGGCGCTCAGCCGTCGCCTTTCAAGGCGTCGCCTGATCCGCCATCCCGCCGGGCAATTTGGCGAGAGCGCGCGGATAAAGCCACACCCTTCAACGACGAGGGTGTCGTCTTAGCGCGCATATTTCCTTGCGCTCTAACGGGTGCCGAGGAGGTCCCGGGAGACGGGTCGCTGAAATAGTTTTTCCGCGTTTTTGTAGGCGATCATCTCCGCAGTCTCGCGGGGCAGCAACGCCAGCCATCGCCGGTTCAGCGCGATCAAGTCTTCGTATCGATCCCACTGCCCGTTCACCCAGGTATCCGTCCCCACCATCAACCGGTCTGGATGCCGCCGAATCACCGCCGCCCAAGCCGGGTCCAAGGTTCCGTCAGATTGCAGGATATCCCGCTCGCGATAGGAGGTATCCGCATAGAGGGTTGCGTAGGCGTCGAACATCTCCCCCACCACTTTCGCCGGTTCCACCATGCCCGCATGGGCCCAGATGATGGTCAGGCCCGGGTCCAGTTCATAAAAGAACCGCACAGGTTCGGCGCCGGAATGGATGTGCAGGGGAATGTTGCGGTCCTTCGCCATGCCCGCGATAGCGGTCAGCAAGGGCCGGTCGTTGGGGTCTAGGTTATGGATATGAAATTCCCCAATCCCCCGATGGTCATAGGCCGCCAGCCGCTGTTCCAAATAGGCTTGCATGCCCTCTGCCTTGGTCCAGTTGCCGGACCCGGCCCCATCATGATAGGGGCGCAGTTCCGGCACGATGCGCTCGGGGGCAAATTGCCAGAGGCGGATCGTGCCCTCATCGGGGGTGGAGGACACCAGCGCCATGGCCACCCCGGACCGGTCCATCAGCTCGATCACCGTTGCCACCGGGTAGGGTTCCCAAGCCGGTTGCTTATAATGCATATGGGCATCGAACAGGGGCAAGTCCTTGGCTGCGGCGCCGATGGGATCGGCAGGGGACGGCGCTGTTACCAAGGAAGAAAGCAAAACAGCGTCTATCATCGCACGGATATTCATGGGGCCTCCGGTATCCTTTTAACGACATATGGGAAGAATTCCTTGGTACGTCATCGGGATATGGAAAATCCCTTGCGATTCCCACGGGAAACCCGCCACAGTTGAGGTAACGGAAGAGGAACGGACTCATGCGGTTTTTTCTAGCCTTACTGGCGGGGATTGGCGGCGCCATTGGCGGCTATATCGGTACGGCATTTCTGGCTTTTTTGGTGTTGGATGCGGGCGCACCGGGAGACAGCGGCGGCACCGCCATGGGGGTGTTCTTTGGTCTGGCGCCCTGGGGTGGTGTGGCCGGTCTAATCCTTTGCATGTTTCTGGTTTTAAGGCGCAAGCCTGTGCCCGCCGACCCGACAAAACCGGAAACGGAACCTGTCGGAGAGGGTGCCAATCCCCAGCCATCCGCCGCCGCCGCACAGGATGCGAACACCCGACCAGATTTTCAGGCGATCGGTGCGGTGGGCGTGATTCTTGTGCTGCTGCTGGGCGGCTATTTCGCTTTGTTTTACGAATATACGCCGCCGTCTTTTTCCCCCGGCGAGCGCCCGCTATTGATGTTCGAGGTCAAGATTCCGACCGCGGCGATAAAAGAGGATGATTACTTTACCGCACGAACAGAGCTGCGCACCTGGCAGCATGTGTTACCGCCGGAAGGCCAGGTAATCCGCCGCATTGAGGGGGACAACACCATTTTCGCGGGCGCCATGCATCTGTATAACCGGGTCGATGACCGCAAATTCTGGGTCTATCCGTCTATCCGGCATTTCGTGGAATTTAATCTCTATATCCCAGCCAGTCCGCTGCCCACGCCGGATTTTGGGCCTTGGTGGTCGGCGGCCCTTGTCGAAATTCATGGGAGAGACGGCGATACCTATCCTCTTGACGCCAAGGCAACCTTCATTCGCACCCGCATTGTCGGACCTTAAATTGTTCCGACTTGATCGTCGTTCGGGAATATCAGGGTGACCGAACTGCCGGTGCCCACGGTGCTTTCGATGGTGAGGTCGCCGCCATGTAACTGCATGATTTCGTGGCTGAGCGAGAGTCCCAAGCCGGTCCCTTGGAACCGGCGGACGGTGGAAGACCCATGCGCCTGCCCAAACGGCTTCATGGCCACATCGATCTGTTCGGCGGTCATGCCGATCCCCGTATCGGTCACCACGATCTTGTACCCCTGTGTGTCGACCAGATGTTCCACCGTGATCGCGCCGTGATCGGTGAATTTGATGGCATTCCCTATCACATTCACCAAAGCCTGCTTGATCCGCACCCGGTCGACGGAAAACCGGCGCATGCCTTGGGTCTTGTTGTGTAGGTCAAGCCCTTTGCTCCGCGCCTGAATATGCAGGAGGTCAACCACCTCGGCGATCAGGTCGTCCATGGCCACGGAATCGAGATCCAAAACCACCTTGCCGGCTTCGATCTTGGCGAGATCGAGAATGCTGTTCACGGTTTCCAACAGATGCTGCCCGCTATCGGTGATCAAGGCGGCATATTCCTGGTAGTCAGCGGGAAGCGGTCCTTTGACCTGATAGCGCATGAGTTGCGAAAAGCCGATGATCGAATTCAAGGGCGTACGCAATTCATGGCTCATATTGGCCAGGAATTCCGATTTCGCGCGGCTGGCCTGTTCCGCTTCCTCCTTGGCGGCGCGTAATTCTTCCTCGTTCCGCTTTCGCTCCGTCAAATCCAGCAAGCAGGCGACCCGAAGCCTGCCTTCTTCTGTTTCGATCATACGGGCCTGAATCTCCACCGGGAAACGGCTGCCGTCCTTCCGAACCCCGGTGACCTCATAGGTATCTTCCAGATCGCGCATGATATGGTCGGCGACGACCGGTTTGCACTCGTCGGAGAACAGGTCGACGGGATGAATATTTTTGAACTCCCAGCGGCTGTATCCGAACATACGCTGAACCGAGGAATTGGAATCGATACAGACCCGATCTCGATAAATCAGCATGCCTTCCATGGAAAATTCCGCCATGCGGCGGAACCGGTCTTCGCTTTCCGCGATTTGCGCCTGATGGCGCAGGGCCAGCCAAGAGAGAAAAGACACCAGCAGCGCGACCGCGAATCCCCCCCCCAAACGGACGAGGCGCAGGCCGTGTTCCAGTTTCCGAGGCGCCACTTCCACCCGCCATCGGCGGTCCGCAATGGCAAGGGGAATCGCCACCGCCTCCTGCCAATTCACGTCCTGGGGCATATGGGTGAAGAGCACGATGTCGCCATCGGTGATCTGCAGGCTGTACAGGTCACCCATACCGCGTGAAAAAAGGTAATCCGCCAGGGAATCGAGCTTGAATACCACATTCATATAGCCCAGAACCCGATCGCCGGAGCCGATTTTGAGATACATCACAAAACCCTGCCCGCCTTGCGCAAGGGGAATGGGAAACGTGGCATGGGGGGCATTGTCTTGCGCCGCCAACCGCAAAAAAGGGCCCGCCATGGGATGCTGAAAAATATTGATCCCCACGGCGGGGGCGTTTCCTTTCACCGGGGTAACCCAACGGATGACCCCGGAAGGGTCCATATAGTTCAGCGCCTGCAAACCGGGTAACGCCTCGTGTATGGTTTGCGCCGAGTCCCGAAACCACGCCTCGTCGGCATTGGGTTCGTTTTCCCACCGTTGCACCAACCGCTGCACGGCCCCCATGCGATCGGTGATAAAGGTTTCGATGCGGATCGCAATCTGCCGGGCCATGGCCGTGTTCAGGGTCTGACGGGCGCGATGCTCGTTGGCCTCATACCACCAGGATGCCGCCGCCAAGACGACGCACAACGTCACCAAGATCAGCCCCGAGACGAGGTTTATGGTGGCACGATTTCTGGAAACCATGGCGCGAGTCGCTTTGAGTCTAGGGCGCGGAGGCGCAAAGCTGCCCGGCGGTTTGCCGGGGCAGGGTTTTTTCCCCAAAGCCGTAGGGAATGACCAAGGCCATATGATCGGAAGACCCGATAAACCGAGCAAGCTCCAGGTTCATGGCATCGCGCAAGTCCTGGTCTTCTGGCCGCAAGGCATAGGCCCCATGCCCGGTGACCGATTGCCCTTCCACTGCGGCAAAGACAGGGGTCGCCTCCACCCCCGCTTCCGGACCGGCCTGCTGCACCAGATAGCTAATGGCAAGGGTCGTCAGGCCCAAGGCGTCGATGCGGCCATCCTGCACGGCGCGGACCGCCGCGACAGGTGTTTGAAAGGTCTTGATACGCATCGCCGGGACCCCGGCCTCGCGCGCATATCCCTGCTCGGCTGCCCCGGTGATTAACCCCAAGGTGACTTTCGGCACTTCGCGCACGGTGGCATAGTCAATGATCCCTTGCGGATTACCTTCCTTCACCAGAAAGGCTTGCCCGACACCGTAGGTCGGCTCGGTGAACAACACCTTTTGGCAACGTTCCGGGGTGATGAACATCCCCGCCGCGATGACGTCGAAATCCCCGGCCAGCAGCCCGGGGATCAAATCCTTCCAATTGACAATCGAGGCAACCACCTTCGGAATGCCCAAACGGGGAAAGATCATCTTTGCAATCTCGGCGGATTCCCCCGCCAACGAGCCATCGGACATCACATAGGCGAAGGGGGCCTCATTGGCGATGCCAAGGCGGATAAAGCCATGCTCGCGCGCCTCCTCCAAGGTGCCGGCGGCGGCCTGAGCCACCAGGCAAATGCCCACCAAGATAACCCCCAATGAAAGTTGGGGTCTCACCTTCAGAAAACACCTGATGATCCTCGAAATCTGCATGTTCCCCCAGGGCGGTGCTGGACACGTGAAGGGTGATAGCCCTTCCAACATAACGGAATAGCCCCCCCAACCCTAGCGGCTATTTGACAAACGTCTTTGCGCGCCCGTCACGAAGGGTTTCGCCTAATTTTTCAGCAGTCCCTCTGCAGCGGGGGTGCATTGAGGGGGCAGCGCATCTATTTTGTGCAAAAAATCCATGGATCGCTTGCCTTTCCCCCACATGCGTTGCACCATCACGCCTTAAGGAATGGAGGGGACTGCGTGTCCAAAAAACTCAAAATCGCGGTGATCGAACGGGATCGGGAACGGGCGCATTTGATCGTCGACGGACTGCGGGATGCCGGTGATTACACTATCTCCATTTTGGGGGATGAAACCGGGCTGGCGCGTCAGTTATCCGACCTGGACCCGGATGTGGTGTTGATCGATCTGGAGCATCCGAATCGCGACATGTTGGAAGAACTCGCCCTCGCCTCCAGCCCCATGGACCGCCCCGTGGCCATGTTTGTGGATCGCACCAGCGATGCGGCCACCCTGGCCGCCATCGAGGCGGGTGTCAGCGCCTATGTGGTGGACGGCCTGCGGCGGGAGCGCATCAAGCCGATTCTCGATGCCGCCATTGCCCGGTTTAATATGTTTTCCCGGGTGCGCGCGGAATTGGAGGCCACCAAGGCGGCACTCTCTGAACGCAAAACCATCGATCGGGCAAAGGGGCTGTTGATGAAATCCAAGGGCGTATCGGAGGAAGACGCTTATGGCATCCTGCGCAAGGCGGCCATGGACCAGCATCGCAAGGTGGTGGATATCGCCAAGGCCCTGATCACCGCGGCGGACCTTCTGAAATGAGCGCGCCCACGGTAAATTGCGGCTTCTTGCCGCTGGTCGATGCGGCGCCCCTGATCATCGCCCAGGAATTCGGGTTCGCCGACGAAGAAGGGTTCACCCTCGCCCTGCACCGGCAGCCCTCTTGGTCCGCCGCGCGAGATCGCTTGGCGTTGGGGCAATTGGATGCGGCGCATATGCTTTCGCCGGTGCCCGTCGCCATGTCCATGGGGCTATGGGGCATGCCCGCGCAACTGGATGCATTGTTGGTCTTGTCCGTAAACGGCAATACGGTCGGCGTGCCCCTCGCCGTGGCGGAACGCATGCGCGAAAATGGATTCGTGATGGATTTCACCGATGCCCGGGGCATCGGTGCGCGCCTGATCGAGGTCTGCGAGAAGCCCTTGCGGGCGGCGGTGCCATTCCCTTTTTCCATGCATTTGGAATTGATTCATTATTGGTTGGAAGCGCTGGGCCTGAACGGCCCCGATGATTTGGTGATTCGCACGGTACCGCCGCCCTTGATGACCGAAGCAGTGGCCTCTGGCGATGTGGATCTGTTTTGCGTGGGTGAGCCCTGGGGCAGCATGGCCGTGGAAAAAAGCGTCGCAGAGTTGATTCTGCCGGGCCGCGCCATTTGGCAAGGGGCGCCGGAAAAGGTCCTCTGCGTGCGCCATGAATGGACGGAACAGAACCAAGACCTGACCGCTAGCCTGATTCGCGCCGTCTGGCGGGCGGGACGCTGGCTTAGCAACCCCTCGAATCGCCTCACCGCCTCGGAAATCCTGTCGCAAAAACGCCATTTGGATGTCTCACCCGAGATCATTGACCGGACCTTGACCGGGCACCTGACCGCCGCACCCAATGGATTGCAGCATAAGGTGCCGCAGTTCCTGGAATTTTTCGCAAATGCGGCGACCTTTCCCTGGCGCAGCCAGGCGGTCTGGATGGCCCATCGGCTGGCGATTCGCTGGGGCGCCGATTCGGAAAAAGCCATCGAAGCGGGCCGGACGTGTTACCGCTCCGATCTGTACCGGGAAGCCTTGGCCACGCTGGGCCAAGCCATGCCCATCACCTCGGAAAAGGTGGAGGGAACCTTGGTCACGCCCACCCATGTGGCCTCTGCCTCCGGGGAACTGGAGTTGGGACCGGACCGGTTCTTCGATGGGCGGGTGTTCGACCCGTATGA
>JBMYUJ010000100.1:0-9204 GCA_049605255.1 Magnetospiraceae bacterium
ACGCAGCAGGTTTTCCAGAATCAACACCGCCAGGACGACTTGCATCAACTGGGCGCCAACGGCCAATTGCACCATCAGCCGGGCATTGGTAACGCCAAATTCCGTCCCTAAAAGATGCCAGCAAAGCAGGTTAACCATACCGCCCCCAAGAACCAGCGCCCATAGGGTGCCGGGCCGGAAGCCCCGGTTTTTTCGCGGTAGTTCCGCATGCAAAATCTGAAACAGGAAAAAGATCCAAGCCAACAGGCGGATTTGTTCGAAGATGGCCAGATTGAAAAAGGCATCCGCAGAGGGCAGCAGCACTGCACGCGGGTCGGATAATGGCACGAAGATCATGCCCACGGCCCAGACCGCCGTGGCCAGGCAGGCCAAGGCGAGTTGGGCGCTGAAACGGCTGTGCAATCGGGACCGGAAGATAACGATCAGGGCAAGGGAAAGATAGGCGCCACCGGCACTCAGGAAACTCGCGAGTTTAATGGCGTTCAGCACGTCGACTACGGCTCCCCGGGTAACCTAACGCCCACCCCGGGCAAATAACATGACCCCGACCGTCTGCAAGACGATGATGATATCCAGAAACAGGCTGTGATTTTTCAGATAATAAATGTCGTAAGACAGCTTAATTTTGGAATCTTCCACGCTGGCGCCATAGGGGTAATTAATTTGCGCCCAACCGGTGATCCCAGGGCGCAGATTGTGGCGTTCGTCGTAAAAAGGGATATCCTTTTTCAACTCATCGACGAAATACGGTCGCTCCGGGCGCGGGCCCACCAGGCTCATCTCCCCCTTGAAGACGTTGAAAAGCTGGGGCAATTCATCGAAACGGGTTTTCCGGATGAAGGCGCCAACAGAAGTGACGCGGCTATCGTTGGCGCCGGCCCATTTGGGGACGCCATCCTTTTCCGCATCCACGGTCATGCTGCGGAATTTGATCAAACGGAAGGGGGCTCCTCGAAGGCCAACTCGTTCTTGCATGTAAAAAATTGGCCCGGGACTGGTGAATTTCACCGCCAGGGCCGTGGCTACCATGAACGGGGCAAAAACCAAGAGGAGCACCGTACTACAGAAGAAGTCGAAGGCGCGCTTGATGGTGTTGCGCAGGGTGTTAAAGCGGAAGCCGTGACTAAAAATCAGCGAACTGGGCCGCAATTCATCCAGGTTGATGCGCCCCGTTTCCATCTCCCAGAATTCATGCAGATTGGAAATACGAATGCCCAGCAACCGGCATTCCAACAATTCCCAGACCGGTAGGCCCAGGCCCAATTCGCCTTTGGGGCGGCGTTGCTCCCGATAGGCGACGATGATTTCGTCGATCTGGTTGGCGCTGGCATATTTCGCCAGGGCATGGCGGGTTTGCAGGATTTCCAGGGGCAGGCGATGGATGGTCTTATCCAGTGGTCCGTCACATGGTTCCTTGCTGAGAAAACCGACCACGCGGAACCCGGAATGCACGGTGCGTTCCGCCAGACTGCTGATTTCAGAGGCGCTTTTTTCATCGCCAATGACCAATACCTTGCGGCGGAATAGGTCCAGATCCACCGCGCCGCGGAACCCGCCCCGCCAAAGGATGCTGACGGCCGAAAACAGCGTCAGGCCGACCAGGAAGTTTTTGTAATAGTCGGTGAAATGTGCATTGCCGAGGAGTTCGACGACCGTGACGATGGCGCACAGGCCGATATAGGCCACCGGGAAGGAAATGATGGCGCTGCGCCAGCGCTCCTGGCGGCTATAGAAGGAGGCCCTGTTGTAATACCCGGCGGCGGACAGGATTAGAAAATTGATCAGGCCAAAGGCGGTCTCCGCCAGCAGCAGGACACCACTTCCGCCTCTGATATCAAACCCGTCGATCAGG
Organism: Magnetospiraceae bacterium; assembly: GCA_049605255.1. Lineage (GTDB taxonomy): Bacteria > Pseudomonadota > Alphaproteobacteria > Rhodospirillales > JBMYUJ01 > JBMYUJ01. The sequence continues at coordinate 1,853 of JBMYUJ010000100.1, forward strand.
TCTTGCACCCGCAGTCCCGCGAGAATCGCAATGAACATGCTGGTTTCCACCAAAACCAGCACGATCGACGAATAAGACAGATAATGCCCGAAAAATCTGACCATGACCCCAACCGGTACATGCGCCAAATATCCCTAATTTCCTGGGATTGGCGCCTCGGGAACCATTCACCTAAGGTTCTTCATACTTGGCATCACCCCGGCTGACAAGTCCGCAAGGATGATGTGGCGTCACGTTTCCGTGACAACGCGGCTATCAGCCATTCCCCCGGATCAACGCTTTCCGCGTTAGATGGGGAATAAGCAACCTTAACGGCATCCGCAGGTAATGGCCGCGCACAAAGAGCAACCATCTCGCGAAATCTCCGGAAGAAGTTTCGACCATTCCGTGTTTTGGCGGGAGTGCGCGGCGAAAGATCCAGCGTAGGCAAGACCAGGAAAACCGAGACGGCGCCAAAATTTCGAGTTGCTGGTCGATGGCATCGGGCAAAACCAAGCCATACCATCGGCGCAGGAAATAAAGCGCATAGAATACCGGTGTTTGCAGGTTCAAGTCCCGAGACCGAGTAAGAACGGCATCGAAAAAATTGGGATCTCGAGAAAACTCGGCGAGCAGCAGACTTAAATCCGACAGATCCCGGTAGCCGTTATTGGTTTCGCCTTCCAAAAACAGATGGGTGGCGCTATGGATCACCAAGTCTTCTCGGCTCAGCACCTTAAAAGGCAAAGCACCCCCGATATCGACGGCCCGTTCGAACAGCTTTCGGGCGTTTACCGGGAATTTTGCTGTTTCAGGGGTGATGGTATGATGTACATCCAAGGTCGATCCCCGAAAAATATGCTGAAGCGGGGGAATTTGGTGCATCCAGCGCCGATAATATTGATCGTCATAAGGATTTTCTTTGGACAGCATCCAGCCGTGCCGCCGCACCGCGGCTTCGGTTTCCGCCAGGGCCTCTTTGGGGACCATAATATCGATATCGGAGAAGGTACGGCCCTTCGCCGCTGGCAAATTCGCCGCCACATAGGCAGCGCCCTTCAGAAGGCAAACGGGCGCCTTGATCTCTTTTAATGCCTCCGCCAGATGGTCCAGCTCCCGCAGGGTATCCAGCCGGTATTTCTCCGCCGCGCGGATTTCCGCAACCACCCGCCAGCGGGCCGGGGCGGGCACTGCGTCTATCAGGTCATTTTGCTGCAGCAGATAGGAGAGCCGAGGCATGACATTCGCGGTCTTGGCGAGGCGAATCAAGCGGTCCCACTGCAGGGGAGAAAGATCGCAGACATGATCTGGTTGAGTTAATACGCGGGGCAGGAAATCTGCGGAAAAAACCACCGAGCCCGAATCCTCCTCAATCCCCTTTGCCGATATCGATGATATCGACGGCTATGCCGTTTTGCCCCTCACGGTGCGACGGCGATCTCGCCGCCGCGGACGGTCACTATACCGATCAAATTTTAGAGGACAATGGGGCAATTACCCCAAGGATTTTACGGGCTGTATGTATCGGCGAAGACCCTGCCGACACATTGCAGGCCGCGATCTACCCTTGGGATTCTTTTTAAACCGTCGGGGATTCCGATACGGCATCGGTGGTGTTCATGCCCTGCAGCGTATTGTACAGCGCCAAGTAATCCCCACGCGGGTTGGAGAGGACCGTCGCCTGCACTGTAGAAACGATCTGGGCTGGCAGCATGCCGCCATTCCAGACGAAATGGACTCCGTCTTGCGAGAAGAAGGATGCGTTCAAATAGGCCAGAACAATCTCCGACGACAGCATCGACGGCTCCTGGCCAGCTCTCAACGGTTTGACCAAGGGCGAACCGGCGAGCACTTGGCGAAGCGAATAACCGGGGTTGCCCGTGAAGTAGCCGCGGCCAAAAATCGTATCAAATCCGCTTGAGGCGTCGGGCTCCGTGGGCCAGTGGGCATCGTTCGCCGGGTCAAGCCAAAACGCCCTGGTGAAGGTGACACAGGTATCGTGGCGGCCGGAAAGATTGCCAGACAGCGCCGCAGAGGGGGAGCAGGCGGTTTGCGCAAACGCGCTCCGGCTATGCAGCGTGGTGACAAAAGCGCTGGCACCCAAACCGGTCATTAGGAACCGTCGACGGGGGTTCACGACGGTAGCCGGATCCGTTTGATCTTGGTCGGATGTGACGGGGGTCGACCGGGTCTTGTTGTCAGTCATCGACAGGAGTCCTCACTCATTCGCAATCGCCACGCTTTGCCCGTTCTGGCCACGGGACGCCAATAAGCATGGGTTTCCTAAAATTAAATGCAACTTTCGGGCCATGGGTGGGAAAGCCCTCAAAACATTGAAAACTCACCCGCGTGAGCATTGTCGATATCCGCGGTTTGTAAAAATTTTCGACAGGTGCAACGAGGCGGGCAAAAGGGAAAAGCCACGTTGGATCAGACGGTGGGGAGCCGATCAAAAGCTAAATCTTCGAACAGGCGCAAAGCGGCGTCCAGATCGCTGTATACGAGGGAATAGCAAGCGCTGCGGTCCACCGCATTGACCAGGGTTTCGAAACCCAAGGCGCCCAATAGGCTGTAGTTGAAGCCGCCCTTGGCGAGACTCATAAAGGTTTCTGACCGGGCACGCGGTGAAAAATCCAGGGATGCGGCGGAATCATAAAGCGGCACGACGATCCAACGTGGAGCAGCGGGGGTGTCGGCCCTTTGAACACTATCCGTCGGCGGACGCATCAGGGCGACGGTTCCCTTGTGGGTATCCGCGACCGGGTCGGTCAATACCGCGCTGGAAAAGGTGGTGCGAATAACGTCGATGGATTGGTTTTTCAGGTTGATCGGCCGGGCGAGTGGATGCACAAGGCCGGTGTTCGGATCGATCAGGGCGAGTTCATCCGACAACAGCCGCCAGCCGGAATGCACCAAAGCCGCAGTGAGCGTGCTTTTGCCATGCCCGGAATCCGCTGGCATCAGCAAAACGCGGTCATTGCGCTCCAAGGCGGCCGCGTGGATCACCAGGAAATGATGGGCATGGCTGGAAATACACCAGTTCAGGCCCCATTCCAGCATGGGCATGGCCTGATCCGACGGCAGCGGGTAGAACGGTTGATCTTCGTCATGAAAAAACAACGCCTGAGGCTTATACCAGCGCCGGGGGCCGTGGGGCCGGTTTACCGCCACATGAAAATCCGCATATCCCTGGTCGGTTGACGCTTCCACGGCGTCGTACAGCAGCCGTAACCCTCGCTGTATGGCTGGCATCGCGCTGCGAACCCGCAACAAAAACGGTCCGGTGCGAAGGGTCAGGCCCGCGCCCCGCAAGGCGCCGCGACACTGCTCATCGGTCAAATCGCCCAAAATCATGGCGTTATCTGACGGATCAGACGCAACTCTGTCAATGTCTGCAAAAGGTCTTGGAAGCGAACACGGACGTTGGGGTCGTCCATGTCGACGTCCAGACGATCGGCAAAACGCGCCATCAGCGAAACGGGCTCTGCCTCGGAATCGGCGATCTCCTCGATAAGGATCGCCATGACCGGTTCCAAGGCATGGGATTCGCCGGAGGTATTGTCATAGGCAACGCCGCCGTCCTCCCAAATCTTGAAGAGGACGCCATTGCACATCGTCCAGGTGGATATCTCTTCTGCCATGAAACGCCGCTCATCCGTCCCGGTTTGACCCAGGGCGACGACCTTAAACGATGGCGTTCGCGGATTCCACGGGGTTGCTGTTGAGTTGCTGCAACAAGCGGTACAGCGCCCGGTTGGTGGCCTGGTCGCTTTGCGACATCTGGGCATGCACTTCCAGCCGAACCTCCTCCGCCGTCAACCCGTTATTGTAGATGTAATGCACATCCGGGCGGGAGAAGAAGGCGGCATTCAGGTAGGTCACCACGGTTTCCCGAGAAAGATCGGAAGGCGTTCCCGGCACGTCGATCTCGGGGCTGTTCCGCAACACCTGCAGCAAGGTGAAATCCTGCCCGTCGCCAAAATAGCTGGGGCGCTCCCCAGCCACGGCGGCGGGGGCCTTTCTCGCGGTCTTGACGTCATAGTCTTTCTTGCGGGCCAACAGGGTTTGTTGCGCCACCAGCGGTTCGCCGAATACCGCGCTGTAGGGCGTTTCCGGGGGCACCCCCAGAGGCCAAAGGGTATCGTCAGTGCGTGCTGCATTGATCCAGAACTGGCTGTCAAAGGCGGAACAGGTGCCATGCCGACCGGAAAGATTACCAGACAAGGCTGCGGACGGGGTGCATTCCGCCGCAAAGGCGCTTTGGCTCTTCAAAGACGTGACAAAGGCGCCCGCCGCGACGCTCGTCGTGAGGAAACGGCGTCGGGAATCGGACATCGCTACGGAAGAAGGGCCAGTCTTCTTCTGTTGCGGTTCTAAGTCGCTGTTCTTTTCAGTATGCATCGCCAAAACAGCCTAACCAAAATTGTCACCAGACTTCAGTAAATTCGCCAATCGGGGAACACCAAGCCCAAAGCAATAATCTTCCCTGTCAGATTACATCGGTCCTTACAAGTGGGCCGATAAATTATTGAACACATTTTCGCGAGCAGGGTCTGTGATCTTCGTCACAAGGCTGCGTAAAAAAATTCGACAGAGTTTGCTTGGATTACAGAGGTTACGGTACCAGGCTATAGCAACAAGCGGGCATCTTCCCCTTCCAGGCGCAGGCAGGCGAGTTCCCCATAGCGGTAGACGCAGGCATCAAGGGCGATGCGATTGGTATGAAACTCAGGGTGGCGTTCGCAGGAATGGCCGTGGACGATCATTTTTCCGAAATGTTCCCGGCTGCGCAAAAAGGTATCCCTAATCCAAATAAGGTCTATTTTCTCCTGTTTTTCCAGGGGAACACCGGGCCGGACCCCTGCATGAACGAAGAAATAATCGCCACACTCCCACGTTGTTCGCAGGCCCCGTAAAAACTGCAGATGAGCATCTGGGATAGCCGCCGCAAAAGCCTCCCATAGTTTTGGCATGCGCTCATCCAACGGCCAGTTGGGGGAGGCCTCTACGGCATAGCTGGCAAGGGTGGCATTGCCCCCATTGTAAAGCCACTCGACACCCTTCCCGCCGGTGTCCAAAAACCCGGTCATCATGTCTTCGTGATTGCCCAGCAACGGTATTTTCGTAATCCGCGAATCGGACCAGTCGAGTATGGCGTCGATCACCCCGGCGCTATCCGGGCCGCGATCCACATAGTCCCCCAGATAGACCACGGTGGCGGTGCGGTCTGGGGGCAAATCATTCTCGATCCGCGCATGCACATCACGCAGCAGAGCGGCATACCCGTGGATATCCGGAATGGCATAGACGATCATGCCAGGGGGCAGGGCCGGGACGGTTTTTGGCGCCGGTCCAAGGGCGGATTTCAGGTTTTGTAACAGTCCCATGGAGGGAGACCCTTTTTCTGAGCGGGACGCGGCAACACTATCATTGTCCCGTAATTTGTTGGTATAGAAATACTCTCGGGTCGAATCGTTTTAGTGGGAATCGTTTCAAGCGATCCCCTTTGAAACGTGAATTCGCTCCGATCACACTTCAAGACAGCCACAGCGCGGATGGAGCGGCGGGGTGACGGGGGAATCGCAAGGACAGGCGGGGTTCGACGCAGGGGTCGCGCAGGGATTCCTGGAAAAATCGTCGCTGTTCGATGGCATTCCCGCCGGTATGGTCGCCGCGGTGGCGGCAGTGCTGAAGCCCGTCACTCTCCAGGCGGGAGACACGCTGTTTTCCCAAGGCGACGCAGCGGATGGCTTGTATTTCCTCTATGACGGCACCTTGGAGATCGAGGCGACCATCGCCGAGGAAACCAAGATCATCGCCGGCCTTGCGCCCAATGCCGTGCTCGGCAATGTCACCAAAATCGGCCATACGGAGCGATTTGCAACGGCCCGCGCCACCCGCGAAACCCTGGTGCTCTCTTTGGATGAAGCAGATTTTGCCACGGTCGCGGAGAATTACGTCAACGAGGCGGAAACCGTGGCGATCCGGGTGGGGGATTTATGGCAACGGCTCCTCTTCGCCCGGTTTTTACGGTTCAGCCCGCCGTTCAACGGTCTGCCGGAAGAGGCTCTCTTGGCCCTGGAGCAGGAAACCGAGGTGCTTTCGGTGGATCGGGGCACCATTATGGTCAGCCGGGGCGACCCGGCGGAGGCGCTGTATATCGTGGTCAACGGGCGGCTCCGCCTATGGTTGCCGAAGGGTGTGACCCAAAACGTATTGCTGCGGGAGCTGGGGCCACGCTCCATCCTCGGCGATGTGGAAATGCTGGCCCAACGGTCCTTTATGGCCGATGTGCGGGCGGTGCGGGATTCGGTGGTGGCCAAGATCAGCCGCCCGCGGCTGGAACTGCTGCTGGAGCGTTTCCCGCTGGTGATGAACGGGCTGTTGTCCCGGTCCTTGATCCGGCATATCGATGCGGCGAGCGAAGGACGCAAGGCCCGGAACACCACCACCACCTTGGCGTTGGTCCCCACCACGGCGGGGGTGCCAATCGTCGAGGTGGGGACCCAGCTTGCCGATGCCATTTCTCATTTCGGGCGCACGCTGCTACTGAATTCCGCGATTTGCGATGAATGGTTCGGGGTTGTAGGGGCGGCGCAGACTCCCATGGGATCGTCGCGCACCCGAATGCTGCAAAGCTGGCTGAACCAGCAAGAGTTCGCCCACGATTTTACCATTTACACCGCCGATCCGGATGTCACCAATTGGACCCGCCGCTGCGTGCGTCAGGCCGACCATGTGTTGTTCATCGCGCCCACCGATGCACCGCCCGACATGGGTGATATCGAAGAACAGGTGCTCGATGAAGAAAACCTGGTCGGCGTGCGGAAAAGCCTGGTGTTGCTGCACCCGGAGGAAACCACCATTCCGTCACGTACCAACGATTGGCTGGTCCGGCGCCGGTTGACCATGCACCACCATTTGCGCCGTCACAATGGCGATGACATGGGCCGTTTGGCGCGGTTCCTGGTGGGGCGGGCGGTGGCGCTGGTGTTGGGTGGCGGCGGCGCGCGGGGGTTCGCCCATGTGGGTGTGCTGCGGGCCATGGAAGAGGCGGGCATTCCTATCGATCTGGTGGGCGGCGCCAGCATGGGTGCGCTGGTGGGCGCGCAATTGGCCATGCAATTGTCTGGCGATCAGATCATCGATAACACCATGGGGCTGGTCAAAGCGGGGGACAGGTTGACCGTGCCGGCTGTCTCGCTGTTTTCCGCCGAGAAATTTTCCGCCGGCATGGACAAGATGTTCGGTGGCGGCATGATCGAGGATTTGTGGCGCCGCTATTTTAGTGTGTCGTGCAACCTGACCCGCGCCCGGGTGGAAGTGCACGATAAGGGGCCGCTCACCGATGCGGTGCTCGCCAGCAACACGCC
>JBMYUJ010000101.1:0-9148 GCA_049605255.1 Magnetospiraceae bacterium
GCAATTTGCCGGGCAGGGCCGCCGGATCGTGCCAGAAATCAGGCGCGCGCAGGGGCATGGGCTTCCTCCGCTGGCAAAACAGGGTCGCGGTTTACCATCCGGTCGGTGGTGGCATACAGATCATTCATGGCCGCTTCCACGGCTTGCCGAGCGGTTTCCAACGCGGCCTCGTCGGCGTCGCGCGGCACGGTGAGGGGCTCGCCCCAAACCAACACACCACGCGCGAATAAGCCGGGGAGAAAGAACCGATCCCAGGTGCCCAGCAGCTTCCCCCGCGTGGCGCCATAGGCCAGTGGGATGATGGGCACCCCGGCCATGCGGGCGACGGTCACGATCCCCTGGCTGGCGCGCATGCGGGGCCCACGCGGGCCATCGGGGGTGATGCCCACGCATTCCCCCGCCCGCAGGGCCTTGACCATGGCACGCAAGGCCTGGGCGCCGCCCTTGCTGGAGGACCCGGCCACCGTATCGATGCCGAAATGCCCCACGGTACGGGCGATCAACTGGCCATCTTGATGCTGAGAGATCAGCATGTGAAACGGGCGCCCCGGATACCAGGCCTTGGGCATCATCAACAAGCGGCCATGCCAAAAGGCGACGATAAAGGCCTGTCCTTGATCGAGGTAAGATTCCGGGGCCGCCGCATTGATCACCTGCCAGCGGCCCGTGGCATGCACCAAGCGCACATAACTGGCGGCGACCCAACAGGCAGTCGCCCGCAGCGCTTCGGACCGCAACACTCGCTTATGCCACCGCATGGCGATCCTCGGGGCGGGGAGTGTTTTCTTGCGTGAACTGCATGGCGTGCAGGCGGGCATAGAGGCCTTCCGCCGCCAACAGGTCTAGATGCCGGCCACTTTCCACCACTTGGCCGCCATCGATCACATAGATCAGGTCCGCATCCACCACGGTGGACAGGCGATGGGCGATAACGATGCTGGTGCGCCCCTGCATCAGGGTTTTCAGCGCCGTTTGAACCGCCCGTTCCGATTCCGTATCCAGCGCCGAGGTGGCTTCGTCCAACAGCAAAATCGGCGCGTCCTTTACCATGGCGCGGGCGATGGCGATGCGCTGGCGCTGCCCGCCAGAAAGCTTTGCCCCATGTTCCCCCACCACGGTTTCCAGACCATCGGGCAATTTATCCAGGAACCGCTCCACCCCCGCATGGCGCACGGCGGCTAGAATATCCTCTTCCGTGGCGTCCTGGCGCCCATAGGCGATATTGGCCCGCACGGTTTCATCAAACAGGGCGGTTTCCTGGCTCACCAGGGCGATGGACCCCCGCAAGGAGGCGATGGACACATCGCGCACATCCTGGCCATCCAGGGTTACCGATCCTGCGTTCACATCGTAAAAGCGCGGGATCAGGCTGAGGATCGTGGTTTTGCCAGACCCGGACGGCCCCACCAGGGCCACGGTCTTGCCTGCGGGAACATCGATGGAAAGGCCGCGCAACGCCGCCCCCTGGCCATCATAGGAAAAATCCACACCCGTAAAGGTGATGCCGCCGCCGGTCAAGTTCAGCGCTGGGGCGCCGGGCTTTTCTACGATCGCCGGGGCGGCGTCGATAATATCGTAGATCCGGGTCATGGCGGCCAGGCTGAGCTGCATCATGGTATTCAGCTTCGCCAATCGCTTCGCCGGTTCGTAAGTCATCAGCGCCGCGGTCATGAAGGCAAAGAAATCCCCCGCCGTGGTGGCGCCTGATAACACCCGATAGCCGCCATAGACGATGACCGCCGTGATTGCCACCCCGGCCAAAGCCTCCATCACCGGCGAGGAGGCGGATTGCACCCGCGCGCCCTTGTAAAACAGGGTGAACAGGCCATCCACCAGGGTTGTCATGCGGCGGCGCTCGTGATCCTCCATGCCATAGGCTTTGACATGGCGGATGCCCTGAATGGTCTGGTTGAGCAAGGTGCTGATGGCGCCCACTTGCGCCTGGGTCTGGCCACTCACCTTACGCATGCGCTTGCCCAGCCGAGCGATGGGCAGCACCGCCGCCGGGATCACCAGGAAAGCGATCACCCCCAACAGCCAATCGGTGGTGAACATCACCACCGCCAGCCCCACCAGCAGCAAGGTATCCTTGCCGATGCTGGTCAGAACGCCGCTGACCGCGATGCGCACCAGATTGGTATCGCTGGTAAACCGGGTGATCAGGGTGCCGGTGGGGTTACGGTTGAAGAACCCCATATCCAGGCCCAGCAGGTGGTCATACATGCGCACCTGAATGTCGGTCACGATCCGCTGCCCGGTGAAGGCCAAGAGCACCGCCTGGCCATAGGTCGCGCCTGCCTTGATTAGGAATGCCGCCAGCACCGCCGCGCCCACGGGGATCAGCATATCCTCTTTCCGGGCGACGAACACATCGTTGACCACCGGCTTCATCAGCCAAGCGCTGAAGGCCTGGGCCCCGGCGGCAAGCGCCATGAAAAAGAGGGCGAGGATCAACCACTTCAAATAGGGCCGGACATTCTCGCGCCAGAGCCGCCCGAAAAGGGCCGTGGTCGAGTTATCCATGGGCGGTGCGGTGGTCATGGCAAATGCTTACCATGGCGCCGCAATTTGTGGCACCTATTTTCCGGCCACGGTCATGCCATCCACCACCAGGGTGGGCACATCGGTGCCATAGAGGAATTCCAGGTCATTGGCGGGCAGCATGGCCTTGAACATGTCTTTTAAATTCCCGGCGATGGTGAGCTCGCTGACCGGAAAGGCGATTTCGCCGTTTTCGATCCAATAGCCGGAAGCACCCTGGCTGTAATCACCGGTCACACCATTGACACCAAAGCCCATGGTTTCCGTTACATAGAAGCCGGATTTAATGTCTTTCATCAATTCTTCCGGGCTCTTATCCCCGGCGGCGATATAGAGGTTCGACGCGCTGGGCGAGGGCGGACCGCCCACACCCCGGGACGCATTGCCCGTGGATTGCAAACCGAGCTGACGCGCGGTGGCGAGATCCAGGACCCAGCCTTGCAGGACGCCCGCCGCCACCAAATCGCGGCGGCCATTGGCAAGGCCCTCCGCATCGATGGGTTTGGACCGATAGCCGCGCAGGCGGTGCGGATCGTCCACCACGGTAATCGCGGGATTGAAAATCGCGGTACCCATGGAATCTTTCAGGAAGCTGGTGCCCCGCGCAACAGAGGAACCGCTGATGGCCCCGGCAAAAGACCGCAGCAAGCCGCGCCCGGCCCGGGGGTCATAGACCACCGGCACCTGCGCGGTGGCGGCTTTTTGCGGGTTGAGGCGTTTGACCGCCTTTTCCCCGGCGGAACGACCCACGTCTGCCGGGTCCCGCAAATCTTCCGCATGGACAGCGGCGGTATAATCATAGTCCCGCTCCATGGCGATGCCTTCGCCCGCCAGCACGGCAGCGCTCATGCCGCAACGGGTGACCGCATAGCTGGTGGCGAAGCCATTGCTGATGGCGAGGGAGACCTGCGAACGGCCATAGCTGGCCCCGGCGCCCTCCGAATTGGTCACGCCCGGCACGGCGCGGGCGGCATCCTCCGCCGCCTTGGACCATTCCTTCAAGGTTTCCACCGGCACCTCCTGCGGCGCGCAGAGGTCCAGGTCGCCCACCGGTTGCCCCAACTGATCCGGGTCCGCCACCCCACAATAGGGATCTTCCGGCGCGATCCGGGCCATGGCGATGGCCCGTTCCAACAGCTCCTCCAGGGCCCCGGGGGCCACATCGGACGTCGACACCATGGCCTGCTTCTTGCCGATCAGCACCCGCAGGCCCAGGTCTTGGCCCTCGGACCGTTCCAGCTTTTCCAGTTCCCCCAGCCGGTAATCCACCGTGACCGAGGTGCCTCGGGCCAGGATCGCATCGGCGGCATCCGCGCCCTTCGCCTTGGCTTTGGCGAGGAGGTCGGTAATCAGGTCGAGATCGTTATGCACGGCGTCCATGGAATCTCCGGGAGGAAGAGGAAAGAGATACGGAAAGAGAAAGTCTGCCTTTCACATAGGACGCCTGGCGGGCCGGGTCAACGGACAGCATTCAATGTCCGTTGCCAGGCGTAGCCCACGTAGATCAAGGCGGGGACCAAGGTGATGAGCGCCGGGGCCAACACGGCGAGGCTGCTGGTGGACGGCCAGGGCATGACGATATGAATCCAATCGGGCAAGCCCACGGCCAGCAGAACCCAGGGCATCACCCCATAATTGAAGACCAAAAGCACCAAAGCGGTGGCATCGGCCCGGCGCGGATTGCGCCCCAGGTTCAACCCCACCACCAGGGCGATATCCCGCACCAGGAACAACAGCGCGGCGATCACCATGGCGCCCAGGGCCGAACCGCCGGGCACCCCTTCCGCAGTGGCCAGGGTATCGACCACGTTGGACGGCGTGCCCGAAACCAAAATTGCCAACCAGATGCCGGAGACCAGGGCGCCTAGGAAAGCGGGTTTCCAGACCGGGGTCGCGGCCAGGGACGTCGCCAACTCACCGCGAAAGAACGCCCGCAGCGCGAGCCGCCACGCGGCCTTGTCCTTGGGCGTCATAAACAGCGCGAGATAGGTACCACTGGTGAAGGTGACAAAGGCAAAAGCGACCAGGATGAACCGTCCTTGGTCCCCGATCACCGGGTGATCGGTCCAATAGCCACCTGCATACAGAACCACATACAGCAGAAACGCGAACCAGGCCCAGGGATAGGTGCGATATTGCAGCTCATGGCGCATCTGGCGCACGACCCACAGGCAAGACCAAAACACCACAGAGCACACCGTGATGAAAATCGCCGTCGTTTCCGCCATGCGGTACCCGTACCAGAGGACCCAGTCCGACGTGCCGGGCGTGCCCATCAGCGTCCAAAGATAATAGCTCACGGCCAGCGCGAGAACCTGACTGGCGGTGACCCCGCGCCGGGCCGCGCCCCGCGAGCGGATCAGCAAGGTGAGCGCCGTGCCCAGACTCATGGCCTGCGCCGCCAGCACCAACAGAATCACCGGTAGAGCCTCCACAAAGGCGGCCAACAGCCCCTTATCCCATTTGGCGAAAACCAGCAGCAGCAGGCAGATCGCCCCACAATACCAGGAATAGACCGTGGCGCCGGTCAGCTTGCCGAAGGACAACCCCAAAGCGGTTTGCGAGGACATACGCTGCCCATCCCAGGTGCCCTGGCCCAGCTCATCAAACAGGCTGGCCGCCGCCTGGCGGGTGCCCCAAAGCCCGGTGATCGCGGCGAAAGCGATCAGGGCAAAGTCGGCCAAATCCGCCATGGATTGCAGGTAAATAGCATAGCCCGCCACCCCAAGAAGCGCCGGTGCCAGCACCAATCGCAGCACAGAGAATTCCAGCCACACATAGCGTTTGAATTCCGGATTGCCGATCATGCCGCACCCCCTTGGTTCTTGAGGGACCGCAAATAGCTGTCCTGCAGATCGCGCCGCTTGGGCGCGAGGTACACCACGGGTAAATCGGCCCCCACCAGGGATTTCAAAAGGTCGGGAGACGCCGCCACCTCGGCGGGCAGGGTAAACCGCAATATGGCGCCCGATGCGCTGATCTCCGTCGCATCCGGCACCAAAGTGGTAACGGTCGCGGCATGATCCGCCGCCGGGCCGGACAGCACCAGTTCCAAATCCACCGGCCCGCCAGAAACAGCGCTAACATCCACCGGGCCGAATTCCACCAAACGGCCATCGCGCAGGATCATCATATGGGTGGAATAGTCGGCCAGCTCGGCCAGGATATGGGAGGAGACCACCACGGTCATGCCGGTTTCCCCCAGTTCCCGGATCAGGCCGCCAAGTTCGATCCGCGCTTCCGGGTCCAGGCCCGACGCGGGCTCATCCAAAAACAGCACTTTCGGTTTATGCACGATGGTTTGGGCGATGGCCAAGCGTTGCCGCAGGCCCCGGCTGAGCGTGCCCGCCTTTTGCCCCATGCGGTCGGCGATGCCGAGCCGATCTGCCGCCCAGGCCACAGCCTCGGCGGCGGCTTTGCCGGTCACCTCTTGCGTGGCGGCCCGATGGTGCAGGCATTGGGATACCGTGAGGTCCGTATACACGCCGAAAAAGTCCGGCAGATACCCCATCAGCCGATGGCTCGCCCGGGGGGCGTCATGCACATCGATCCCGGCCACCGTCACCCGCCCCTGCGCGGGCCGGGTCAGGGCGACCACACAGCGGATCAGCGTGGTTTTGCCGGCGCCATTGGGGCCCACCAGGGCGGTAACCGACCCTTCGGGCACATGGGCAGTAAGATCGGTCAACGCCCGGTAATCATCATATTCGAAATCCAGATTTTCGATCTCGATCATGCGTCATCCCCCCGCCGGTTAATGGGATAATGCCCTTCCCGCCCGGTCAACGGCAACAGCAGCAAATGATGCAGATGCAGGGCGGACGGGTCTCGATACTCATCCAAACCGATGGTCATGCCTGTATGGCCCCCCGTGGGCTGCGCCCGATAGGTGCCGAACAGCCGGTCCCACCAGGGCAAGTTAAACCCATAATTGGAATTGGTTTCGTCTGGGATGTTGGAATGATGCACCCGGTGCATGTCCGGCGTCACCACGAAGCAACGCAACACTCTGTCCACGCTAGCGGGCAGCTTGAGGTTGCCATGGTTGAACATGGCGGTGCCGTTTAACAGCACCTCGAACAAAATCACCGCCACGGCGGGCGCGCCCAAGGTGGTGACCGCGGCGATCTTGATCCCCATGGAGAGAAAGATTTCAACCGGGTGAAACCGGGCGCCGGTGGTCACGTCGTAATCCATATCCGAATGATGCACCATATGCAGGCGCCACAGGCCCGGCACCGCATGTACCAGGACATGCTGCAAATAGATCACCAGGTCCAGCAGGATGATGGACAGCAAAACCTCCAACCACCGGGGCAAATCCACCAGGTTGAACAGGCCCCAACCGGCGGTTTCGGCGCGATGGGCCATCTCCACCGCCGCCGCCAGGATGATCAGGCGCAGCAGCGCTGTGTTCAACACCACGATGCCCAGATTGGTGATCCAGCGGTGGCGTTTGGAGGTTTGCAGCTTGCGCCGGGGCGCAGCGATTTCCGCCAGGGCGACCGCCGCGAAAATGCCCAGAAACAGGGAGAGGCGCACGGCCCCCTCATGATCGAGGAGAAAGTTTTCCATAACCCGTCCACGTTCCTAAACGATTGCTGCCATCAATATAAGGTTGTGACGGGGAAAGGGCCAGGGTTAGGCCTCGGCATTACGGGTACGCGCCACCAGCCCCCAAAACGCCGCCGCGCAAATCACGAACATAAGGGCGATGGCGCTGGTCATGGGCCGGGCGCTGTGATCATGGAAGGCGCCCACCAGATAGCCGACAAACGCCCCGGTGCCCAGTTGGATAAAGCCCATCAGGGCCGAGGCAGATCCCGCCTTTTCCGGAAATGGCGCGATGGCGGCCGCCGTGGCCGGGGGCACGCAAAACGCAGTGGCGAAAAAGATAAACGGCATGGGCAGCATGACCGACCATAGGGTCTGCACCCCCGACCAGGCCAACCCCGCCAGAATCACCCCGGCAACAGCCCCCAGGCTGGACCCGAAACCGATGAGCTGGTTGACACTGAATTTATGCGTGAGTTTCCCGGCGGTGAAAGACCCGGTCACGAATCCCAGTACCCCGATGGTAAAACAGGGGCCGAACCATTCTTCGGAAATGCCGATAACATCGATCAGCACAAAAGAAGATCCGGAAATGAAACTGAACAAGCCTGCAAAGGAGGTGGCGACCACCGCCGAATAGCCGAGGAAGCGCCGATCCCGCAGCAAGCCATACATGTTGTCGGCGATGCGGCTGAGCCGAAGGGCGGAGGTATCGATATGCGGGTTGGTTTCCTGCACGGCCAAAAGGGCGAGGCCCAGTACAATGGCGCCAAAAACCGCCAGGGCCAGGAAATTGGACCACCAGCCGAAAGCCGCCTGCAGCTGCCCCCCGAGTATGGGCGCCACGGCAGGGGCCAGGGCCATGGCCGAGGCCATGAAGGACATCACTCGCGCCGCCTGCTGCCGGTCAAATAAGTCTCGCACGATGGCACGGCCCAAGACAGGGCCGACGCTGGCCCCCATCCCTTGCAGAAAGCGGAACCAGATCAACTGGTCGATGGTTTGGGCCATCGCGCAGGCAATGGACGCCAGAAAATAGATCGCAACCCCGGCGATCAACACCGGGCGCCGTCCGAACCGGTCCGACAGCGGCCCAATCACCAACGGCGCCGCCGCAAACCCGACGATAAACATAGACAGCGTCGCCTGGGCCTTGTCCACCGTAGTGCCAAAATCCGCCACCATTGCGGGGAGGGACGGCAAGTAAAGGTCGGTGGACATCGGCCCGAAAGCGACCAAGGTGGTCAGGATAATGCCGGTGGCGAGAGAGCCTTGCTTCAGCATGGGATGCTCCGGGTATCCACCTGCCCGCGCCAAGGCAGAAAGGCGGGCACTTTTGCGCGATACGCTGCGTAACGTTCGCCAAAAAGACGAATTAGACGACGTTCCTCGAACCGGCTGCCGATGACCAGATACAGGCTCGCCCAGAAGGCGGTGGCGAGGGAAAATTCATCGCTCACCCGCCCCCACAAAATCAGAAACGCGGCGCTATAAATGGGATGGCGCACATAGCGGTGCAGGCCATCGAAATGCAACGGCTCTTCCTCCGCCACCAAGGTCGCCCCGCGCCCTTTGCGGAACTGCGCCATGCCGGAGAATAGTCCCAGATCATATTCCCGCAATGCCAGAATCATCAGGCCCCCGCCCGTCAGAAACAGCGCGAGCAAAACGCCCAGCATCAGGGGCGGCCAGTCAAACGCCGCGCCGTTTCCCAGCAAAATCTGCCCCGCGATCCAAACCGGCGCCAGGGTAATCACCGCCACCCCGTTATAGACGAGCCGATAGGCGCGCCCCAGGGCGGGCCCCAGGACCGTCCGCGCGCCTAGCGTCGCCGTCAGGGAATGCACCGCAGCAAAGGCGACCCAGCAAAGGCCGTAGAAAAAATGCGCGTCGAAGCTGTTCATGATCGCGCCCGTTATAGCGGAAGCCCCTTCCGGGGGCTGCATGAATTCTGCCCCGCCCCCATTGATTTTAACGATCACGATCCAGAGAGGCGGCTGGCGCGGCAGTTGTTTTGCCGCGCGCCTTAAGGCTAAGATACCGGGTATCGCAA
>JBMYUJ010000102.1:0-9020 GCA_049605255.1 Magnetospiraceae bacterium
TCTTCGGCGCGGCAACGTCACACTTTCCGGCGCTCCGGCAGGCCCTGGATCAGGGTCTTCGGGGCGCCGCGCGCATGATGGGACACCCATGGCGAAAAAAGATTTTTACGAGCTTTTGGGCGTCGGCAAGGAAGCTTCCGACGACGAACTGAAAAAAGCATATCGCAAAAAAGCCATGCAATATCACCCGGATCGTAATCCGGATGACAAGGTGGCGGAGCAGAACTTCAAGGACGTCAACGAGGCCTACGAAATTCTGCGCGATACGCAGAAGCGGGCTGCTTATGACCGCTATGGCCATGCCGCCTTCGAACAAGGCGGCCCCGGGGCGCCCGGCGGGGGCGGTGGTGGTTTTTCCGGCTTTGGCGGGTTCGGTGGTTTCGCCGATATCTTCGACGAAATGTTCGGCGATTTCGGCGGCGGTGGCGGTCGGCGCGGCGGCAATTCGGGCATGGCCGCCCGGGGCGCCGATCTGCGCTACAATATGGAAATCTCCCTGGAAGAAGCCTTTAACGGCGCGAAGACCAATATTCGCGTGCCCACTTCGGTGGGCTGTGAGCCCTGTAAAGGTACCGGCGCCGAGGGTGGTGCCGCGCCGACCCCTTGCGGGTCTTGCGGGGGATCGGGCCGGGTCCGCGCCCAACAAGGGTTCTTTACCATCGAACGCACCTGCCCCACCTGCCACGGCCAGGGCCAGGTGATCAAGGACCCCTGCCGCAAATGCGGCGGCCAAGGCCGGGTGCGAGAGGAAAAAACCCTGGCGGTCACCATTCCCGAAGGGGTGGAGGACGGCACCCGCATCCGCCTGTCAGGCGAGGGCGAGGCAGGCATGCGCGGCGGCCCGGCGGGGGATTTGTATATCTTTCTATCCCTGAAACCCCATCGGCTTTTCCTGCGCGACGGCGCCAATGTGCAATGTACCGTGCCCATTCCCATGACCACGGCGGCCCTGGGCGGGTCCATCGAGGTTCCCACGGTGGATGGCAGCCGGGCGCGGATCACCGTGCCCGCAGGCACCCAAACCGGCGGCCAGTTCCGGCTGAAGGGCAAGGGCATGACCATCCTGCGCTCGAAAGCGCGGGGGGATATGTTCGTCAAGGTGACAGTGGAAACCCCGGTCAACCTGACCAAGGACCAAAAAGAGCTGTTGGAGAAGTTCCAGGAGAGTGTAAAGGATACCCATCACAGCCCTGAATCCGCAGGGTTTTTCAAGAAGGTGAAGGAATTCCTGGACGACCTGAAGGAATAGAGGGGCGATGACCTTGAACATCGGAATTTTGGGCGCGGGCGGGCGCATGGGCCGTATGCTGGTGGCGGAAGTCACCAATACGGAAGGCGCGGCGTTGGCGGGCGGCACCGAAGTGCCCGGCAATCCTATGATCGGCATGGATACGGGCGCGCTGGCGGGTGTGGGCGACAACAACATTACGATAACTGATGACGCGGCGGCATTATTCCGCCTCTCCGACGTGGTGATCGACTTCACCCTGCCCGCCGCCACCATCGGCAACGCCACCTTGGCGCGGGAAACCGGCACCGCGCTCGTCATCGGGACCACGGGCCTGAGCGATGAACAGCAGGCGGCCATTGAAACGGCGGCGACTAAAACCGCCGTGGTTCAGGCGCCGAACTTTTCCATGGGGGTAAACCTGCTGTTCGCCCTCACTCAACGGGTCGCGGCCATTCTGGACGAGGATTTCGATATCGAAATCTTGGAAATGCATCATCGGCATAAGGTGGACGCGCCCTCGGGCACCGCGCTGGGCCTGGGCCAGGCGGCGGCGGCGGGCCGCGCCATCAATCTTGCGGAGAAATCACAGCGGGTGCGCGATGGCCATACGGGCCCCCGGGATACGGGCAGCATCGGCTTTGCCACCCTGCGGGGCGGCGATGTGGTGGGCGAGCATACGGTGATGTTTGCCGGTCCATCGGAGCGAGTGGAACTCACCCATAAAGCCGCGAGCCGGGAGATATTTGCCCGCGGCGCGGTGCGGGCGGCCTTGTGGACCGCCGGGAAACCGCCGGGACTTTATTCCATGCTGGATGTACTGGGGCTGTCGCCCACCACCGCCCAGCGGTGAACGGAAATCGGGGCATCCCGCCCCTTCACGGTCACGGCCTCGGCATCTCCCAACGCGCTGGTATCAATCCCCGCTTGCCGGGCAGAGTCCGCATCCACCACGATTTCCCCCGATAACGCCAGGCTGGAAAGCCGCGCCACCACATTCACCGAATCGCCGATAATGGTGTAATCGCGCCGGTCTTGTGCCCCCACCGGGCCGGTGACCACCTCGCCCGTGAAGACGCCGATACCCAACCCGCGGGGCACATCCCGTTGCGACAAACGCGCCTGTATCTCCTGCGCCGCCGCCAGGGCCTCCGCCGACCGACCCTCGCCATCGAACCGGGCCAGCACCGCATCGCCGATCATCTTATCCACATCGCCGCCATGGCCGGCGATGCTTTCCAATTGCAGCGCGATGACGTCGTTTAAGAATCCGATCACGTCTTCCGGCGTGTTGACCTCTGAGAATCCGGTAAAATCCCGCACATCCGTATAGACCAGGGTGGTGGTCAACCGACGAGATTGGAGGTCCTCCCGATCGCCCGCGTTATGCACCGCGCTCACGGCGTCCTCGGAAACCAGGGTCTCCAACCGTTTGCGCATGGAGATCAGGGCCATCGTCCGCAGATCGATATCATTTTGCGCCCGCAAGACCAACTGAGTCAGCGCCAGCACAAGCAGCAGCAGCATGACCCCCGGTGCCGCCATGGGCAACACCGTGTTGCGCAACAGAAGATCATCCAAATAACCCACTGGCTCAAACATCTCGAAACCCAATTGGATATTCTGATTTTCCAGTTTGGCCGTCACGATGATCTTGTAGACTTTCTCCCCGCTATCCAGCAGTTCCACGATTGCCGGTTCGTTGAAGACCGAGTCGGGCCGCGACCCATCCGAGGCAAACAACGGCGCGCCGTCGAGACGGAAAATCCGTAATTTGAGCAATCCCAGCTTTTGCATTTCCTGGTTGAGTGCGTTGCGCAGGGAATTGTCTCGATCCTCCTCCCCATTCAGCAGTTTCTCCCACGCTTGCGGCGCGGCGTTCTCTACCGCAAGGGCGATCCCCTGAGCCCGTTGTTGGGCGAATTCCAGATACAGCAGTTTGATCGCAAGTTGCGCGCCATAGCCGGCGAGCAGTGTCGCCCCCAAAACAAAAACAAACAGGCCGGGCAAGATGCGCGTTCGGAACATGTGCCGCAGGGGAAACGGCTCATCGATCACCAAGCGCTGGGCGCGACGCTCCTCACCTGATTCCGTTACCTTCTTCAACATGCCGTTCGGAAACCACCTCGATTGGAAGCCTCCGATTATACGGGAGTTTTAGCAAAATCAAATGATAGACTTGTGACGCCATGCCCCTTACCAACCTGAGACGTTATTAAGCCATAGCAGGTTGATATTACTCAACCGCCGCCCGGGCCGCCTCCCATCCCAGGATGGCCTTGCGCCGGGTGGTGCCCCAACGGTAGGGAATTTCCCGCCGGGCACCGAGGATCGCCGGGACCACCACATGACAGGGCACCACGAACGCGAGTGGGTTGCGGTTCAGCGCATTGCCCACGGCGCGAGCGGCGCGGGGATGGCCGATGGCATCGGCGATCTGGCTGTAGGTTGCCAGGGTTCCCAAGGGGAGGCGCAAGATCGCCTCCCACACCTTGATCTGAAAGTTGGTGCCGGTGGCATGGAACTTCAAAGACGCCTGCTCGTCTGGCGTGCCGAAGAAGATCCGGCGCATCAGTTCCTGCGCCTCCTGGGGCGCCGCAACCAATGTGGCGCGCGGCCAATGTTCCGTTATCACCGCACGTAGATCCGCGTCCTCTCCCGCCTCGGTGAAGGTGAGGCGGCAGATGCCGCGCTCGGTCCAGCCCACGGCGGCGCGGCCAAAAGGGGTTTCCCCCCTGCCATAACGGATGGTGACCCCGGCGCCATGGCGCTTGGCCTCGCCCGGCGTGACCGCATCGAAGCTGACGAACAGATCATGCAGCCGCCCGGGACCGGAGAGGCCGGTTTCCAAGGCGGTATCCAGCACACTCACGGAATTTTCCAAAAGCTGGCGCGCATGCAGCAAGGTGATATAGCCCAAGAACCGTTTCGGGCTTACCCCCGCCCAGCGGGTGAACAGCCGCTGGAAATGATAGGGGCTGAGGTTGACCGCCTCGGCGATATCTTCCAGGCGCGGTTGTGCCGTTCGGTGCGCGTCAATAAACCGGATCGCCGCCGCTACGCGGTCGTAATCCCGGTCCGGGGACAAAGCGGCTTCCGGCGCCGGGAATTGACTTTCCAGGGTGATCATATCCATGAGATTACGCCTTCCAGAAGGGCCGTGTCGATTCGCGGTCCACGTCGGCACGGCTCAGCCCCAGGTCCTTCAACTGCCCGTCGCTCATGGCCCGCAACTGATGCCGGGATTTATGCCGGAACAACCACCGGTCATAGAGTTTCAGTAGTCCTGTCACATACGCGTTGAAAAGCAGCATGGCTTCATCCTCCTGCAGATCACGCTATGCCGCAGCGGATGTTGAAACCACCCGGATCTTGCGCAAGGAATATCTTTCTCGAAAAAATTTTCGGCGCTACCCTGCCCCCGCCATGAAAAAAGCCACCATCGACATCCTGTATGCCCGCCTCGCCGCGCAAAACCCCGAACCGCAAGGGGAACTGCATTACGTGAACCCCTATACCCTGTTGGTCGCCGTGGTGCTGTCTGCCCAGGCGACGGATAAAGGGGTGAACAAGGCCACCGGGCCGCTCTTCGAGCGGGTGCAGACCCCCGCCCAGATGATGGCGCTGGGGGAGGAAAAACTGCGCGGCTATATCAAGACCATTGGCTTGTTCAATACCAAGGCGAAGAACGTGATTGGCCTCTCCCGCCAATTGATCGACGAGCATGATGGCATGGTTCCGCGGGATCGTGCCGCCTTGGAAAAACTGCCCGGCGTGGGCCGCAAAACCGCCAATGTGGTGCTGAACATCGCCTTTGGCGACCCCACCATCGCCGTGGATACCCATATTTTCCGGGTATCCAACCGCACCGGTCTCGCCCCCGGCAAAACCCCCCTGGCCGTGGAACTGGCGCTGGAAAAACGCACGCCCAAACAGTTCAAGCGGCATGCGCATCATTGGTTGATCCTGCACGGGCGCTATGTGTGCAAGGCCCGCAAGCCCGATTGCCCCGCCTGTGGGATCAGAGACTTGTGCGATTTTAAGGATAAAACGGTTTAACTGCTTGCGGCCGCACGCTCGGCAATGGCAGTGCCCAGGGCAGTCAAACAGGCGGGCCTATCCCGCGACCCCCCCGGATAGCGCAGTTCCTGATGGGAGACCCGCTTGCGCCCACCTTCCGTGTAGAAAAACAGATCCAGCGTGCAGCGGTCCGACCGGTATTGCCAGATCTCGGCGGGGCCATCCGTGCGTTTAAAAGGCGGCGGGCCATAATCCGCCAGCACATCACGGTCGGATTTACCGATCAAGGATTCCGGAGTGACAGAAACCGGCGTGACGGGGGCTTTGCTCCCGCCTGGGCCCGCGCAGGCGGCGAGCCCTAGGCAAAGGAGCAGGACACCGAAGGCGGCTTTCACGGGTTGGCGGTCGTCAACATGCCGACGACGATCCCGCCATCTTCAATGATGATTTTGCCATAGGTGACATTGCCGTTGATCCGGCCACCCGGATGCACGGTCACCCGCGTGGTGGCCACCAGATCGCCATCGAAGGTGCCGCTGATATCGGCTTCTTCGACCATGGCCGACCCCTGGAACCCGCCGCCGGGCGCCACATCTATATATTTGATCTCAGACTGTTCGGCCTTCACCTTGCCTTCCACGATCAAGCGATCGCAGGAGGAGATTTTGCCTTCCAGTTCGATTTCCGGGCCGACGGTAAGAATACGACCTGTGGTTTTTTCCGAGGATACCGGGCTGGGCGCCGCAGGAATTGGATCGGCGCGGCGCGCCGGAATATCCATGGCAGCCGGGGAGCGGGCATCCAACGGGCGGGCCGCCGGGCTCATCGCCGGGCGAACGCCACCGGTACGCCGGGCAACCGCAAGGCCGTCCGTAAGGTCATCTTGAGCTGTCGGGTTTTCGTCCACTGCGGGGTCCTCTACTTGAGTGCTGTCGCTGGGGTCGACGGCAGACGCACCTTCGTCCGCCATCCGGTTACGCCGAAACATAGTATTCACGATCCCTATTCCATCCCTGGTTAGGCGAGTTCGGGGAACAAGCCTTTCGCCCGCCACTGTTGAAACAGATGCACCATCGCCGCGGCGCCGATCACGGGCGCAACGAGGTTGACGACCGGAATGGTCATCAAGAAGGCTATTAACGCACCTGCAGGTAAAAGCCGTGTTAACATCCGGCGCCGCATGGCGCGAACAGTCTTCGCATCGGCCCGGCGGTGGGCCACCAGTTCAAAGTATTCTCGTCCAAACAGATAGCCATTCACCCCATAGAATACAAAGGGAAACAGCGGCGGGATGAACAGGAAGAACAGCACCGGAATGTTTAGAAGGATACTAATCACAGCAAATTTCGCCGCCGAGGTCACCACTTCCCACAATGGTTGTTTGCGGGGCATGCCCGCGGTGGGATAGTGCCGCGCCTCCACGGCAACCGCCACATCTTCCAGCAGAAAGCCGACCACAAGGATCGCCACCGAGGGAAACAAAAACCAGGTGAGGACCAGGGTTGCCACCACCCCAAGACCGGTAGCGGTGGCATCCAGCCAGGCCATGGAGGAGACCACCACCGAGCCCAACACAGTGCTGACAATGGTCAAGAGGAGGATGAAAATGACAATGGTGGCAAACAGGCTTTTCCAAACCACACCCCGGGTGCGTTTGTCTGAAAGTTGCCCAAAGGCTTTGGCAAAGGCATTTATCATGGGTTTTCGTGGCCCCATTTGCAGCAAAATATCCGATTAGGTAACCCGCTGGCTCCCCTGGGGCAAGCCCATGCGGTTTATTCATTTGCCAAGGGGTCGGGCGGCCTTTAAGAGGACGCCTTTAATTCCCCCGGTTTCTGAGGAGAAAACCCCCTTGTCCTTACGCAACATCGCCATCATCGCCCATGTGGACCACGGCAAGACGACGCTGGTGGATGCCTTGTTTCGACAAAGCGGTACCGTGGGCGACCATCAGAAGATCGCCGAACGGGCCATGGATTCCGGCGATCTGGAGCGGGAACGGGGCATCACCATCCTCGCGAAATGCACCTCGGTTACCTGGAACGATGTGCGCATCAATATTGTGGACACCCCCGGCCACGCCGATTTCGGCGGCGAGGTGGAGCGGATTCTCTCCATGGTCGACGGTGTGCTGTTGCTGGTGGATGCAGCCGAGGGCCCCATGCCGCAGACCAAGTTCGTCACCGGCAAGGCGCTGGCACTCGGCCTGCGCCCCATCGTGGTGATCAACAAGGTAGATCGGCCGGATGCCCGCATCGAAGCGGTGCATGAGGAGGTCTTCGACCTGTTCGTCGCCCTGGAAGCCGATGATGAACAGCTGGATTTTCCCCTGCTCTACGCCTCTGGCCGGGATGGCTGGGCCAGTGCCGAGGAAGGGGAAACAGGGGGCGATCTCAGCCCCCTGTTCGAGGCCATCGTCGCCCGGGTCCCCGCACCCGTGGTGGAAACGGACAAGCCCTTTACCCTGCTCGCCACCACTTTGGAATCCGATCCCTATCTGGGCCGCATCCTGACCGGGCGGGTGGAAACCGGGGTGCTGGAGGTGAACGCCCCCGCCCGGGTGCTGAACCGGGACGGCAAGGAGGTGGAACGGGCCCGCCTGACCAAGATTCTCGGCTTTCGCGGCTTGAAGCGCGAGCCCATGGATCGGGCCGAGGCGGGGGATATCGTCGCCATCGCCGGGCTACAGATCGCCACGGTGGCCGACACCATCTGCGCCCCCGAGGTGGAAACCCCGCTGAAATCCCGCCCGGTAGGGCCGCCGACCCTGTCCATGACCTTTTCGGTCAACGATTCCCCGTTGGCGGGCAAGGAGGGGTCTAAGGTCACGTCGCGCATGATCCGCGATCGGTTGCTGCGCGAGGCAGAAGGCAATGTGGCGATCCGGATCACCGAAACCGCCGACGAAAACGCCTTCGAGGTGGCCGGGCGCGGGGAATTGCAGCTTGGCGTATTGATCGAAACCATGCGCCGGGAAGGGTTTGAGCTGACCATCGGGCGCCCCCGGGTGCTGTTCAAGGAGGAAGACGGCGCGCGGATGGAACCGTTCGAGGAAATCCAGGTGGATGTGGATGAGGCCTTTTCCGGCATCGTGGTTGAAGCCATGAGCGTGCGGAAGGCGGTGATGAAAGAGATGCACCCGTCTGGCGGCGGCAAGACCCGACTGGTGTTCCACGGACCCTCGCGGGGTTTGATCGGCTATCACGGGGAATTCCTGACCGAAACCCGGGGCACCGGGGTGATGTCGCGTATTTTCCTCGATTACCGGCCCTATGCGGGAGCCGTACCGGGGCGTCGCAACGGGGTGCTGATCTCCAATGCGTCCGGTGCGTCGGTCGCCTATGCGCTGGCAGGCCTGGAAGGACGCGGCGAATTGTTTGTGGAACCGGGGACCAAGGTGTATCCGGGCATGATCATCGGCGAACATAGCCGGGATACGGATCTGGAAGTGAACCCACTGAAATCCAAGCAGCTCACCAACGTGCGGGCTTCTGGCAAGGATGATGCGATCCGCCTGTCGCCACCGCGCCTGATGAGCCTGGAATATGCCATCGCCTATATCGACGATGACGAGCAGGTGGAAATCACTCCCGAATCCCTGCGCCTTCGCAAACGGATTTTGGATCCCCACGAGCGCAAGCGCCTGGACCGCAAGGCCAAGGCAGAAGCAGAGGGATAAATAGACGGCGAGGGCAAAAAAAAATCCCACCGCGCGAAGCACGAGAAGCCCCGAACAGGGGCCGGCCGCTCGCGCAATGCTCGCTTGTTTTTC
>JBMYUJ010000103.1:0-8932 GCA_049605255.1 Magnetospiraceae bacterium
ATGAAGGCCCCGGCATGATCGCCGACAAGGCCGAGGCAGACCTGGTGCCGATCCGCATCGATGGGGCGCAATACACGGCCTTTTCCCGGCTCAAGGGCAAGTTCCGCCTGCGCCGGTTCCCCAAGATTACGCTGACCATCCTGCCGCCACGCCGGTTTACCATCGATCCGGAAATCAAGGGGCGGCAGCGGCGCGCCCTGGCCGGGCAGAAGCTCTATGACCTGATGTCCGACCTGATTTTCCAAACCTGCGATATTGACCGGACCCTGTTCGATGCGCTGTTGGAGGCGAAAGCGATCCACGGGCCGAAAAAGGTGGTGCTGGAGGATGTGGACCGAACCCCCGTCACCTATAAACGCTTGATTACAGGCGCGTTGGTGCTGGGGCGCCGCTGGGCCGCAAAGACAGCGCCGGGCGAGGCGGTGGGGCTGATGCTGCCCAATTCCGCCGGGGCCGTGGTGGCGTTTTTCGGGCTTTCCGCCTATGGCCGGGTGCCCGCCATGCTGAATTTCTCCACCGGTTCCGCCAATATGATCGCCGCCATTCAGGCCGCGCAGGTGACCAAGGTTGTCACCTCACGCCGGTTCATCATGATGGCGCGGCTGCAAGAGCTGGTGGCGCAACTGGCGGAACATGTTTCCTTTATCTATCTGGAAGATGAACGCTACGATATTTCTCCCTTTGCCAAGATTTACGGGGCGCTGCGGTATCCGTTCGCCGAACGAATTCATCGCGGCGCGGTGGGCGCGCCAGAAACGGCGGCGCGCGATGGGGCGGTGATCCTGTTTACCAGCGGGTCGGAGGGCCAGCCGAAGGGGGTCTCCCTCAGCCATCGCAATCTGTTGGCGAACCGGTATCAACTGGCGGCGCGGATCGATTTCAATCCCACCGATACGGTGTTTAACGCGCTGCCCGTGTTCCATTCCTTTGGGCTTACAGGCGGGACTCTGCTGCCGGTGCTGTCCGGCATCCGTATCTTTATGTATCCCTCGCCCCTGCATTACCGGATCATTCCGGCCCTGGTCTATGATACCAACGCGACCATTCTGTTCGGCACCGATACCTTCCTGACCGGTTATGCCCGGGTGGCCCATCCCTATGATTTCTATGCGCTGCGCTATGTGTTCGCCGGGGCGGAACGGGTGCGGGAAGAAACCCGGCGCCAATGGTCGGATACCTTTGGCGTGCGCATCCTGGAAGGCTATGGCGCCACGGAAACGGCACCGGTGTTGGCGGTCAACACGGCCATGCATTTCAAGGCGGGAACGGTGGGGCGCTTCCTGCCCGGGATCGACACCCGGATGGACCCGGTGCCGGGCGTGACCGACGGCGCCCGCCTCTCGGTGACAGGGCCCAACGTGATGCGTGGCTACCTGAAGGCCGACAACCCGGGGGTGCTGCAACCGCCGCCGGAGGGGTGGTACGACACCGGCGATATCGTGGCGGTGGATGATTTCGGCTTTGTGACCATCAAGGGGCGGGCCAAACGGTTTGCCAAAATCGCCGGGGAAATGGTCAGCCTGACCGCTGTTGAAGCCCTCGCGGGCGCTTTGTGGCCCGACAATGCCCA
The DNA here is from genome assembly GCA_049605255.1 of Magnetospiraceae bacterium. GTDB lineage: Bacteria > Pseudomonadota > Alphaproteobacteria > Rhodospirillales > JBMYUJ01 > JBMYUJ01. The sequence goes on from JBMYUJ010000103.1 coordinate 1,571, forward strand.
TGCGGTGGTGGCGATCCCCGATCCCAAGAAAGGCGAGCAACTGGTGCTGGTGACCGACCGGGAAGACGCGACCCGCGAGGCGCTCCTGCAAGCCGCCAAGGAGAAAGGCCTGCCGGAACTCGCGGTGCCAAAAACCGTGAAGCCGGTGGAGTCGGTGCCGATTCTCGGTACGGGAAAAGTGGATTACCCAAGTGTCACGGCATTGGTCACAGAATGATGCTGAAGAATAAAACCTTATTTAAAACAATTCGTTACAAACATATTTGTGGTTCATCCAGTGCAACTCGCCAGTGAAATAACTCAAAACAATACGCTTAACCCTATGGAATTCAGGTGATTGTCTAGATTTTCCCTTGGGAGTTATCCATACTCCGCCCCGACTCCGTGTTTACCATCGGGTTTATTTTGGCCGACTCCTTCGACCTTGCGACCAAGTTTTTTGAAACCACTCGGATCGGGATTTATCACTCGACGGTGGATGGTCGGCTTTTGCGGGTTAATCGGGCGGCGGCGGCGCAGGTCGGGTATGCCAGCCCGCAAGAGCTGATTGATGCCATCCAAAATATTGGACAGCAAATCTTCGTGGACCCCACAGAGCGGCATGCCTTCATCGCGCAATTGCTCGAAAAAGGCCGTGTGGATGATTTCACCTATCGCATCCGTTGCCGGGATGGGTCCATCAAATGGATGAAGGAATCCGCCATCGCGGTTCCGGGTGACGAAGGCACCCCGTCCACCATCCTGGGCTCTGCCGTCGATGTATCCGATCTGATGGCGGCGCAGGAAGCACTCTCGGTTGAAAAACGGAAATACGATGAGTTTTTCGCGGCCATTCCGCTGGGGGTATATCGAACAACGCCGGATGGGCACCAACTCCGCGCCAATCCCGCCTTGGTGAAGCTCAATGGGTACGATTCCGAGGCCGAGATGCTGGCATCCGTGCACGATATCTCCAAGGAATGGTATGTGGATCCAAGCCGCCGGACCGAGTTCAAGGAAAGGTTGGAGCGCGATGGCACGGTGGAGGATTTCGAATCAGAGATCTACCGCCATAAAACCCGGGAGCGGATCTGGATTGCCGAAACAGCCCGCGTTGTCCGCGACGCAGAAGGCACGACCCTGTACTACGAAGGCACTGTCCAGGAAGTGACCAGCCGCAAGCATTCGGAAGAAATTTTGCGCCGCAATACCGCCTTGCTGGAAGCCATGCCGGACATGATTTTCGGTGTCGATTCCACCGGACGGTTCACGTCTTTTTCCGGTGCCAAGGAATCCAAGCCGCTCTTGCCGCCAGAACAGTTTCTTGGGTCTAGCCTAGAAGACTCCCTGCCCCCCGAGATCGCCGCAATCGCCCGGGAGTATCTGGCAATAACCTTGGAAACGGGGGATATCTCCGTTTTTGAATACAGCTATACCATTGACGGAAAAGATCAGCATTTCGAAGCGCGTATGGCGCAGAGCAGCCCCTTGGATGTGCTCTGCCTGGTGCGGGATATTACGGATCGGAAGATGCTGGAGGCGGAGCGGGCCCGGCAAAAAGAGTTCGTTGACGCCATTTTCGATACCATTCCGGGCCTGTTTGTCGTGTTCACCCCCGACGGCCGCTTCAAGAAATGGAGCCGTCGGACAGAGGAACTAACCGGGTATTCCAGCGCGGAGTTCGTGAATATGCACCCGGCGGAATTCATGGCCGAAGAGGACCGTAAAGGCGCCGGCAGGGGCATCGCGCTCGCCATGGAAAAAGGTGAATCGACGGTTGAACTGAAGCTGCGCCGCAAGGATGGCGTCGAGATCCCTTACGTGTTTTATGCCCGCCGAGAAATTTTGGATGGCGAGGTTTGCCTTGTGGGCTCCGCATTGGATATTTCCGACCTGAAAGACGCCGAAAAGGCGCTTCTGGAAAGCGAGGCAAGGTTCCGAAAAATCTTCGAGCGTACCGATGCCATTGCGGTGCAGGGGTATGATCGCGACCGGCGGGCGATTTATTGGAACAAGGCCAGCGAAACCCTGTTCGGGTATGAGGCCAGCGCCGCCCTCGGCCAGACAATGGACGATTTGATTTTGCTGGATGAGTCCAGGGGGGCCATGGTCTATGCCTTCAGCCAATGGTTTGACGGGGGCAGCGCCCCACCGTCTACGGAAGTCCTGCTGCGCCGGGCGGATGGGTCGCCGGTGCCGGTATTTTCCAGCCATGTGTTGATTGGGGATCGTCGCAGGGAACCGCAGGTCTATTGCATCCTGGTTGATCTTAGCGAATTGAAGCGGATCGAAGCGCAGCTGGAACAGGCGAAGGTTTCCGCGGAAGCGGCCTCGAAAGCCAAATCAGAGTTCCTGGCCAATATGAGCCATGAGTTGAGAACACCCCTCAATGCAGTGATCGGGTTTGCGGAACTCATGCACGCCAATGTTTTCGGGGAAATGCCGGAAAAATATCAGGAATATACAGAGCTGATCAGCAAGAGCGGGCGGCATCTGTTGGAGACCATCAACCAGATTCTCGATTTGGCGAAGATCGAGGCGGGTCGGATGGAGCTGGATAAGGAATATCTGTCGCTCACCGGTTTGGCCCGGCAGGTCTTGGAACTGTTGCAATTCTCCGCCGTTGAGCGGGATATCCAAATTGTCGATGCCATGGAAGAACTGCCGCAGATCGATGGCGATCCCATCCGGGTGAAGCAGGCCTTGTTCAATGTCATCGGCAATGCGGTGAAGTTTACTAAATTGGGCGAGGTCCGATTACAGACCCGGCTGCGCGAAACCTCCGTGGAAATCATCGTGACTGATACCGGGGTCGGCATGGATGCCAAGGAATTGGCCTTGGCCCTGGAACCCTTCGGTCGGGCCCGCGAGCGGGCCTATGTGCGCCGCTTGGAAGGCACGGGGTTGGGATTGTCTCTGACCAGCCAAATCATGCAACTGCATGGCGGCACCTTGAGCGTCACCTCCGAGAAATTTACCGGCACCTCCGTTCGCCTCCGCTTTCCGCTGCCCCCGGGCGGTAGCGCCGACACCGCCTTATGACATTTTGGCGGCAGCGTTAAAACCGCTTTGCATTCCGCGCGGCTCTGTTAAGTTCCCCTCCCCCCGCTTTTATCGGTCAACCTTTTCGGAAATGATTCATGGTGATGAAATACCAATCCCTCGTTGTCGGCTGGGACGAATGGGTGGCCATGCCAGAACTGGGCCTGTTGGCGCTCAAGGCCAAGTTCGATACGGGGGCGAAAACCTCCTCCCTGCATGCGGTGGAAATCGAACCCTACGACAAGGATGGCACCACTCGGGTGCGCTTTGTCGTGCATCCGCTCCCTGAGCGCCCGGATATTGCCATCCGCGGCGATGCCCAGGTGGTGGACAAGCGCGTGATCACCAGTTCCAACGGGGAAAGCGAAGAACGCTATATCATCCGCACCCCGCTGCATCTGGCGGGGCAGGAATGGCCCATCGAGATTTCCCTGACCAACCGGGAAGATATGCAATACCGCATGCTGGTGGGCCGCTCGGCCATGACCGGGCGGCTGATCATCGACCCCGACCGGTCGATGATTTACGGGGAGATGTCCACGGCGCTCTATGATGAGGTGGCGGCGGAAGACGTTGGCAAGCGCAAGCTGCGCATCGCCCTGCTCAGCCGCGAGCCGGAGAATTATTCCACCTCCCGCCTGGTGGATGCGGCGGTCAGCCGGGGGCATAGCCTGGATGTGATCAATACCACCCGGATCTATATGAACATCACCTCCGCCAAGCCGGATATCCATTATCAGGGGGAATCCCTGCCCAGTTACGACGCGGTGATCCCCCGTATCGGCGCCTCCATCACATTCTATGGCATGGCTATTGTGCGGCAGTTCGAGATGATGGGCACCTATACCCTGAATTCCGCAGAGGCCATCGGCCGGTCCCGCGATAAGCTGTTCGCCCATCAGCTTTTGGCCCGGGCCGGGATCGGCATGCCGGTGACCGGCTTCGCCCATTCCCCATCCGATGTGCGCGATATGCTGAAATCCGTCGGCAAGGCGCCGCTGGTGCTGAAACTGCTGGAAGGCACCCAAGGGCGCGGCGTGGTGCTGGCGGAAACGCAGAAAGCCGCTGAATCGGTGATTCAGGCCTTTCGGGGGTTGAAGGCGAATATCCTGGTGCAGGAATTTGTGGCCGAATCCAAGGGCGCCGATATCCGCTGCATCGTGATCGGCAACAAGGTGGTCGCCGCCATGAAGCGCCAGGCAGAGGAAGGGGAATTCCGGTCCAACCTGCATCAGGGCGGCAAGGCGACCAAGGTCAAGATTTCGTCCGAAGAGCGGGCCGCCGCCGTGCGCGCCGCGAAAACCCTCGGTCTGCGGTTCGCAGGGGTGGATCTGCTGCGGTCCAACGAAGGCCCAAAGGTGCTGGAGGTCAATTCCTCGCCCGGTTTGGAAGGGGTGGAAACCGCCACCGGTCGCAATATCGCCGGTCAGGTCATCGAATATATCGAAAAAAGTGTCAAACGCTGATTGACCCCGGTTACTCGCAATTATTATGTCGGCGCCACAGCGCCGGGTCGTGCCCCGGGGGGGGATTGGCGCAGGGATCGTCGTTCTCCACATAGCCCCGCAGTTGATTATATCGGGCGATTTGGGCGGGGGTGAGAATTTCCGGCGTGCGTAAGTGGGCGGATAGATGCACGAAACGCAGCGCGCTTCGGGTTGTGGCGATGCGGTCCAGCATGGCCTTAAGTTGCTGTTCGTCCGCTTTTCCAGTAGCAAAAGCTTGGTTCAATTGGCGCTCCAATGTCACCAGCCGTTCCCCCAGCGGGATCGCGTTGGCCTGCATCTCGTCAAACAAAGCGGATATCTGGTCGACCTGTTCCGGCGTGAGCGGGATGTCCCCGGAAAGTTCCAGCAAATGCGCCGGGCCGGGCACCCCATTGAGTTCCGCTGCTTTCGCCAAGCCCCATCCCCGCCCGTTCGTCAGGTCATCCACATCCTGTGCCGACAGGGTCTTGATGCCGCGGTTTTGCTCTCCCGCATAGGGCGTATCGTGTTGATGCGCGTGATCGGCGGCCAGCGCCGATAGGGGCACCAGGGCCAAAGCCCCCAAAAATCCAATTGTCTTCAGCATGGTTCTGCGTTCTCGCCCTGTCCGGTTTGCCAATTGCGGTTCTTCAGGTAGGATGAATCGCCGTCAAAAATCAAGGGGTGAACGGAAGGTGAGCGAGGGAACAGAAGAATCCGACATCGCCGAGGCTGTGCAACGGCGCTGGGCGCGGGGCAAGGCATTTCTGGGCGCGGAGACGGCCATTATGGGCGGCGCCATGGCTTGGGTTTCCGATGCCGGGCTGGTATCGGCCATTTCCAATGGCGGCGGGTTCGGTGTGCTGGCCGCGGCGGCCATGCCGCCAAAGGATTTCGCGGCGGAGATCGAAGAGGCGCGGACTCTCACAGACCGACCTTTCGGTTTGAACATCATTACCTTGCATCCCCAATTCGGTGATTTGCTGGCTCTCTGTGTCGACTCCGATGCGGGCTATGTGGTGGTGGGCGGCGGGCTGCCGCCGAAGGACGCGCTATCCGCCCTCAAGGACTCCGGCAAACGGGTCTTCGCTTTCGCGCCCTCCCTCGCCATCGCCAAGCGGCTGGTGCGCACGGGGGTGGATGCGCTGATTATCGAAGGGCGGGAGGCCGGGGGCCATGTGGGCCCGGTTTCCACCCTGGTGCTCTGCCAGGAGATCGCCAATCATATCACGGAGGTTCCCGTCTTCGTCGCCGGGGGGATTGGCACGCCGGAAGGGGTGCGCTCTTGCCTGGTGGCCGGGGCCTCGGGCTGCCAGGTGGGCACCCGCTTTGCCGCCTGCGCGGAATCCCCGGCCCATGAGAACTTCAAGAAAGTGCTGGCACGGGCGCCGTCCAAGGATGCCATCGTGCCGCCCAGCATCGATAAACGTTTGCGGGTGCCACCGGTGCGGGCCATTGCCAACCAGGCGCAGGTGGATTTCATGGAGTTGCAGCGCGATCTGGTGGCGCAGATGGATGCGGGGCATTTGGATGCGTCCGGCGCGCAACAGCATATCGAACATTTCTGGGCGGGCCGGTTGCGCCGTGCCGTGGTCAATGGCGATGTGGAAAGCGGCTCGGTGATGGCCGGGCAGTCGGTGGGGCTCGTGAAGGGTGGCGAAACCGCGCGGGAAATTATTCTGGATCTGTCTGCGGGGGCATCATGACCGAGAAACCGACGGAAAACCGCCGCGCCTTCCCCCGCTGGATGATCGGGGAGGATGCCAGCCTGATCACGGCAGCGGAAATTATCCCTTGCAAGGTGGAGGATGTATCCGCCGGGGGTGCACGCCTTGCTCTTACCCAAGACCCCACGGGGGAAATTCCCGACGAGGTCATCTTGCATGTAAACGGCTTGCCACCGTTCAAGGTGGAGGTGGTGCGGCGCGATTCGCCCCATTACGGCGTCCAATTCCAGGATGGCGCCCAGTATTTTTTCCGCTAACTCCTGTTGCCCCGCAGAATGTCGAACCGGCGCTGGGCGACCGCCGCACGTTTGGGGTCTCCCGCCGCCGCGCAGAGGTCTGGTGCATAGAGCTGGCAATTTTCCGCCTCGGTCACTGCCGCGTCCAATAGGCGAAGAAAATGCGCGGCCGAGATTTCGGGCGGCACGGCGATGCGGCCCCGCACCACATGTTTTTCCTCGGACTCATGGCGTTCATGGTCCGTCTTGGGGTCCCGCCAACAGGTTTTGCACAGGAACGTCATATTTTCCGAATGGACGTAAACAACCGCGTCCCCATCCAGAGCTTTGTTGAGCGCATCCACATTGCCCGCTTCTGCTTGGGTCGCGGAAAAATCATAGAAGGCAAAATCATTGCGCAGCAAAGTCGCCAAGTGCGGATGCACGGGGATCTGGGTATCGCCATATTTATGATAGGTAATCGGTGCACCATCGAACAGCACCACATCCCCGTAATCCACGCCCAGGTCTTCGTAGAGAACACTGCGAACAATGCCATGGCAGGGGCTCAGACGTTCGATCCAAATGGTTTCTTCCCGCCCGGGGCTGTCCGTGGCGGCATCCCGTTCGGCAAGCGGGCGTTCGGCCAACCGCACCTTGCAGGAAGGGTAACGGCCCTCCGGCAAGCCGAAACGCCCTGGGGCGATTTTTTGCCCCATGCGTTGCCAGACCGCGAGGGCGACCTCTCCCGCCCCCGCACCGGTGGCGCAGATGCCCAGGTTCCATTCATAGGCCTCGACGGTTTCCGTCGACAGGGCCACCGCCTGTTGGTTGACCGCCATGCCGTCCTGAAAGCGGCCCCGGGTTTTATAAAACAGCCCTAGATTATAGAAATAGGCGCTGTACTCCGGGTCCAATTTTGTTAATCGCCGC
>JBMYUJ010000104.1:0-8788 GCA_049605255.1 Magnetospiraceae bacterium
AAAGGACAATAATTTCGATTTCCTCTCAATCAGGAATCACCTACAACCCGCCGAGGCGATTTTCCCTGGTGAATACCGTTGGTTCGCGGCTTCACAAGGAGATGGATTGGAAGCCGGAAGGGATGTGGGGCTGTGATGGAACGCTTGCATTATGTCGACGCCTTGCGGGTGTTCTGCATGCTGTTTGGCATCTTCGTCCACACCACCACACTCGGTGATTTTGGTGTATTAGAAGGCTTTTCCTACGCTTCGCGCTATTTTCGCATGGCGGCGTTCTTTGTGGTTTCCGCTTATCTCGCAGGATTGTTTATCGAGCGTTTCGGGGTTTCCGTCTTTCTATCCCGCCGGAGCCTGGCCCTTCTCGTGCCCTTCTTCAGCGGCTGCATGCTCTTGAATCCGATAGCCATTTGGCTGGTCTTCCGGCACCATGGCAACGGCGACGATGTTGGGCTACTCGGCGCAAACTGGCAAACGTTTACCGCGCCAGATGCCGTGCAAGGACCAGGAGTATGGCATCTGCATCTTTGGTTTCTCGTCACCTTGTATTTTTATGTGCTGGCGGCTATTCCCCTCTTGCGGATCTTGCAGGGGCGGGCCGCCGGTTCTTGGATGGATAGCTGGGAGCCTCGGGTTCCCGCCGCCCTGCATCCGGTTCTGCTGACCGCCGCTATGGTTTTCATCGCGGTGATCCTGCATCAGGCAGTTGACCAGATACCGAACTTACCCCTTCTCTGGCGCTTGGAGGACAATTGGATATTTGTCGCAACCTTGCGCTATTTCCCGTTTTTCCTATTGGGGCTGATTTGTTTCTCTCGACCGGTTTTATGGGAAAGTTGTCACCGGTTATCCCCCCTGTTGATTGGGGGGATGTTTATCAGCTTCGCCCTGAAATATTACGGTCTTTCGGATCCGTATCTGTATGACAGCCTCTTGGACACAGCACTGAATACAGTCATTACCTGCACCTTTATTTTCGCATTACTCTGGGTCTTTAGAACATTTGCCGCGAAAAAGAATTCCATCGGCACATTGTTTTCCAAAAGCATCTATACAATTTATTTTTTTCACTATCTTCTAATCTATGCGGTATCTAGCTTTGTTTTTCCAGATGCGGGTATGACGTGGTTGATATTCTTCGCCATCAGTTTTTCAACGATCGCTATCGGCCTCCTCCTGCACCTTTTTCTTGTGGAAAAAATCTGGCTCCTCCGATTCCTGTTTAACGGGCGCCTGCCGAATACCAACCTGCGATGATAATGACCTATTGAGATTTCCCGCCGACGCCCCATAACGCCGAGGGAATCGCTGGGATTGGCAGGTGAAACCTGCCCGCCACGGCCCCCTGATCGAGGCCCCAACAAAGTTACCCCCGCTTGCCCACCGTCAGCGACCATTGACCCGATAAACCGCAAAGGGTTATCAAGTCATGAGGGGAATCTATCGGTGCGCCTTCGTAATTAACCATAAAAAATAAGCGGTTATATGGGCTGGCGACATGTCCTTTACCTTTGCCGCTTGTTGTTCAAGGCAAGAACAGGGCCTAGAAAATGGAGAAGGCCTCCCCCCTAACCGGGGTCAACCATCTGAGCTTGTTAGAAAATTGTAAATTTTCAAATTATAGTATCGCTCGGTTGGGGCGTAGAATAGTTGGGTAAACATTTTGATCATCCCCAAGGCTTCCTCTGGAACAGATCAGAACGCGTTTGCCCCTGATAGGTGATCGGCAATGGCACCCCGAACGCGGTCATTTCTAAAAATTTTTCTGCCGATGTCTGCGGCCGTCGCTGTTCTTGCCGGCGCCTACATATACGCGGAAGTCACCCAATCCATTAAGGCCATCGCGACACGGGATGCGGTCATAGTGGATGTGGGCGCGCGGGCCATGTCCCGTCAGCTCACAGACTTGGTGACGGATCTTTTGATTCTCAGTGAACATCAGATCTTCCTGTCCATGTACGGCCCCCTCTCGGATCCGGAAAAGGCAGTGTTGGCCCGGGATTTCAAAACCTTTGTGGCGGAGAAGCGATATTTCGATCAGGTCCGCTTTCTAGATGCCAAGGGCATGGAGGTGGTCCGTGTCAACCGCACGGAAGATGCTGCCGCGATCACCCCCGATGGGGAACTACAAAACAAAGCCAAACGATACTACTTCGAAGACGCCTTTAAGTTAGAGCTGGGTGAAATCTTCGTGTCGCCCCTGGATCTCAACATCGAACATGGCAAGATCGAAGAGCCCTTTAAGCCGATGATTCGTATTGGCACCCCCATTTACGACCAATTCGGAGTCAAACGTGGCGTCTTGCTGTTCAACTATCTGGCCCAGCAGATGCTGCATCAATTTTCCTTCCTCACCTCCCCCCTCGTCGGCCAGGGCATGATTCTCAATGCCGACGGGTATTGGCTGCACGGCCCGGCACCTGAAAAGGAATGGGCTTTCATGCGCGGACGGGAGGATAGCTTTGCAACGGAATTTTCGGTGGCATGGCAAACCATTCTCGCCACTGATTCGGGCCAGTTTACCTCGGAAAGCGGGCTGTTCACCTTCGCCACGGTCTATCCGCTCCAATCCGGGGAAAGGTCCAGCACCGGATCTTCGGAGGCTTTCGGGGCGAGCATGACGGAAATCGCCCCGCGGGAGTACTTTTGGAAGGTTGTTTCCCATGTCCCGAACGGTCACCGCATCGTTTTGGGAAAAAGGATTCTGCGCCATGTCTTGATCTTTTTGGCGCCGGTCTATGCCGCCATGACCGTTGGGATCTGGTTTTTGGCATCCACCTATGCCCGGCGCAAAGCCGCCGAGGCGGATCTTCTTGAGAATCAGCGCACCATTGCCCTGCTGCAGCACATTGCCGTGACCGCCAATGAGGCCAACGAACCCTCCCAGGCCCTGCAAATGTGTTTGGATGAGATTTGCGCCTATACAGATTGGCCGGTCGGCCATTGTTTTTTCGCGGAAAATGAACAAGGAGAACTCTATTCCTCGGCGGTTTGGCATTTTGCCGACGAACCCCGGTACCAAGCCTTCCGCCAGGCGACGGAAACAACCCCCTTCGTGCCCGGGGTGGGGTTACCCGGCGAGGTGTACGCCAACAAGAAAGCCGATTGGATCGCGGATATTGGCGCCGAGCAAGAATTTCTGCGCTACGAGGCCGCGCGAGACGCCGGGATCGTTTCCGCCTTTGCCTTCCCGGTTTTGATTCGCGACGATGTGGTAGCGGTTTTGGAGTTCTTCTCTGACGCGCCGGTTCACGAGGTCCCCCTGCCGCTTCCCATTTTGGGGCAGATCGGTACCCAGATCGGCCGGGTGTTCGAACGCCGACGCGCCATGAAGGAACTGCGCATTCAGGTCGCGGAACGGACCCAAGACCTCGGCAAGCGGGTGAAGGAAATCGGCTGTCTCTATACGGTGTCGGAAATTCTGAAAGGGTCGGAGGCTTCTTTGGGCGAGACGTTTTTGGCGATCGCAGAGGCGCTGCCGCAAGGGTTTTCCCATCCTGCGGCGGCCTGTGCCCGCGTCACCGCCGAGAAACATAGCATTTATACGGCGAATTTCCGCGAAACGCCCTGGCGCCTGACCAGCCCAATCTTAATCGATGGCAAGCCTGGCGGCGCGGTCGAAGTCGCTTATTTGGAGCAACTTCCGGCCCGCGATCATGGCCCCTTCCTGGAACAGGAACGGTTGTTGCTGGATAAGGTCGCGGCGGATATCGGCGAGAACCTCGCGCGCAACGCGGTTTCCAAAGCCCTTCGGGAAAGTCGCGACAATATCAATCTATTGCTGTCCTCAACGGCGGAGGCGATTTTTGGGCTGGATGCGCAAGGGCGCTGCTATTTCTGCAATCCGGCCTGCCTGACAGCGTTGGGCTATCACGCCGAAGATCAACTCATCGGGCAACATATGCATGCGTTGATCCATCATTCCCACGCGGACGGATCGCCGTTGCCGGAGGCAGATTGCCAGTTTCAATTGACCGCTTCCAGCGGCGAAGGGGTGTATAGCGACCAGGAGGTTTTCTGGCGCCAGGACGGCACCGCTTTCCCCGTGGAATATTGGTCTTACCCGATCAAGCGGGAGGGGGTGCTGCGGGGCGTCGTGGTGACATTTATGGATATCACGCAGCGCAAGGAGGCCGAACGGGCGCTGTTGGAATCCCGGGAATCCTTCCGGCGTATCGTCGAAGATGGGCCAGTGCCCATGGCGATCACCGATGGTCAGGGGACGGTGACCCTGCTCAACGGTAGGTTCACGGCTTTGTTTGGCTGGCGTGTGGCGGATGCCCAGGCCGTTGGCGATTGGTGGGGGCAGATTTTCCCCGATCAGGAAATGCAGGCGGTCTTTGCGCGAAACGGGAAGAAAACCCGCCGTGCTGCCACGCTGGCCGAAATCGCCCCGCAGCAATGGCGCCTGAAATGCAAGAACGGCGATACCCGGAATGTGGTGTTCCAGATGGTAACGATCAGCGAGGATACCTCGGTGGTCGCCATGCAGGATATCACAGACCTGAAACGCACGGAGGCGGCGTTGGTTCATGCGATGCATGAAGCCGAACAGGCAAATGCGCATAAATCGAGGTTCTTAGCCAATGTCAGCCACGATCTGCGAACCCCGCTGAACGCCATCATCGGATTTTCCGAGCTGATGCAAACCAAGCTTTTTGGTCCGTTAGGCAATGACCATTATGACGAATATGTGGTCGATATTCATCAAAGTGGCCTGTTTCTCCTCAATCTGATCAACGATCTTCTGGATCTGTCAAAAGCGGAAGCCGGAAAGTTTGATCTGCATGAAAAGGTCTTCGATCTTGGCAAGCAGGTTGAAGCGACCGCGCGGTTGATCCAGCCCCAGGCGCAATCCCTTGGTATCGATCTGAGCATTGAGATCGATCCGGACCTGCCGCATCTGCGCGGCGATGAAAAAATAGTCGTCCGCATGGTCAATAATTTACTCTCCAACGCGGTCAAATTTACCGATAGCGGGGGACAGGTCACCGTCCGCGTGGGCGCCGCGCCGACCGGCGGGCTGGATCTTATTGTCGCCGATACGGGGATCGGCATGACCCGGGAGGAGATTACCAAGGCCCTCAAACCCTTCGTACAAACCGATAGCAGCCACGCCCGCCCCCATGACGGGACCGGCCTCGGGCTCTCTTTGACGGAGAAATTCGTTAAAATGCATAAAGGCAGCCTGATCATCGATAGCGAGAAAGGGCGCGGCACCCAGATTACCGCCCGCTTCCCCGCCACGCGGGCAGTAAAAGTTCAGAACGCCATAATCTAGCGCATGTTCGACGATATCTGAGTCGCCGGACCTCCTCTAAAGTATTGTATTCACGCATTTTCGAACCGCGAAACCGCACACAGTTTCGCTGAGAATGCTGAGGCCACATACCCATAAATCAGGTAAAAATGGCGCAAAAAATGCAATCAGGGGATAGAAGCCGCCCGACCTGCGGGGGGGGTCCCCCGGATGCGGACGGCGACGATGCCCATGGCCGTGTTTTCCGCGTCCGCCAGATCGGGGAAATTTGCCCGCCCGCAGCGCCGCAACGCCTTGAAAACCAACCAGGTTTCCTCTGCCTTACGCATCGCGGGAAAGCAAATTTCCTCCGACCATCTTCATCTCCTTTATGGGTATGTGACCGAGACCCAACACTTGAGACAAACCAGCCAGACCTACTCTGTTTTTGGTGGCGTCGGCCAGGGCGGGACAGGTTTGGTCTCGTTCGGGGCCAAGCCACCAAGATGATCGAGCAGGTCGGCATAGCCGTCGCTGTCTGGCGTGTAGATCAACATGCCGTCCCCTACGGCGCCCTCCACGCCCTCGTCCATTGTGGTCGCGCGTAGCTGCAGGACGATGGCACCGTCCGCGCGCATTTCCGCGATGCCGATGCTGTTATTCTGCGTTGGCGTTTTCGTGTTTGCCATTTACACCAGATTTATGAGTTGACGGCCGAACGTATTCTGATCGCGCTCTCGCCCAAATTAACTTTCCACCGCGTCGAGAGGGGGCGTCGATTGTTGGCTGGGCAGGGAAATCGTGATGCGGGTGCCGCGCCCCACGTCGCTGTCGATCTGAAGTTCCCCATCATGGAGGTCAACCAGGGATTTCACGATCGCCAGACCGAGGCCGCTGCCCTCTTGTGCCTTGTAGGGATCGTAATCCGCGGTCACGAAGGGGTCGAGAATATGGGGTAGCTTATCGGCGGGAATGCCCACCCCCGTATCGGCGACGGTAAACTCATGGCGGCCATCGCGCAGGGAGACATGCACGGAAATTTCGCCCTGTTCAGGGGTGTATTTCACGGCGTTGGACAGCAAATTGAATAAAATCTGTTTTATGGCGCGCAAATCGGCCTGCAAGGGCGGCACGTTCTTTGGCACCTGCCGGGTGAAGCGGATGCTTTTTTTCGCGATCCCATGTTCAACGATCCGTTGGCAATCGGTGATGATGCCGTCGACATCCAGGTCTTCGATCACCAAGTGTTTTTTCCCGGCCTCAACAGCGGAAAGATCAAGAATATCGTTGATGAGATCCAACAATAATTTGCTGCTGGTGCCGATATCATGGGCGTATTCGCGATACTTGTCAGACCCCAGGGCGCCGAATAGTTGGTTTTTGATCAGATCGGAAAAGCCGATGATGGCGTTGAGCGGCGTGCGCAATTCATGGCTCATGGTGGCGAGAAATTCGGTTTTGGCCTGATTGGCTCGCTCTGCGTCCACCAGCGCGCCGCGCAATTGTTCCTCGCTTATCTTAAGGGCTTCTTGGGTTTCCACCTGTTGGCGGATGACGGCTGCAGCCGCGGCGAGACCGCGGCGCATGATGAAATACCCGATCAATACCCCCCCGAACGACAAGCCAAAGAGGACATATAGCCGCCGGCCTCGATCCGCAGCATAGTCGGCTGAAAGTGCGTCATGGGAGAAAACATGCAAGCGTTCCAGTTGCATTAGCGTCACTTGTAAGGACTTTAGAAGGGGAGTCGCCGGATCAGCCGCGCCCGTTGCCGATATCGGATGACGCCGAAGGGCATCGAGGGCGGCAAGCTGCTGGCCCACCTTTTCCGTCAAAAATTCGAACCTTTCACCGGCGTAGATCGCCTGCAGGTCCAAGATCCCGCTGATCTGGTCGGTGAGAATATAAAAATCAGCGTTGGGGAAGGCGTTATTCCAATTGTCCTCGTCGGGCGATGCACCGGCCGCATCATGTGCCATCCGAGCGTGCTGCCGGAGATCCAGGAGCGAATGGGTTTTCGCCCGTGCGTCGGCGCTGAGATGGGCACTGGCCAAGTGATAGGTGTTGATCCGGTCCAGGGCTCGTTCGCTGGCGTAATAGCTGGATAAAATAAAAACGGCGACCGTGGCGGCGAGAAGACCGATGAGTGTTGCCTGAAGGATCAGGGTCCGTCGAATCTCCTTCGGCCAATCCACCGCCTGCGGGATTGCCATCATGGTGCACCTGCCATCAGGTCCAGGCTTTCCGCAATGCGCCGAAGAGGAAGATATTCCTCGATCCCAGCGGGGAGAAACGCACCGGCGCCCAGATTGTCCAGCATCGTCGCATCCGGTTCGCGGATTTGGTCCAGTTTCAAAAAGGCATCGCGCAGGCGGATTTTTTCCGCCGTACTCAATCCTTCCTGGACCGCCCACACATAGTCGGGATAGGGCGGCGTTTCCCAAATGATCCGCAACGCCCCGTCTTTGATTTGCCCTTCCGCGACAATCCGGCGGTAAATCTCACCGTTGACGACCCCCACATCGGCCCGGCCCGCCAGCACATCCAACGCGGTTTGATCATGGGTTTTGGCGTGGCGTACCGTGCCAAAATAGTCCTCGGGGATGATCTGTAAGTCGGATTTCAGGAAGTGGCGGGGCATGAGATGACCGGAGGTCGAAAGTTGTGATCCGAAGGAAAAGACCTTACCCGCCAAATCCGGGCATCGCAGGTTTTGGCAATGGCGAAGATGCCCCTCCGCGCTGACCAGGAAATAAGAGGTAAACCGGGTGTCGATATCCCGCATCACCAACGGCTCTGCCCCGAAATTCTTGTTGGCGATCACGAAGGTAAGGCCGCCAAAAAAGGCCAGATCAATCTCTTGGGCAGCGAATAGCCGCAAGATATCCTGATAGTTTTCCGCCGCCACCATCTGCATGGGCAGGCCGGTCTCTCGCGATAGGTGATCGAGCAAGGGGGAGAAACGCGCGGTTATTTCCGAAGGTTCGATATCCGGTAACACACTCACCCGCATAGGGGCGGACTCTGGCCGCCCGGAGACAGGCGTCTCGGGTATCGCCACCACCACTACCAAGACAAGTACAATGAAGCTGGCGATTCCCAGCACGGCCTTTTTCAGCGTCACCTATGGCGCTCCAGCTTGTCCCGTTGGGTATTCCTCTGTGAATACCCGTATAGATACCATATTCATTATGGGTTTATCCAACGATCTGATTTCCGGTGTCAGTGTCGTTTAAAGTTGCGCCCGGCTGCGGTACCATCGGCGTCAGAGGCGGCTTTCACATCCGGGAAAGAATAACCCATGGTGGCAGAAATCAAGGACGTACGCGGGCTCACCATCAGCGGCGCGGATGCGGGCGCGGTCGAGCAGTTGGAAACCATCATCGACGATATCTATTCCTATCGTCTTGGCACCCAGGATCGGCTGGATGCCCTGCTGGACGTCGGCGAGCCAGGCGCGCGTCTCCACGCCGCTGTAGGGCTTCCCGGCCAGCTTCAGCGCCAGGCGCAGCCCGCCCTCGGCGATCAGCAGCCACAGCGGCAGCGTGGCCA
>JBMYUJ010000105.1:0-8707 GCA_049605255.1 Magnetospiraceae bacterium
ATGTTCAGCAGGCCGCGCCCGGTCTGGAAGGTGCCCGACGGCGCAGAGGTCGGGTTCTCGTTGCCATTGGCCGCCGGTTCCTGCCCGCCGAGCTTAGCGGGTTTCATGGAAATGGTTTCCCCATGCACGGCGACGGTGCCCGCATCGGGCATTTCCAGAAGATTGATGCAGCGCAGGAACGTACTCTTGCCAGAGCCGGAAGACCCGATGATGGAAATGACATCCCCGGTATGCGCCGTCAGGTCGATCCCCTTCAGGACCAGATGGCTCCCGAAGCTTTTCGTCATGCCTTGGACATTGAGGGCCGGAATGGCGTCATCCATAATGCGCGGCTTATCCCTCCTGGTGGGATCGACACGGCAAGCGCCGAAACAGATCGGAATCAGTAGCAACTAATTGCCGATATTCCAAGGTGATAATATGCGTCTTGGGGTGGTCAGTTTTTAGTGGATTTTGCCACCCGTGTTACTTCCGGGAAACGGCGATGCACGATGGCACTCATAGGAACCAGCACAAACCCCTTGTCTTCCAATGTGTCCAACCAGGGTGCCAGGGCCTGGATCGTTGCTTCTTTTGGATGCCCGATCCCCACCGCATAGCCCTTGCGGCGCGCGGCATTTTCCAACTGCCGCAACTGCCTTTGGACAGCCGATACCTCATTTACATTGTCTAGGAATACATTCCGCTCCGCATAGGGCACGCCTAATCTTTGGGCGGCCTCGGCGCCTTTCGTGGTGCCGGCGGTCCTGGAATCCAGAAACAACAGCCCCCGTTCGCGCAGCACGGTCATCACTGCCGCCATTCCTTGCGCATCCGAGGTAAACTTGCTGCCCATATGGTTGTTGATCCCCACATAGCCATCAAACCGGCCCAGGGCCCAGGTTAAGCGAGTGCGAATATCTTCCAGGCTTTCCCCCACCCGCAATGTATTTGGCCCGGGATCAATGCTGCTGCTGGAAGGTTCCATGGACACATGAACCATCAGCTCATGGCCTGCCGTGCGGGCCTTGCCTGTTTGACTGTCCAAATCTTCCGCGTAGGGCAAAAATGCCGTGGTCAACGGGCCTGGCAGACCAATCACACGGCGGGTGCGCGCCCGGTCCAATCCCAGATCGTCGATCACAACGGCGATCATGGGACGGTGGTTGACCCCGGGCCAATGGGCGGCATTGCGCAGCCATTGCGGGGTTTCCGAACTCACCTGAGGCCGGTTCAGGCTGGCGACCAGTTCATCCAAGGCCTGTACTTCTTGGGGAGCCTGAGGGGCTTCTACCTCCTCGGGTAACGGGTCATGGCCATAGACGGCTTCGGGCAGGGGCTCCTCATACAAAGCGGTTAGCGGCGTGGAGGCCTCCCCTGTCACGGCAGGCGGCGATACCAATGCAGCCATCTCCCTGTCTTTTTCATCTGACTGGGTTACGACCTGCTTCGGGGCGACGATAGGCGGCCTGACCGGCGCCGGCGCCAACGGGGGCGCGGTGACCACGATGGTTTTTGGAACCGTCGGTTGCGCGGTGGTTTGCGGCGCCCCTTCCCGCAACAGAACACCGGCGCCAAACCCCAGCGCCATGGCGCCGAAGGCGGCACCCGCGAGCTTCAGATTCAGCGGTGTGGCAAAGCGTCGCGCGGCGCCATAGCCGGATTGCGCCCATACCCGCAGCACATCCCGCGACAAACTCGGCAGCCGTTTCATGCCTTTGGTAAAAATGCCCTTCATCCCCCGAGACTGCACCCCCCGGCCTTGTCGTTTGGTTAATGCGGGCGCCAGCGCCGCAAGAGCAACGCATTGCTGACCACAGAGACACTGCTCATGGCCATGGCGCCGCCCGCCACCACCGGCCCGAAAATCCCAAAAGCCGCCAGCGGAATGGCACAGACATTATAGATAAACGCCCAAAACAGGTTTTGCCGGATTTTACCATAGGTGGCGCGGGAGATTTCCAAGGCATCGGCGACCCGCACCGGGTCACCGGTCATCAGGGTGATGCCCGCCGTCCGCATGGCCACCTCGGTGCCCGTTCCCATGGCGATCCCCACATCCGCGCGCGCCAGCGCGGGCGCATCGTTCACCCCATCGCCGACCATGGCGACAACCTGGCCTTCTTCCCGCAGCTTCTGCACGGCCGCCGCCTTGCCATCCGGCGGCACCTGGGCAATCACCTGGGAAATGCCCAATTGCGCCGCCACCGCCTCAGCCGTGCGTTGATTGTCGCCGGTCAGCATGACCGATTCGATGCCCCTATCCCGTAAACGGGACACGACAATCTTGGCATTTTCCCGCACCGGGTCGCCCACGGCAACGATACCGAGGAGTTGCTTGCTGTCTAAATCAGCCGCCCAGATAACCGTTAACCCTTGCGCCTCATAGTCTTGCGCCTGGGGTTCGCAAGGTTGGGTCGCAATGTTTTCATCCGCCATCATCACCCGGTTACCGATGGCGATCTTCTGCCCCGCCACCATGGCCCGCAAGCCCTTGCCGGGAACGGCCTGGAAATCTGTGACGGGCGCCAAGTTGGTCCCAGCGGCCTTGGCTTTTTCCAACAGCGCGGCGGCGAGCGGATGTTCGCTCCCCTGCTCCGCCGCGGCCAGTAGCGCGACGAAGGGGTCTGATTCCCCCTCCAGGGCGACCGCCGCCACCACGGCGGGTTTGCCCTCGGTCAACGTCCCGGTCTTATCGAAAACCAACAGGGAAACCCGATGCGCCTGCTCCAATGCCTCCGCGTCCTTGATGAGAATCCCCGCCCGCGCGGCGGCGCCTGTCCCCACCATGATCGCGGTGGGCGTTGCCAATCCCAAGGCACAAGGGCAGGCCACCACCAGGATGGTCACGCCGATGACGGCGGCGCCGGGCACCGAGGCGCCCGCCAGCAGCCAGCCGACGAAAGCAAAGATCGCGACCAGGATGACGGCAGGAACAAAGACGCTGGCCACCTTATCGACCAGTCGTTGCACCGGTGCCTTCGTGGCCTGCGCGTTCCGCACCAGGGAGATAATACGGGACAGCACGGTTTCCCCGCCCACGGCCGTGGTCTTGATCCGTAGCAGCCCCGTGCCATTCACCGCGCCGCCCGTCACCGGATCACCTGGGCCCTTGGCTATGGGCGCACTTTCGCCGGTGAGCAGGGATTCATCCATATGGCTTTGCCCTTCGATCACCACGCCATCTACCGGCACCCGCTCGCCTGGCTTGACCACCACCGTATCGCCAGGATGGACCGCCTCCACCGGTACGCTCACCATGCGGCCGCCGGTTTCCACGGTCGCTGTTTCCGGCCGCAGGTTCATCAAGGCGCGGATCGCCGAGGTGGTGCTGCGCTTGGCCCGGCTTTCCAGCCATTTGCCCAGCAGAACCAGGGTGATGACCACGGCGGCGCCTTCAAAATAGAGATGGCCGTCACCCAGGGCGGGGGCCAGCATGAGGACGATGCTCAACCCATAGGCCGCCGTGGTCCCCAGCACCACTAGAAGGTCCATATTGCCTTCTTTGGATTTCACCGCGCCCCAGGCGGCCTTGTAGAACCGGGCCCCGGCCCAGAACTGGACCGGCGTCGCCAGGATTAATTGCACCCATCCTGGTGGCATCCAATGGACCCCAAAGGGCATCAGGAACATGGGCACCACCAGCGGCAGCGACAGAAGCGCCGAGATCAGAAAAACCTGGAAATCCCGCCGGGCACGCTGATCGGCGGCGGTTTCTTCTGCTTCCCGCTCCCCCTTGCCACCCTGACGGACCGTGGCACCGAACCCGGCCTTTTCGATGGCGGCCACGATATCAGCGGCGGATTGAGACCCAGATTCCACCGATACCCGCGCGCTTTCATCGGCGAGATTGACGACCGCCTCGGCAACACCCGGCAGCCGCCCCAATACTTTCTCGATGCGGCCCGAGCAGGTGGCACAGGTCATGCCGGTAACCGACAGATCGATCACGCGCGGCGGCACATCGAACCCCGCCTTGCGAATCGCCCCCACCACATCGGCGGTCTGGGTGTCGCCGGTTGGGGCCAGGCTGACGGAGGCTTCCTCCGTCGCCAGATTGACGGTGATGGACTGCACGCCCGGCAAGCGGCCCACCACCTTTTCGATCCGCCCCGCGCAGGTGGCGCAGGTCATGCCCTCGATCGGCAAGGTGATCGGCGGTTCGACGGGGGGTGTCGGCGCATCGGATTGATTTGCGATCTTGTTCATGGCCGGGGCTTTCCACGGGAGAAAACTCCCTCGAGATTTAGGGTTGTTTTTCGCAAGTGCAATAGGCGTGCACGCAGGCTAACCCATTTTCAGCCCCCCTGGATACGGGAACATGGGCATTCATCATAACGCAGCTTTGACGGAGAAAACCCCGTGTGGGCTTGACCTGCCCCGCCCGCGCGCTCATTCTGCGCCGAGCCAACTGAAAGACAGCCGGTAGCGACCGCCATGTTCATCCTGATCGATAATTACGACAGCTTTACCTATAATCTAGTCCATTTCCTAGGCGAATTGGGTGCCGAGATCGAGGTGCATCGCAACGATGCAATCACCCCCGAAGCGGTATTGGACAAACATCCAGAGGGCGTGATTCTCTCCCCCGGCCCCTGCGATCCGGATCAGGCGGGAATTTGCCTCGATATGGTCGCCAAGGCGGCTGCCGTCCAGATGCCCTTGTTGGGGGTGTGCCTGGGCCATCAAAGCATTGGCCAGGCCTTTGGGGGCAAGATCGTGCGGGCGCCGGAACCGGTGCATGGCAAGGTCCATACCTTCACCCATACCGGCACGGGGCTGTTTACAGAGGTTCCCACGCCGTTCAAGGCAACCCGTTACCATTCCCTGGTGGTGGATCGCTCCTCCCTCCCCGATTGCCTTGGCGTTTCCGCCGAAACCGAGGATGGGTTGATCATGGCGATGGCACATAAGGAGCTGCCGATCCACGGCGTGCAGTTCCACCCGGAGAGCATCGCCTCCGACCACGGGCATCATCTGTTGAAGAATTTCTTGACCATCGCCGCGCAGGAGACACGGGCATGAGTGAAACGCCAGGAGACCTGAAACCCTTGGTGGGCCATGTGGCCACCGGCGCGCCTTTGTCGGAAGAACAGGCCGTTCAGGCGTTTGATATCATCATGTCAGGGTCAGCCACACCGGCGCAAATCGGTGGGTTTCTGATGGCCCTGCGGGTGCGCGGTGAAACCGTGGAAGAAATCGCCGCCGCCGCCAAGGTGATGCGGGAAAAAGCCGTGCCGATCTCCGCCCCGGCCAACGCCATCGATGTTGTCGGCACCGGCGGTGATGCCAAGGGCACCTATAACATCTCCACCGGTGCGGCGATCGTCGTCGCCGCTTGTGGCGTCCCCGTCGCCAAGCATGGCAACAAGGCGCTGTCGTCGAAATCCGGCGCGGCAGATGTATTGACCGCCTTGGGTGTGAATATCGAAACGCCCATGCCCCAGTTGGAAAAAGCCATCCGCGAGGCCGGGATCGGCTTTATGATGGCACCGCGCCACCATATGGCCATGCGCCATGTGATGGGCCCACGCACGGAACTGGCGACCCGCACGGTGTTCAACCTGCTGGGGCCGCTTTCCAATCCCGCTGGGGTAAAACGCCTAATGACCGGTGTTTTTGCCGCCCAATGGGTGGAACCGGTGGCCCATGTGCTGGGCCGCCTGGGCAGCGAAAAGGCCTGGATCGTGCATGGGTCCGACGGCATGGACGAACTGACCACGACCGGGCCGACCCTGGTGGCGGAGCTGAAAAATGGCAAGGTGACGACGTTCGAAATAATCCCCGAGGATGCGGGACTGCCCCGCGTGTCTATCGACGATTTGATCGGTGGCACGCCGGAATTCAACGCCGCGGCCATCCGCGCCATGTTGGCGGGGAAAACCGGCCCCTACCGAGATGTGGTTTTGCTGAACGCGGCGGCGGCCCTGATCGTCGCCGATACGGCGTCAGACCTGAAAGAAGGCGTCGCCAAAGCCGCCGCTGCCATCGATTCCGGCAAGGCCCTATCGGTTTTGGACGCCCTGAACCGCATTACCAACGAGGCCTGACTTGGGCACGGTTCTCGATAAAATCAACGCGGATAAACGGGCACATATCGCCGCGCAGAAAGCGGCGCATCCCATGGCGGAGGTGATTCGCGCCGCGCAAAACGCCACGACGCCGCGCGGATTCATCGCCGCGCTGCAAAATACCGTTGCCGCTGGCGGGTACGGCCTGATCGCCGAGATCAAGCGCGCCTCGCCCTCCAAGGGGTTGATCCGGGCGGATTTTGACCCGGCCACCTTGGCCCAATCTTACGCGGCGGGCGGCGCGACCTGCTTGTCGGTCCTGACCGATATGCCTTATTTTCAAGGGGATGACCGGTTTTTGGGAGAAGCCCGGGGCGTGGTCGCCCTGCCCGTGTTACGCAAGGATTTCATGCTGGACCCCTACCAGGTGGTGGAAGCGCGGAGCTTGGGCGCCGATTGCATTTTGTTAATCATGGCTGCCTTGGGAGACGCGCAAGCGGCCGAGCTGGAAGCCGCCGCAACCGAATATGGCATGGATGTGCTGATCGAGGTCCATGACGCCGCCGAACTGGACCGCGCGCTCGCCTTGCGCTCCCCGCTGATCGGCATCAATAATCGAAATCTGAAAACCCTGGCCGTGGATATTGCCACCACGGAAGCCCTGGCCGCGAAGGTGCCGGAGGATCGTATCTTGGTTAGCGAAAGCGGTCTATTCGCCAAAAGTGACCTGGACCGCATGGCAAAGGCGGGCGCAAAATGCTTCCTCGTGGGGGAATCCCTCATGCGGCAAGCCGATGTCGAACAGGCGACGCGGACATTATTGGAAGGCTAACGTGGCAGACCTCACCCATTTCGACGCCGATGGCAATGCCGTCATGGTGGATGTTTCCGCCAAGGAGATCACCGAGCGCACCGCCACCGCCCAGGGGCAAATAGTGATGGCGCCGGAAACCTTGCAGCGCATTCTGGATCGCGGCTTCAAAAAAGGAGATGTGCTGAGCGTCGCGCAACTGGCTGGAATCATGGGCGCGAAACGCACCCCCGATCTGATTCCGCTCTGCCATCCCTTGGCCCTGACCTCCGTCACCGTCGATCTGACCTGCGATCCAGACGCGATGGCGGTCAAGATCGAGGCCACCTGCAAGCTCAAGGGGCGCACGGGCGTGGAAATGGAGGCCCTGACCGCCGTCAGCGTCGCGGCCCTGACCGTTTACGACATGTGCAAGGCCGTGGACCGGGGCATGCGTATCGAGGATATCCGCCTTACCCATAAGGCCGGGGGGAAATCCGGCACGTTCTCCGCGCCATGATTCCCGTCGAGGAAGCCCTGGCCCACGTCCGGCAGGGCGTCGCGCCCATTGGTCGTGAGCTGGTATCGCTTTCCGAGGCCCTGGGCCGCGTGCTCGCCGCACCGGCCGTGTCGCGGATTACCCAACCCTTCGCCGATGTCTCGGCCATGGATGGGCATGCGGTACGGGGCGCGGATGTGGCCAGCCCCGGCGCGTCCCTCACTGTTATTGGAGAATCCGCCGCAGGTCGGGGGCTCGCGGAGACCCTGCAGCCGGGCCAAGCGGCACGGATTTTCACCGGCGCACCGCTCCCCGCCGGGGCTGATACCATCGTCATTCAGGAAATTGTCGAGAGCGATGGCGCCACGATATGGGTTGCCGAAAGCGTCCCCGAAGGCCGATTCGTGCGCAAGCGCGGCATGGATTTTACCGAAGGTGATGCCTTAATTCATCCGGGCAAGATATTGACAGCAAGAGATGTTGGACTTTTGGCGGCGATGAATATTCCCTGGGTCTCGGTCTCCCGCCGGCCTCGGGTCGCCCTGCTCGCCACCGGCGATGAATTGGTGATGCCCGGAGAACAGATTGGCCCGGATCAGATCCTGAGTTCCAACACCGTCGCCCTGATGGCGGCCATTCGCGTGTTCGGCGGTGACCCCTTCAGCCTGGGGATTGCCAAAGACGATGCAGCCGATCTGGCGAAGAAGATCGAGACCGGGCGCCGCGCCGATCTGCTGATCACCATCGGCGGCGCCTCTGTCGGCGATCATGACTTGGTGAAAACCATCCTGGATGCTGCCGGTTTCCGGCGCCTGTTCCATAAGGTGCGGATGCAGCCCGGCAAACCCACGATTTTCGGACATTTGGGGGAAACACCGGTGCTGGGATTGCCCGGCAACCCGGTGAGCGCCTTGGTGATGACCCATATTTTCGTCCGGGCGGCCCTGGAGGGGATGCTGGGGATCGCGCCGGAACCGGACCAACCACCGCTCACGGCAGTGCTCACTCACGATCTGCGGGCGGGGCATAGTCGGCAGGAATATATGCGGGGAACCCTCGGTCGGGCCGAAGATGGCAGCTTGGTTGTGGATACTTTTGCCATACAGGATAGTTCCCTGCTGGCCCGTTTGTCGGCGGCGGATTGCTTGGTGATCCGCCCTGTGGATGCCCCGGCCGCCAAGGCTGGCGACCGGGTTTCCATTATCCCCCTCGGGTTGGGGAACAATCGGTTTTAGAGTGCGATCGTACTCTCGTTATTGCTTCACGATGGAAACATCCAAAGCTTGCGCCACCGCTTCCGGTGTGGAGAACACCATGGGCATTTCCATCAATTTGATGGGCTGCTTCGGTTTGATGGAGAGCGTGACAGACCCGCCTTCCTTCAAGAAGGCGCTGATGGCCTGGGCCATATTGCCACCAGCCTGCGGA
>JBMYUJ010000106.1:0-8574 GCA_049605255.1 Magnetospiraceae bacterium
GGCAAGCGATCGGAGATCGCGCACGCCGAGTGCTTGAAAAAATCTTCCCTCGCCGGGCGGGGGCTCGCGAGCCTAAGGCCCGCAACTGACCCCTGTCAACTGACAACTGACAACTTCCAACAGATTACTTGTTCTTCCGCGCGTCGCGGGCTTCGGCGCGGGATTGACGCTCGGCAGCGGTCAGCTTCGCTGCATAGCCGGTGGTCTTCTCCGCGATGCGGGCAGATTTACCGGTCCGGCCCCGCAGGTAGTAAAGTTTCGCCCGGCGCACATCGCCCCGGCGCACCACTTCCACATTGGCCACATTGGGGGAAAACACCGGGAACACCCGCTCCACCCCTTCGCCGAAGCTCAGCTTGCGCACGGTGAAGGAAGAATTCAGGCCCGCATTGCGGCGCGCGATGCAGACACCTTCATAAACCTGGATCCGTTCCCGCTCGCCTTCTTTGACCTTCACATGCACTTTCACCGTATCGCCCGGCGCGAATTCGGGGAGGGTGCGTTCGGCCTGGAGCTTCTCCATTTGGGCCTGTTCCAGTTGTTCGATGATATTCATCTTCTTGTCCTCGTTTTTTCGAAACTTATGATCCGGCGGAGCCCGCGGCCCCGATATGCGACTGGGCGGTATATCGGGACCAAAGGTCCGGCCGCCGGTGGCGGGTCACGGCTTTGGATTGTTCCAAACGCCATTCCCGAATGCGTTCATGGTGCCCGGATAGCAAAACTTCCGGCACCTCCCGGCCCTGCCAATCCTGGGGGCGGGTATAATGGGGATATTCCAATAACCCCGATTCAAAACTCTCTTCGGTGAGGGAGTCAGCGCTCCCCACCACGCCCGGCAGCAGCCGGATGCAGGCATCCAACACCGTCAGAGCCGCGGGCTCACCGCCGCTCAAGACAAAATCCCCCAGGCTGATCTCCGCCACGTCATGGGCGTCCAACACCCGTTGGTCGACGCCTTCGTAGCGGCCGCACAGCATCACCACACCCGGCCCCGCCGCCAATTTTTGGGCGCGTGCCTGATCGAACGGGCGCCCCCGGGGGGACAGGTAGATCACCTCCGCATCCGGATTCGCCGCCCGGCCCGCCTGCAAGGCATCGTGTATCACATCGGGTCGCATGACCATCCCCGCACCCCCCCCAAAAGGGGCATCGTCCACCGTGGCGTGTTTATCCCGTGCAAAGCCGCGAATATCAAGGGTTTCCAGCGTCCATTTGCCGTCCTCCAGTGCCTTCCCCGGCAGGGAGGCGCCAAGCGGCCCGGGAAACATCGCCGGAAACAGGGTGAGAATGGTGGCCTGCCAGGTCATAGGGCCTCCTCCGTTTCCGGGGCCTCTTCCGGTGTGGCGGGTTCCAGCAACCCTGGTGGCGGGTCGATCACCAGACGCTGTGCCGCGAGGTCCACATCAGGCACCGCTGCTTCGGTAAACGGTACCAAGACAAGGGCCCCATCCGGCTGTTCCACCTCGACCACATCGCCCGCGCCGAAGTCATACACGGCCCGCACGGTCCCGAGAACGGTCCCATCCACCAGATCTGCCGACAGGCCGATCAGATCGCTGTAGAAATACTCGTTCTCGTCTGGCGGCGGCAGCACATCGCGGTCAACGAACAGCGAGGTCCCCTTCAGCGCCTCGGCAGCGGTGCGGTCCCGAACCCCGTCTACCGTGGCCAGCAGACGGCCCTTGGCCGCCCCCCCGGTCAAATGCAGGGTGAATTGCCGGGAGCCCGCGTCATCCCACAGCGGACCAAGCGCGGCGACGTCTTCGGGCACGTCGGTGAAACTGGTCACCCGTACCTGACCCCGCAGCCCATGGGCGCCGGTGATGACGCCAAGGCAGATGCGCCCGCTATGATCCACGCCGCTGTTCTCCGGTCCCGTGGGTTATTCGGCTTCGGCGGCTTCGGCCTCACCCTCACTGGGTGCGGCTTCTGCGGCAGCGGCAGCGGCAGCAGCTTCGGCGGCTTCGGCAGCGGCAGCGGCCTTGGCTTCTTCGGCTTCCTTCAGGCGCTCTTGCGCCTTCGCCTTGGGCAGGTGCTGCTTGGACTGGGCCGGAATGGCGGGCTTTTCTCCCAGGCCCATGTTGGCCAGCATGCGGGCAACCCGGTCGCTCGGCTGGGCGCCCACGCCCATCCAGTATTCCGCCCGTTCGGTTTTCAGAGTCACCCGCTCCGGATGGTCTTTCTCGACCATGGGATTATAGGTGCCGATCTTTTCGATATACCGGCCGTCCCGGGGGCTGCGGGAATCGGCGACGACGATGCGGTAAAACGGGCGCTTTTTGGCGCCACCACGGGCCAATCTGATTTTAAGGGACATGCGGTCTTCACTCTCTCTTGTTTAATAAACGTGATGATTGATTAACGATCTTAGGGGTCAGCGGAAGGAGCCGGGGGGCATCATGCCGGGCGGCATTCCGCCACTGCGCAAGAAGCTTTTCTTGCCCATCTTGCCCACCTTCTTCATGACCGTGTTCATTTGCTTGTATTGCTTCAACAGCCGGTTGACCTCGGGCACCGTGGTGCCAGACCCGGCGGCGATCCGCTTGCGGCGAGACCCGTTCAGCAGTTTGGGGTTACGGCGTTCCTTGGCTGTCATGGATAGGATGATCGCCTCTTGGCGGGCAATCGCCTTGTCATCAATATTGGCATCGGCAATCTGTTGTTTCATCTTGCCCACACCCGGCAACATGCCGAGCAAGCCTTCCATGCTGCCCATCTTCTTGATCTGGCGCAGTTGCTTCAGGAGATCGTCGAGATCGAATTCGCCTTTCATGACCTTCTTGGCCATGCGTTCGGCTTCTTCCTTCTCGATGGTCTCGGCAGCCTTTTCCACCAGGGAGACCACATCACCCATGCCGAGGATCCGGCCCGCGATGCGATCGGCATGGAACGCCTCGATCCCGTCCAGCTTTTCGCCCGTACCGAGATATTTGATGGGCTTGCCGGTCACCCCCGTCATGGAAAGCGCCGCACCACCCCGGGCGTCGCCATCCACCCGGGTCAGCACCAGGCCGGTAATCCCCACCTTCGAATTGAATTCCTGGGCGATGGTGACCGCATCCTGACCGGTCATGGCATCGGCCACCAGCAAGGTTTCCACCGGCTTCGCCACATCGCGCACGGCGGCCACCTCGGCCATCAGCGCCATATCGATATGCAGGCGACCGGCGGTATCCAGCAGCACCACGTCATAGCCTTCGAGGCGCCCGGCGGTCATCGCCCGTTTGGCGATCGCCACGGGCTGTTCGCCAAACACGATGGGCAGGGTCGCCACTTCCGCCTGCGTGCCCAAGACCTCCAACTGCTGTTGCGCTGCCGGGCGGTAGATATCCAGCGAGGCCATCAGCACTTTCTTGCGTTCGCGGCGGCTGAGCAGCGCGCCCAATTTCGCGGTGGTGGTGGTTTTACCCGACCCCTGTAGGCCAACGACGAGAATCGCCGCCGGGGGTTCTGTATTTAAATTGAGAGCGGCATCTTCGGCCGAAAGAGTTTCGATCAGGTGATCGTGAACGATCTTCACCACCATCTGACCCGGGGTCACGCTGCGCAGGACCTCTTGGCCCACGGCCTTTTCCTGCACCCCGGCAATGAAGGATTTGACCACGGGCAGGGCGACGTCCGCCTCCAGCAACGCCAGACGCACTTCGCGCAAGGCGGCGGACACGTCCTCTTCCGTCAGGGCGCCCCGTTTTTTCAGGCGCTCGAAAACCTCGCCAAGCTTACCGCTTAGATTTTCGAACATGTATTTTCTTCCTAACCCGTCGTCGGTCTCAACGAAAAAACGCCAGTGCGCGATACTCGCGGACTGGCGGCGCCCCGAAAGGCGACTCTTCATGTCGGCAGGAATTAAGGGGCTTGAGGCCCGCTGTCAAGAACAACCCGCAATACCGCCCTCCTTAAATGTATAGTCATGTATAACTTATATATACTTGTATATATATATAAATTAGCGCATTCAATTGCTGTTCCGAGTCATTGGTAGGTTTTTTTATAGCAACCTTTGATCCACATCCGTAATATAACAGGTGGTGGAAACAGCGCATAAATTGTCAGATTTTATGCGAGAAAATCGCCAAAATTGCTTGTATCGAGGCGCTGAAATGCGTAGCTGATTGGTTTGGAGGCGCATACTATACATTAGTGTAAAAGGTGAGTTCCACGCTTGATCAATCCGGGCGGTACGTGGAAAATTGACCTAGACGGTCAACTAAGAAAACCTTCTCGAGGAAGCACAAGACTCAAAGAAAAGTAAGTAAAGGGACAAAACAAAAATGAGTAGACGGAAACCAAGGACCTCTCCAGACCCCATCGACAAGTATGTCGGGTCGCGCGTACGCGGGCGTCGGCTGGGGTTGAGAATGAGTCAAACAAAGTTGGGGGAAGCCATTGGCGTAACCTTCCAACAAGTGCAGAAATATGAAAACGGGACCAACCGTATTGGGGCGAGTAATCTTTTCAAAATTGCCAAAACATTGGGTGTCGAACCGGATTACTTTTTCCAGGAGATTCCCGATTCAACTTGGAAATCGACGCGCCGGGGGAAAGGGGCTTCTGATACCGGCCAGGCCGAGTTCGAGCAAGACCCGCTCAGCTCGCGCGAATCCATCGAGTTGACCCATAACTATTTCCGTATTCCGGACGAGCAGGTGCGCAAGCGCCTGTTTCAGTTTGTCCGGTCCCTCGCGGAAGGGATGGCGGCGAAAGGCTGATAACCGGCAATGTCGCCCGCGATTTGAGTGGCCGCTCCGATCTCCTGGAGCGGCCTTTTTTTGCCCCGCGATGCAGCCATAGGGTTATTCATCGTAATTCTAGCACTTTACGAGTGTTATCACCTTTGATACCATGAACAAAACATAAACAATTTATAGTTGTACACTTGTTCCTTTGGATCGAATTTTGATGAGCTCCACCAACCCTAAGACTCTCGAAACGTTGGATAAACGGGTCGGGCGCCAAGTCCGGCACCTGCGGGAGCGCGCCGGCATCTCGGTAAACCAGGCAGCCAGTCAACTAAATATTGCCATCCCCACCTACCGCAAGTATGAGGAGGGATCGGTGCGGATTTCAGCAGGTCGGCTGTTTTTGCTGGCGCAAGCCTTTGCCGTCTCCGTCAATGATTTTTTCGTCGGCCTGCCAGACATGCCCGCGGACCCGAGCGCGCTGCAGGCCCCGCCCATCGACCCCAAGGATGCCGTCAAGCAAGCGGAGCTCCGCAAGTTGATCGCCGCGATCGCCGCAATCGAAAGCCCCAGAACCCGGCAGGAGCTGCTTGAGTTGATCCGTCTACTCGCTGAATCCCCTAATCTTGCGACCCAGAATGTAGGCGGCTAGGGGATCCCCCCTGAACGCCAAATCATTGGACTTGCGGCGCCGAGCCAACTATGTAAGCGCCATGGAAAACGGACTGTCCTTTCGCAAGATGAACGGGCTCGGCAATGATTTTGTCATTGTCGACAACCGCGCGCGCCCGCGCGCCATCAATGCCGCCTTGGTGCGCAGCGTCGCCGACCGACGCACCGGTGTGGGCTGTGATCAATTCATCGTGCTGGAAAGCCCGCGCGACAGCCTGGCGGATGTGTTCATGCGCATTCACAACCATGATGGTCAGGAAGTAGAGGCCTGCGGCAACGCAGCCCGCTGTGTAGCCTCCTTGATGCTGGCAGAGACGGGCAAGAAGCAGGTGATCTTGGAAACCGTGGTGGGCCTGTTGGATGCGGAAGCGGCGGCGAGTGGCGAAATTGCGGTTGATATGGGGCAGGCACGGTTAGACTGGCGGGATATCCCGGTGAAGGAAGCGGTGGATACACTGCATCTGAATGTTACCGAAGGTCCATTGACCGACCCGGTTGGCGTGAATATGGGCAACCCTCACGCGGTGTTCTTCGTCGACGATGCGGAAACCGTCGACCTGCGCCGCTGGGGCCCGCTTATCGAGACCCATCCCTATTTTCCGGAACGGGCCAATGTAGAAGTGGTCCAGGTGATCTCCAACGCGCGCCTGCGCATGCGGGTGTGGGAACGGGGTGTGGGCATCACGCGGGCCTGTGGCACGGGTGCTTGTGCCGCTCTCGTGGCGGCGGCCCGGCGTAAGCTGACCGGTCGGTCGGCAGAAGTCATCCTGGATGGCGGCATTCTGCAGATCGAATGGCTGCCCGATAACAATGTCTTGATGACCGGGCCGGTCGCGACCGCGTTTTCCGGCATCATTGATCCGACCTTGCTGGCCTGACATGACCCAGAACCCGCTCCAGACTCCAGAAGTTGTCACCCTGGGCTGCCGATTGAACGCCTATGAATCTGAGGTGATCCGGTCCCATGTGACCGCGGCCGGGCTGCAAAATGCAATCGTGGTCAATACCTGCGCGGTGACCGGCGAGGCGGAACGGCAAGCCCGCCAGACCATCCGTCGGTTGCGGCGAGAGAGACCCCAGGCGCAGATTATCGTCACCGGCTGCGCCGCCCAGATCCATCCGGAAACCTACGCAGAGATGCCCGAGGTCACCCGGGTGATCGGCAATGCGGAAAAGATGGACCCGGCCAGCTATCGGCAGGTCGATCCCACCCAGATCAATGTTTCCGACATCATGACCCTGCGGGAGACCGCACATCACCTGATCGATGATTTTTCCGGCCGGGCACGGGCTTTCGTGCAGGTTCAGCAAGGCTGCGATCATCGCTGCACGTTCTGCATCATTCCCTATGGCCGGGGCCCCAACCGCAGCCTGCCCATCGGCGCGGTGGTGGAGCAAGTGCGCCTGCTGGTGGACAAGGGCTTTCACGAAGTGGTGCTGTCGGGCGTGGATATCACCTCCTATGGGCCAGACCTGCCCGGCCAGCCCAGCCTGGGGCAATTGGTGCGTCGGCTGCTGGCGCAGGTGCCCGACCTGCCGCGCCTGCGGCTCTCGTCGCTCGATCCGGCGGCGGTGGATGATACCTTGATCGGCCTGTTCGCCGATGAGCCGCGCCTGATGCCCCATGTGCATCTCAGTTTGCAGGCGGGGGATGATCTGGTGCTCAAGCGCATGAAGCGCCGCCATCTGCGCAAGGACGCGATCATGCTGTGTGATCAACTGCGGGAGCGCCGCGCGGGCATCACCTTCGGCGCAGATCTAATCGCCGGGTTCCCCACGGAAACCGACGCCATGTTTCAGAACAGTCTTTCCTTGGTGGAAGATTGCGGCCTTACCTATACCCATGTGTTTCCCTATTCCGCGCGGAAGGGCACCCCGGCGGCGCGCATGCGTCAGGTACCGGGACCAGACCGCAAGGCGCGGGCGGCCCGGTTGCGCGCGGCGGGGGCCGAGGCTTTGGCCCGCTATCTGGTAACCCGGGTCGGCACCGAAACAGAACTGCTGATGGAAGACGGCGTCAATGGCCATGATCCGTTTTTCGCGCCGGTGAGGCTGAGCGGCACGGCGGCGCCCGGATCATTGCAGCGGGTGCGCCTGACCGGCACCACCCTGGATCATCTGATCGGAGTTCCCCTGCCATGAGCGCGGAATCGGCGCCGAAGAAAGGCTGGCTGGGTCGGCTGAAGTCCGGCCTGTCCCGCAGCTCCACCAAGCTGACACAGGGCATCGGCGATCTGTTCACCAAGCGCAAGTTGGATGACGCGGCGCTGGAGGAACTGGAAGAATTGTTGATCATGGGCGATATCGGCGCGGCCACTGCCGCCAAGCTCACCGCCAGGATCGCCGCCGACCGGTTCAACAAGGAAGTTTCGCCGGAAGAAGTGCGCGGCGCCCTGGCCGAGGCGATTACCCCGATCCTGGAACCCGTGGCCCTGCCCCTGGCCCCCGATCCCACCCGCAAGCCCCATGTGATTCTGGTCTGTGGTGTCAATGGCAGCGGCAAGACCACCACCATCGGCAAGCTCGCAAAAGTTTATAAGGATCAGGGCCTGTCGGTGATGCTGGCGGCGGCGGATACCTTCCGCGCAGCGGCGGTGGAACAGTTGAAAACCTGGGGCGCCCGCGCCGACGTGCCGGTGATCGCACGGGAGACCGGGGCCGATGCGGCGGGGCTCGCCTTCGATGCCCTGAAGCTGGCGAAAGAACAGGGCACTGACCTGCTGATGATCGATACCGCCGGGCGCCTGCAAAACAAGAACGACCTGATGGCAGAATTGGAAAAGATCATCCGGGTCATCCGCAAACAAGATGATACCGCCCCTCATGATACCCTGCTGGTGCTGGACGCCACCACCGGCCAGAACGCCCATTCCCAGGTGGAGACCTTCCAGCGCATGGTTGCCGTCTCCGGCCTGGTGATGACCAAGTTGGATGGCACCGCCAAGGGCGGCGTGCTGGTGGCGCTCGCGGAAAAATTCAAACTGCCGGTGCATGCCATCGGCGTCGGCGAAGCGGCGGAAGACCTGCGCCCCTTTACCGCCCGGGATTTCGCCCGCCAACTCATGGGGCTGGACGGCTAAGGGGCCAAGACCACGATGAAACCTCTTGTTTTCTGGTTCGAATTTGCCTCCACCTATTCCTATCTTTCGGTGATGCGCATCGAGGCGCTGGCAGCAGAAGCCGGGGTCGACCTGGTTTGGCGCCCGTTCTTGCTGGGCCC
>JBMYUJ010000107.1:0-8220 GCA_049605255.1 Magnetospiraceae bacterium
ATGAACCACTTTTTCCTTCCATTGCTGGTATTTCACCAAAGGATAAACCAACTTTCATCAAACTGGTTCTTAAACGATTAAGTGCGTGTTCTGGGAGTAGATATTCCATATCACCAATTGTACCAATATTTGTTTTGGCATTTTCTTGTGCTTGACCAAAGCCCTCTTTCCTCGCCACTCTGCCGTCCATGAGAGAGACGGATCGCTATATGGACCTTGCCCTGGATCAAGCGCGCCAGGCCGCAGACCGGGGAGAGGTTCCCGTGGGGGCGGTGGTGGTGGCCGCAGGCGCGGGCACCGTGTTGGGGCTGGCGGGCAATCGGGTGGAGGAGCTGGCCGACCCCACCGCCCATGCGGAGATGCTCGCGATTCGGGCGGCTTGCGCCATGGCGGGGCTGCCCCGCCTGGTGGGCTGTGATCTGTATGTGACGTTGGAACCCTGCCCCATGTGCGCCACGGCGATTTCCTTCGCCCGGTTGCGGCGGGTGTATTTCGGCGCTTATGACCCGAAAGGCGGTGGGGTGGATCATGGGGCGCGGGTGTTCGATCAACCGACCTGCCATCACCGGCCCGAGGTTTATGGCGGCATTAACGAGTTTGCCGCCGCCAAGCTGCTGAAGGATTTTTTCAAGGATAAACGGGCATGATCATTCGGCCTTTTGCATCGGAAGACCTGCCGGTTTTGCTGGCGGTCAATACCCAGGCGTTGCCCGCGGTCAATCAGATCGATGCCGCGGAGATGCGCTGGTTGACCGACAATGCCCTGGCGACCCTGGTGGCCGAATCCCCCCGGGGCATTGCCGGGTTCATGATCGCGCTGGGCCCGGGGCTGGATTACGACAGCGATAATTACCGTTGGTTTTCGCCCCGCTATCCCCGCTTTTCCTATGTGGACCGGGTGGTGGTGGCGGATGGGTTTCGGGGCGCCGGGGTCGGCGAGGCGCTCTATGGGGAGCTGGCGCGGCTGTCCGAAGGGCGCGCGCCGGTAATCCTGTGCGAGGTCAACGAACGCCCGCCCAATCCGGGCTCGTTGCGGTTTCACCAGCGCCTGGGCTTTCGGATCGTCGGCCGTCAGGAAACGGAAGGCGGCAAAAAACAAGTGGCCCTGATGGAAAAGACGTTGGACAGCTTTCGCCCCTAATGCCCGGAGATTTCCGCATGCAGGGGTTTGGTGCGTTCGAATGCGTCCAACTGTTCCTGCGACGCCTTTTCCTGATGGGTAGATTTCCAGGCCTCGTAGGTCATGCCGTAAACGATCTCCCGCGCCTTGTCGTAATCCATCTCCACGCCCCGGTCCTGGGCGGCGGCCAAATACCATTTCGACAGGCAGTTGCGGCAGAACCCGGCAAGGTTCATCAGATCGATATTCTGCACATCCGTGCGTCGTTGCAGATGGGCCACCAGGCCCCGAAAGGCGGCGGCTTCCAGTTCCGTGCGGGTTTGATCATCCATGAAAAGCGCTCCTGAAGGTCGTTCAAATAGGGGTGTTGTGTAATGTAGCGCTAGCGCCGCAAACGACAAGGGGACCTTTGGGGAAGAAAGACAGGGGGCGATTGACCACTCATCCAACTATGTCTATGCCTGGATATACATTTTAAAGATCAGGGCGTGGCAGGATGGCAAAATCACCCCAGGGGCCTCTCCCCCTTTATCAGCGTATCAAGCAACACGTGCTGACTCATATCCGGAATAAAGATTGGCCGCCGGGGCATCAGATCCCGTCAGAACTGGAGCTCTGTAACGCCTTTGGCGCCTCGCGTATGACCGTTAACCGGGCGCTGCGGGAACTCACCAGCGAAGGGCGGCTGTCTCGCCGCCAAGGTGTTGGTACCTTCGTGGCGGAGAACCGGCCGCAGGTTGCGCTGTTTTCCTTGCGCTCCATCGCCGAGGAGATCGCGGCGCGGAACGGGCGCCACGATTGCACGGAAATTTTCAAGGATCGGATCACCGCTGACCCCACACAGGCAGCGGATTTCAACCTGCCGCCAGGTCAGGAACTATTTCATGTGCTGCTGTTGCATCATGAAGACGGCATGCCGTTGCAGGTGGAGGATCGTCTGGTTAATCCCGCCGTGGCGCCAAATTTCTTGACCCAGGATTTTACACGGCTCTCCGCCAGTGATTATTTGCTGCAATTTTTGCCGGTGTCGGAAATCGAGCATTTCGTCGAGGCACGACCGCCAACGGCGCAGGAGGGCGCGTTGTTGCAGCAAGGCGCGCAAGACCCTTGCCTGGTATTGCGGCGGCGGGTCTGGGCGGGTCGATCAGTGGTGGCCCGCGTGGATTTCGTGCATCGGGGCGCGGGGTATCGCATTGGCGGCCGGTTTAATTTCGCCGAAGGGGCGCTTTTGTAAATTTGTATCACTCTCCTTGGAGGACAGGGGTCAATCGTCGCCGCGTATGGGATTTAAGCGTCCCGAAAATGACACAAAAGCGTCACCGCAGCTTCATTTGCCGCCTTGTGGCAATTCCATTATTCGACGTTCATGGAAACATATCAGGCTGTTGAGATCCTCGGCTCATTGGCCCAGGAAACCAGATTGACTCTGTTCCGCCTCGTGGTCGCGGCGGGGCCGGAAGGGCTGTCTGCCGCCGAGATCGCACGGCATGTCACGGTCGTGCCATCGTCACTCGCGCATCATCTGTCGGAATTGACACAGACGGGGCTCATCAACAGTCGGCGGGATGGCGACGAACCGATCTACTCGGTCCGGTCGGAAACCATGTCACAACTCCTGAATTTTCTGGTAGAGAATTGCTGCGGCGGGCGGCCAGATTTATGCGACCCCATTTGGATGAAGAAACCCTGACGTCTTTCCCTCCCGATGCCGACCCCCAATCCGCGCCGAAATCGGGGGCTGCGGCCATGGGTGTTTTCGAACGCTACTTGACCCTTTGGGTGGCGCTTTGCATCCTGGTGGGGATCACCCTTGGCCATTTGTTTCCGGCGGTATTTCAAGCCTTTGGTGGGGTGGCGATTGCCGAGGTCAATCTGCCCGTGGCGGTGCTGATCTGGTTGATGATCGTGCCCATGCTGTTGAAAATCGATTTCGGCGCCTTGCATCAGGTGGCCGCCCATTGGCGCGGCGTGGGGGCGACGCTTTTCGTCAATTGGGCGGTAAAACCGTTTTCCATGGCGGCACTGGGGGCCCTGTTTATCGGACACTTGTTCGCGCCAATGTTGCCGAGCGATCAGATTGAATCCTATATCGCGGGGTTGATCATTCTGGCGGCCGCGCCCTGCACCGCCATGGTGTTCGTGTGGAGCAACCTGACCGATGGCGAACCCCATTTCACCCTGACCCAGGTGGCGCTCAATGACAGCATCATGATTGTTGCTTTTGCGCCCATCGTCGGGCTGCTGCTGGGGCTGTCCTCCATCATCGTGCCTTGGGAAACCCTGTTTCTGTCCGTGCTGCTTTTTATTGTCCTGCCGGTAATCGGTTCCCAGGTTTGGCGCCGGGTGCTGTTGGCACGGGGTGGGCAGGCAGCCCTGGATCGCCGGTTGAAGCAGTTGCAGCCTGCCTCCCTGATGGCGCTGCTGGCCACGCTGGTTTTGCTGTTCGGTTTTCAGGGGGAGCAGATTCTCGCACAGCCGCTGGTGATCGCGCTGCTCGCGGTGCCGATTCTTATTCAGGTCTATTTCAATGCCGGGCTCGCCTATTTGCTAAACCGCTGGTTGGGCGTGGACCATTGCGTGGCGGCGCCATCGGCGCTTATCGGCGCCAGCAACTTCTTCGAATTGGCGGTGGCCACCGCTATCGGGCTGTTCGGGTTCCATTCCGGCGCGGCCCTGGCCACGGTCGTGGGCGTGCTGGTGGAAGTGCCGGTGATGTTGTCGGTGGTGCGCATCGTGAACGCCACCAAGGGTTGGTATGAGAAGGGGCAAAAAGCATGAGTATTCGGGTAGGTATCAACGGATATGGCCGCATGGGGCGCCTTGCCCTGCGCGCCGCCTGGGATTGGCCGGAGATCGACTTCGTGCATCTCAACGAGGTGGCCGGGGGCGCGGCCTGCGCGGCCCATCTGACCGAATTCGACACGGTGCACGGCACCTGGGACCGGACCGTCGCGGCGGATGGCGATACCCTGTCCATCGACGGCAAGACCATCGGGTTTTCCAACTATGCAAATCCGACGGAGATTCCCTGGGGCGACCTGGGGGTGGATCTGGTGATCGACAGCAGCGGCGTGTTCAAAACCGGACCCGCTTTGCGCCCGCATCTGGCGAATGGCGCCAAGAAGGTGGTGGTTGCCTGCCCGGTGAAGGATGGCAGCGCGCTCAATCTGGTCTATGGCATCAATCATGATCTTTATGACGGTGCGACACATGACATTGTCACCGCCGCGTCTTGCACCACCAATTGCCTGGCCCCGGTGGTCAAGGTGGTGCATGAGGCGCTGACCATTGTGCATGGGTCCATGACCACCATCCATGACGTGACCAACACCCAGGTGATGGTGGATGCTCCCCATAAGGACTTGCGCCGCGCCCGGTCGGGTCTCAATGCGCTGATCCCCACTTCCACCGGTTCCGCCACCGCGATCACGCTGATCTATCCCGAATTGACGGGT
Source organism: Magnetospiraceae bacterium (assembly GCA_049605255.1). GTDB lineage: Bacteria > Pseudomonadota > Alphaproteobacteria > Rhodospirillales > JBMYUJ01 > JBMYUJ01. The sequence continues at coordinate 4,576 of JBMYUJ010000107.1, forward strand.
AAACTAAACGGCCATGCGGTGCGGGTGCCGCTGCTGAATGCGTCCCTCACCGATTGCGTGTTTGAGGTGTCCCGCCCGACTACGGTGGCGGAGGTCAACGCCTTGTTCAGGGACGCGGCGGATGGGCCCCTGCGCGGCATTCTGGGCTATGAGGAACGGCCGCTGGTCTCCACGGATTATGTGAATGACGCCCGGTCCGGCATTGTCGATGCCTTGTCCACCATGGTGATCGACGGCACCCAGGTCAAAATCTATGCCTGGTATGACAATGAATGGGGCTATGTGAACCGGATGATGGATATTGTCCGCATGGTCGGCGCGGGCCTGTCCGTCTAATCGCTCAACAGACCGTCGATTTCCGACTGATCCATGGTGGTTTCGCTGCCATGAATGATGGCGCTGGCCTGGTCGAGCAGGGTCTTCAGCGCCGCGCAGGCCGCGGCGGTGATATGGGGCAAGGCGTCCGGGTCCTCATGCTCGATGGCTTTTTCCAATCGCTCGATGGTCACACGTACCAGCCGGTTGGCCTTGTCCACGGTGGCATCGAAGGGTTCGCGGTAGCGTTCCGGCGCATGTTCATAGGCCTCGATGGCCAGATCTTTGTCGCTGAAGCTGCTGTCGCGGAAATGGTCCGGGTAGGATTTCGGCTGCCAATCCTGCACATCTTCCAGGCATTCGGGCATATCCGGCACCATTTCAATCAGCATGATCACTTCGTTGAAATGGTTCAGGTAGTCGGTGGCAAGCAGGGTCTGTTCGTTAATATTGCGGCCCTTGACCTTCTCCCGAAGTCCGTCATAAGCGGTATCCATGGGTTTCATTCTCGCTCGGCGGGCCATCCCTACGTGTTCAATAATATATTTGTTACCATTGAAAGTCTTAAACACAAATGCCTTATGGTATTTAAGGCAATGCAAACCGCGAAAGCCCAAAGGCGCACGGGCGCAAGCCCATAAACGACTTGAGCGGGCGGGGCGAATAGTGCATCCTCCGCGGTCCTTTTAAGAAGCGTTATCAGAAAACCGGGCACGACCATGACCGAGACGAACCGAGTCTATTTATACGATTGTACCTTGCGCGATGGGGCACAGACCCAGGGCGTGGATTTCAGCGCCGCCGATAAAACGGCGATTGCCGCAGAATTGGACCGGTTGGGGGTAGATTATGTGGAGGGCGGCTGGCCCGGCGCCAATCCCACCGACGATGCCTTTTTCGCCGAGCCGCCGCGGATGCAGCGGGCGCGGCTGTCAGCCTTCGGGATGACCCGCCGTCCGGGGCGCAGCGCCGACAACGACCCCGGCTTGAACGCGATCTTGAACACCGAAGCCCGTATCGCCACCATGGTCGGCAAGACCTGGGATTTCCACGCGGAAGTCGCCCTTGGCATCAGCCTCGACGAAAACGTCGCCATGGTGCGGGACTCGGTCGCCCATGCCAAAACCCGCATGGAAGAGGTGATGTTCGATGCGGAACATTTTTTCGATGGCTACAAAGCCAACCCGGAATTCGCCCTCGATTGCGTGAAAACCGCCTACGACCAAGGCGCCCGCTGGATCGTGCTGTGCGATACCAATGGCGGCACCTTGCCCCATGAGATCGAGCGGATCGTGGGCGAAGTGGCCCAACATGTGCCCGGCGATCATCTGGGTATTCACTGCCATGACGATACGGGCAACGCGGTCGCCAACAGCCTGGCTGCGGTGCGCGCCGGTGCCCGCCAGGTGCAGGGCACCCTGAACGGGTTGGGGGAACGCTGCGGCAATGCCAATCTGGTTTCCATCATCCCGTCCCTGATGCTGAAGATGGGCTATCAGACAGGCATCGATCCCAACGACTTGACCAAGCTCACCCATGTGTCGCGCATGCTGGATGAGCGGTTGAACCGGGCGCCGAACCGGGGCGCGCCCTATGTGGGCGAGTCCGCCTTCGCTCATAAAGGCGGCCTGCATGTGTCGGCGGTGGAAAAAGACCCCCGCTGCTATGAACATGTGGTGCCTGAATTGGTGGGCAATCACCGCCATATCGTGGTGTCCGATCAGGCGGGCCGGTCCAATGTGCTGTCGCGCTTCCGGGAACTGGGGTTGGATGTGGACGCCAACGATCCCAAGGTCGGGCGGTTGTTGGAAACCGTGAAGGAGCGGGAATATTACGGCTATGCCTATGACGGCGCCGAAGCCTCCTTCGAGATCCTCGCGCGCGATGCGTTGGAGGGAATACCGGAATATTACCGGTTGAATTCCTTCCGCGTGATTGACGAGCGGCGCTGGAACGCCAAGGGCGATTTGATCACCCTGTCGGAAGCGACCGTCAAAGTCTGTGTGGCCGATGTGGAATCCATGTCGGTGGCTGAGGGCAATGGCCCTGTCAACGCCCTGGATGCGGCGCTGCGCAAGGTCTTGCTGCCCACCTATCCGGAATTGTCTGACCTGCGGCTGGTGGATTACAAGGTCCGTATCCTGACGCCCAAGGCGGGCACGGCCGCCATCACCCGGGTGATGATCGAATCTGCCGATGGGGACAACAACCGATGGACCACCGTTGGCGTTTCCGGCAACGTGATCGACGCTTCTTACGGCGCCCTGCGCGATAGCATCGTCTACAAGCTGCATCGGGACCGGGCAACGCCGGTAAACAGCGCCGCTGCCTGATCCCCATGGCCGGTACCAATAAAGGGCGTGGCGCCGACGGTCTTGAACCCGCGCCCGCGGTCATCCTCGTCAAACCGCAACTGGGTGAAAATATCGGCATGGTGGCCCGCGCCATGCTGAACTGCGGCCTGATTGATCTGCGCCTGGTGGCGCCCCGGGATGGCTGGCCCAATGCGAATGCCACCGCCTCAGCCTCCGGCGCCACCGTGGTATTGGATCAGGCCAGGGTGTTCGACACCACGGCAGACGCGCTTGCCGGGCTGCAATCCGTCTACGCGACCACCGCGCGGGGGCGTCATATGACGAAACCGGTAGTGACACCCCGCAAGGCAGCGGCGGAGATGCGCTTGCAAATAGCTGCGGGCGCGCATTGCGGCGCGTTGTTCGGCCCGGAAAACTTTGGGCTGGATAACGATGATGTGGCGCTAGCCGATACCATCCTTACCGTGCCCTTGAACCCAGGGTTTAGTTCCCTGAACTTGGCCCAGGCCGTGTTGTTGTTGGGCTACGAATGGTACCAGTCGGGGGATGTGACGCCGGAAAAAGCGATGCCTTTCGCGGGAGATGCGCAACCTGCGGAAAAAGCCGATCTCTTACGCCTCTTCGAGCATTTGGAAGCGGAGCTGGATGATGCGGGGTTTTTGTTTCCCCCGGAGAAACGCCCGACCATGGTGCGCAATCTGCGGACGATTCTCTCCCGCGCCAGCCTCACCGATCAGGAGGTGCGGACCTTGCGCGGCGTAATCGTCGCGCTGAGCAAAGGGCGCCCCCGGCGCCCTCGTTGAGCGCCGTCGCTTATTTCAAACTGCCGGAGCCAAAGCGGAGTTCTTCGGTGACCTTGAAATGATCGGCGACGAAATACCGGTCTCCCGGATAGGTGTACCAGCTGACGGATTCAATTTGCATGCCCACCCAGACGCGCCAGCGGATCATCAGGGTCGGTGTGCCTTGGGGGAGGTCCATCCAGGTCGCGGAAATGCCTTTTGCCAGCAGGGCC
>JBMYUJ010000108.1:0-7938 GCA_049605255.1 Magnetospiraceae bacterium
CGGCTGCCGATGGGCTCGTTGTCACAGATCCGCGCCTACGCATCGTTTCGGTAAATCCCATGTTCAGCCAGATCAGTGGCTATGGTCTGGAGGATATGCTGGGCCACCGACCCACTTTCTTGCAAAACGACCATTTCAACCGAGCGCTCTACAAGAGCATCCGCGAGGACCTCCAACAGGACGGGCGCTGGAGCGGCGAGGTTTGGGACCGGCGAAAGAACGGTGAGGAGTTTCCCGTTTGGCTGTCGATCTCAGTCTTGCGCGATACACAAGGCCGACCCCGCAACTATATTCTTTCCATCGCCGATTATACCGCCCGCAAACAGGCGGAAGAAACCATCCAGCGCCAGGCCAATTTTGACGCGCTCACCAACCTGCCGAACCGGAATCTATTCCAGGATCGCCTCAATCAATCGTTGGGTGCGGCGCGGCGGTCGGGCGGCAAGGTGGCGCTGATGTTCATCGATCTTGACCGTTTCAAGAAGGTGAATGACAGTTACGGGCATACCGCCGGGGATCAGGTGATCATCGAATGCGCCGACCGGATCAAAGCCTGCCTGCGCACCACTGATACGGTGGCACGGCTGGGGGGCGACGAATTCGTGGTCATCTTGCCCGATATCGGCAGGACCCAGGAATGCCGGATCGTTGCCGAAAAAATTCTTTCTTCCCTCGCCAAACCCATCCGTTTCGGCCATATCGAAGTGTTCAATTCCGGCAGCATCGGTATCGCGATTTTCCCAGATGATGCCAATGATCTGGAAAACCTGATCAAAAACGCCGACACCGCCATGTTCGAGGCCAAGGACCAGGGGCGCGACGGCTATCATTTCTTCACCGAGGCGATGAACCAGCGGATCGTGACCAGCGTTCGCGTGGAGAATGAACTGCGCCGCGCTATCGAGAATGACGAGTTTTTGTTGGTGTACCAGCCGATTCTCGACCTTTCCACCCAGCAGGTGGTAAGGGCCGAGGCGTTGATTCGCTGGCAACCCCCAGGCGAAGGCATGCGCTTCCCCGATCAGTTCATCCCCATCGCCGAGGAATCCGGCCTGATCCTGCCCATCGGTGATTGGGTTTTGCGGGCGGCAGCACAGCAGCTTCAAGAGTGGATCGCCAAGGGATACCCGGATTTCGGCGTTGCCGTGAATGTGTCCACCCGGCAATTCTTAGAAGATTCCTTTACGGCAAAGCTTGATCGCGTCGTTGTAAGCACAGCCCTCCCCCGCCAGAATCTGACTTTGGAGATCACCGAGTCCCTGTTCTTGGATGCCCGCAACGAAATCGCCCGCGAAGTGCTGGCGCTGATCAAGGCGGACGGGATCAAGATCGCGGTGGACGATTTTGGCACGGGATATTCCTCCCTCAGCTATTTAAAGCATCTCCCCGTCCATGGACTGAAGATCGACAAGGGATTCGTGCGCGATATTCTGGATTCCCCGGAAGACGAAGCCATGGTGAAAGCCATCGTCTCCATGGCGCAAAGCCTGAATCTGACGGTAACCGCCGAAGGGGTGGAAACCGAATACCACGAAGCGATACTCCGCTCTATTGGTTGTTCCCATGCGCAAGGCTATTTCTATGGCAAACCCATGCCGCCAGAGGAGCTGGAAACCATGCTCTCCAACCCGGCGGCGCCCCCCGAGCAGCGCACGGATGTAGACCTGTCCGTCTGACAGTTGCACCGGCCCCCGCTTCGCCCTATCTTCCCGCGATCGCGACCCTATTCATCAGGGCGGATTCACGTTTTTGATGGGATCACGTCACGTGAGTCCCGCGAAAGCGATCCGACCCTAACGGAGCCCCGCATGACCAACCTCGCCCATATCCGCAACTTTGCCATCATCGCCCATATCGACCATGGCAAATCCACCCTGGCGGACCGGTTGATCCAAACCTGCGGCGGCCTGACCGACCGGGAAATGCGCGAACAAGTGCTCGATTCAATGGATATCGAGCGGGAACGCGGCATCACCATCAAGGCGCAAACCGTGCGGCTGATGTATGCGGCCGATGATGGGGAAACCTATCAGCTGAACCTGATGGATACGCCGGGCCATGTGGATTTCGCCTACGAGGTAAGCCGGTCCCTGGCGGCCTGTGAAGGGTCCATCCTGGTGGTGGATTCTACGCAAGGGGTGGAAGCGCAAACCCTCGCCAACGCCTATCTTGCCATCGATAACGATCACGAGATCGTCCCGGTATTGAATAAAATCGACCTGCCCGCCTCGGAGGTGGAGCGGGTACGCGAGCAGATCGAAGACGTGATCGGTCTAGATGCCTCGGAGGCCATCTCCGTTTCCGCCAAGACCGGGCAAGGCATCCACGAAACCCTGGAATCCCTGGTCCGCCGCTTGCCGCCGCCCACCGGCGAAGCGGACGCGCCCCTAAAAGCCCTGCTGGTGGATAGCTGGTACGATCCTTACCTCGGCGTGATGATCCTGGTGCGGGTGCATGATGGCGCCCTCAGGCGGGGCATGAAAATTCGCATGGTCTCCACCGGCGCCACCTATCAGGTGGACCAGGTGGGTATCTTCACGCCGAAGGCGACCAAGATCGATGAGCTGGGCCCGGGAGAAATGGGGTATATCACCGCCGCCATCAAGACCGTGGCCGATACCAATGTGGGCGATACGATCACCGAAGATAAACGCCCCACCGCCAAACCGCTGGCCGGGTTCAAGCCTTCCGTGCCGGTTGTGTTCTGCTCCCTGTTCCCCCTGGATTCAGCGGAGTTCGAGGATTTGCGCGAAAGTCTGGGCAAATTGCGCCTCAATGACGCGGCGTTTCATTTCGAGCCGGAATCCTCCGCCGCCCTGGGCTTCGGCTTCCGATGCGGGTTCTTGGGGCTGTTGCACCTGGAAATCGTGCAAGAGCGGTTGGAGCGGGAATTCAACCTGGACCTGATCACAACGGCCCCCAGCGTTGTCTATAAAATCCACCTCACCGACGGGGAAAGCCTCGATCTGCATAACCCGGCAGACATGCCAGACCCGGTGAAGATCGCCAGCATCGAAGAACCCTGGATCAAGGCCACCATCATGGTGCCCGACGAGTATCTGGGCGCGGTACTGACGCTGTGCACGGAGCGGCGCGGCGAACAGATCGAGCTTACCTATGTGGGGGCCCGGGCGGTGGCGGTCTATTATCTGCCGTTGAACGAGGTGGTGTTTGATTTTTATGACCGGCTGAAATCCGTTTCCCGGGGCTATGCCAGCTTCGATTATGAAATGGCGGGCTATCGGGAGGGGGACCTCGCCAAGGTTTCCATCCTGGTCAATGCGGAACCCGTGGATGCGCTCGCCTTCATCACCCACCGCAGCCAGGCGGAAAGCCGGGGCCGGGGGGTTTGTGCCAAGCTGAAAGACCTGATCCCCCGGCAAATGTTCAAAATACCGATCCAGGCGGCCATTGGCGGCAAGGTTGTCGCGCGGGAAACCATCAGCGCGCTGCGCAAGGACGTGACCGCCAAATGCTATGGCGGCGATATCACCCGGAAACGCAAATTGTTGGAAAAACAAAAAGCGGGCAAGAAACGCATGCGCCAATTCGGCAAGGTGGAAATCCCGCAATCCGCATTCATCTCGGCGCTGAAAATTGATAGTGATTGATGAAGTTTGTTTTTCAGCACTCGGCGTGCGCGGTCTCCGACCGCTTGCCCGCACCTGCAATGGGCGCTTGATCCGGCACTCGGTGCAGAGTCGACGTTTAGCATCCCTTCTGCGAGGGCAAAAAAACCCAACTTAAATCATAAACTGTTCGGCGATGATGCGCTCGTCCAGGGCGTGTTCGGGGTCGAACAGCAGGGTGGGGCCCAGGGTACGGTCCACCCGGACAGTGGCCTTTTCCACATCGCGGAATTCCGAGAAATCCGCCGTGGCGCCCACTTTGCGGCGTTCCGCATTGAGGATTTCGAAGGTGACGGTGGCCTCGTGATGCAACAGTGCGCCGCGCCAGCGTCGGGGGCGGTAAGCGGAAATCGCCGTGAGCGCCAACAGGTCTGAGTTGATCGGCAGGATCGGCCCATAGGCGGACATATTATAGGCCGTGCTGCCCGCCGGCGTTGCCACCAGCACTCCATCGCAGACCAGCATTTCCAGCCGCTCCCGCCCATCCACTGTAATGCGGATATGGGCCGCCTGGGCGGTTTCCCGGAATAGGGTCACTTCGTTAATGGCAAGGGCTTCATACACACTGCCATCAGTGCCATGGGCCAACAGGCGCAAGGGGATTAAGCGCTGGGCCTGGGCATTCTGCAGCCGCTCTATCAATCCATCGGGATGGTAACGGTTCATCAAGAACCCGACCGTGCCGAGATTCATGCCATAAATCGGCACCCCGCGGGACATATGCTCATGGATGGCGCGCAACATGAACCCATCGCCGCCCAGGGCGACGATTACATCGGCTTCAACGGGGCTGACATGGGGATAGCGGCGGGTAAGTTCCGCATGAGCCTCCTGCGCGGCGGGGAAAGTACCACAAACGAAAGCCACGTTGGAAAAGCGGCTGGCACTCATAATCACATCACGCCGCAGGGCATCATACCGGCAAAATCAATTGGCGCGGTCGTTGCGCAGGATATAGCGGCCATTCTCCCGGCCCTTGAAAAAATCGCTGATCTCCGGATGACCAACGGGGTCTTCGTCCTCGTCGGAAATCAGGTTCTGTTCGGAGACATAAGCCTCGTAGGTTTGTTCGGAATTTTCCGCAAGTAGATGATAGAACGGCTGATCCTTGGAGGGCCGCACATCTTCGGGAATGGCATTCCACCATTCGTCCGTATTGGCGAACTCCGGGTCCACGTCGTAAATCACGCCACGGAACGGATAAAAACGGTGACGAACAACCTCGCCGATTTGAAACTTTGCGCTTCTGATGCTTCTATGGGGCATTGTGACCTCGTTTTCTTCGGTACAAAGGGTACCGCGTCTTAATTTATTCTGTCAAAGGTCGTGCACAAGCCTCTCCCACCCCTGCTCGCTGAACTTCCCATTTCCTGTGCTCTTTTTGCACTGCAAGAGCACCTGGAATTACGCGCGAACGCGGTCGTCATTGCTCCCCCTGGCGCGGGCAAAACCACCGCAGTTCCGCTTGCTTTACTGGCGGAGGGCTGGGCAAAACAGGGTAAAATCATCGTATTGGAACCGCGCCGAATCGCCGCCCGCGCCGCCGCCCGCCGCATGGCTGAAATCTTGAGCGAAAAGATTGGGGAAACAGTGGGCTTTCGCACCCGCAATGAGACGCGAATCGGTGCAAATACGCGAATCGAGGTGATCACAGAGGGAATTTTAACCCGCCTCCTCCTCGCGGATCCGGCGTTGGAGGGCATCGCGGCGATAATTTTTGACGAGGTGCATGAACGCCATCTGCATGGCGATATCGGGCTGGCGCTTTGCCTGGAAACCCAATCGGTGTTGCGACCGGATTTGCGCCTGATTGCCATGTCCGCCACGGTGGATGGGAACGCTTTTTCAAGCCTCCTGAACGCAGCGGCGCCCCTTGTTTCCGAGGGGAAATCCTATCCGGTGGAAACCTCCTATTTTCCCCGGCGGCAAACCAATCCTTTGGAAAACGACGTGGCGGCGGCGATTCGACAGGCTGTGATAAAAACCGAAGGCGGCATTCTGGTCTTCCTGCCCGGCGCGCGGGAAATTCAACGGGTCGAGCAACTGGTATCCGAAACGATCAAAGGGAACGATATTCTGCTGGCCCCCCTGTATGGGGCCCTGCCGCCCGCCGCCCAAGACCGGGCCATCGCCCCTGCCCCGCCGGGCAAACGCAAGATCGTTCTGGCCACCGATATCGTCGAAACCAGCCTGACCATCTCTGACATACGGGTGGTGATCGATGCCGGATACGCCCGTAATCCCCGCTTCGATCCGCGCCGGGGTCTATCCCGCCTGATCACCGAGCGGGTCTCCAAGGCATCAGCGGAGCAGCGGCAAGGGCGCGCCGGGCGGGTTGCCCCGGGGGTGTGTTATCGGCTCTGGGCAGAGCCGGAACATCGATCCCTGCCGGAAAAACCCCAACCGGAAATTCTCGAGGCAGATCTCACCGCCATGATGCTGGTGCTCGCCCAATGGGGCGTGCGTGACCCGGCCACCCTCACTTGGATGGACCCGCCCCCGGCGGCGGCAGTGGCGCGGGCACGGGAGTGTCTTGTGAGCATCGGCGCGGTATCGGAAACAGGGGCGATCACGCCCCATGGCGCGGAACTCGGCCAATATCCGCTGCATCCCCGGCTGGCCCATATGGTCCTGCGTGCTACAATGGCGGGGCATGGGGATATAGGCCGCGCCGTGGCGGCACTGCTGTCCGAAGATGATGTGCTGGCGGGGGAGGCGCGGCGCCAAACGGACCTTCGGCTGCGTGTGGACGCCCTGTACCAGCGGGGCCGCAGTTTGCCGGTGCGTCAAGGCACGCTGCAAAACGCCCGAAAACTGCACAAAGCTCTCGCCAAGGGGCCAAAAAAACGAGAGACCGCGCCCGCCGGGAATATCTCCGTGGGTGAGCTGGTTTCCCTCGCCTTTCCCGAATGGATCAGTCGGCGCCGGGGCGCGGAAACCCGCTACCATTGCGCGGGCGGCATGGGCGCCGCCTTGCCGCCGGAAGACCCGTTCCTGACCGAGGAATGGCTGGCTGTGGCGGAAATGAGCGGCGGCGCGGGGGATGCGCGCATCCGTCTTGCCGCCCCGCTGACGCTGGATGGACTGAAAACCTGGCACGGCCACCATATGGTGGAAGCCGATGAAGTGTTTTGGAATTCCCGCGAAGAACGGGTGACCGCCCGGCGAGTGGAACGCCTGGACGCCCTGGTACTATGGTCTCGCCCCCTGGACACAGCCGCGCCGGAAGACAGCGTCTCCGCCATGATCGATGGGATTCGGAAGATGGGTCTCGCTGCCCTGCCCTGGACCAAAACCAGCCAGAGCTGGCGCGACCGGGTGGCTTTTCTGCACGGGTTGGAGACGGGAAATTCCGAGGAAGATGCTTGGCCGGATGTCTCCGACGCGGCCTTGCTGGCGGAACTGGAAGACTGGCTCGGGCCCTTTCTGGGGGGAGCCATGCGGCGCGAGCATTTGGCGAAGCTCAACCTGATGGAAGCGTTACGGACCCTGCTCCCCTGGCATCTGCAACAGCGCCTGGACCAAGAAGCGCCGACCCATGTCACCGTGCCCAGTGGTCGCACCGCCGCCATCGATTATCGTACGGGGACAGCGCCGGTCCTCGCGGTGAAATTGCAAGAAATGTTCGGCGCGGGAACCACGCCCACCATCGCCGGGGGACGGGTACCGCTCACCTTGCATCTATTATCCCCCGCCGGGCGGCCCCTGCAGGTCACCCGCGATCTGCCGGGGTTCTGGGCTGGGGCCTATGCGGAGGTCCGCAAGGATATGCGCGGGCGCTATCCGAAGCATCCCTGGCCGGAAGACCCGACCACCGCCATCGCCACCCACCGTACCAAGAAGGCTCAGCGGTGATCGGCACCGACCGCTTCGGCCAGCGCGCCAAATCCGTCTTGCTTCAAGAGGCCCGCCAGTTCTGCTGCCATGCGGGCCGCCAAGCCCGGCCCTTGGTAGATCATGGCCGAATAGAATTGAACGAGGGAAGCGCCCGCCTTGATCTTCGCGTAGGCCTCCGCCGCCGTGGCGATGCCGCCGACCCCGATGATCGGCACGGTGCCGTTGGTCAGGCGGTACATATCCGCCAGAACCTCTGTCGCCAACGGGAACAGAGGCGCGCCGCTGAGGCCGCCGGTTTCGGTTTTTTTCGGGTCCAAGAGCGCCGCGGGGCGGGAAATGGTAGTGTTGGTGGCGATCAATCCGTCGATTCCCAGGTCTAAGACCACAGCGGCGATATCCGACCGGTCTTCTGCCGTTAAATCCGGGGCGATCTTCAACAACAGCGGGGGTGGGGTTTCCATATCGAGGGCGG
>JBMYUJ010000109.1:0-7652 GCA_049605255.1 Magnetospiraceae bacterium
GGAACACCCTGAACGCCATCATTACCGAGAATACGGCGCGGGAGGATTGGTTTAAGATCGGCGGGGTGAACGATGATTTTTTCGTCTTCGATGATTTTCTCGCGGATTGTGCGCAAGCCAAACGACGGTTTTATCTCGGCCATTTTTGCTACGGCGTGCACCGGCATATCCCCGGTGACGCCGTATATTTTACCAACATCCGACACCCTGTTCCGCGGCTCTTGTCTGGCTATTATGGATGGCGGAAAAGCCCGGATCAGGACGTCCGTGACTATCTGCAAGACCATTGGGAATTCGATAACGGCATCACCAAGCGCCTCTGCGGGATTGGCCCACGGGAACCCGAGAGCGCCGTTTATGATTTCGCCGAAAACCTGCCCCTAAACAGCGCGCCCGTGGTCAACGCCGAGATGTTTGCCCGCGCCGAGGCACGGATGAAAACGGAGATGGCCTTCGTTTTCGTGCAGGAAATATTCGTGGAATCCCTGGTGTTATTTGAGAACCGGTTTGGCTTGCCGCCCTTGTTTTCCTTTTCCCGGGCCCATTGGAACCAAACCGAACAACAAACCGTGCATCGCCCCGATCCCGCCCTCGACGCCTGGATTTTGGCGCAGAACCCCTATGATTTAGCGCTGTACGAGCAGGCCCGCGAAACGCTCGCGGCGGAAATTGCCGCGTTGGGAGAGGATCAACAGCGGCGCATCGCGGTTCGCAAGATTCTGGACCAGATGCTCCGCGTGCCGGGTCAATCCTTCCTGGCATCCGATGCCATCAAAAACGCCATCACCGGCGGGTTGGAGCGGCTCTTGAACGCCAACCGGGTGCGGGATTTCCTGGACGTGATCTGCCTGATGGCGGCCTATCCAGACCTGCCGCCGGGCTTCGGTGACATCCTGATCCAATGGACAATCAAATTTGGCTCGACAGAAGACGCCCAACGGATCAAAGCCGTACGGGCCGGGGAAGTGACCCCCTAAAACAAGGGGTTGTCCCGGGCGACAGCGCGTTGAACTATTGTTGAATATCTCTATCCGAAAAAAATATTACTTTTTTCGGATAGAAGGTTCTATCACTAGTACCGGACCAACCCCATTCCTCCGTACGCATGCGTATGGGCGGTGGTGCCGGTCGATCCCCATTGGATGTAACCAAAAGAGGGTCGCACGCCCCCGGTAAAGAGGGAAAAAGCGCCTACAATACGGACCCAAAGAGGAAAAACGCCTATTCCCCAGACAGGGTTTGGTCTAAGCTTTATTTTTACGGCAACCGACTGAAAAATATCGATAAATTCTGAGATTCCCGGTAATGACGGAAAATCAAACTGCGCAGCGTAAAAAGAATGGCCCGCTCTCGGAAAGCAACTGGGTGGAAGCGGCCATGGAGATCATGCTGCAAGAAAATATCAAGGGCATTAAGATTTCCACGCTTTGTACCAAGCTGGGCGTCACCAAAGGCAGCTTTTATTGGCATTTTGCCCGCCGCTCAGACCTCTTGGCTGCGATGCTGAAAGAATGGCGCAAACGTACAACCATGGATGTAATCCGCGCCGTCACCAATAGCGGCGAAATCGGCTTTCAGCGGATACGAAAAATTCTGAAGGGGACGCGACACCCCCGGGCCTATCATTACGTGGCCATCGAAATGAACATCCGGGATTGGGCGCGGCGCAACGACATGCCCCGCGACGCCATCGAAGAAGTCGATAATATCCGCATCAAGTTCTATGAGCAGACTTTTTTGGAAGAAGGGTTCCCGGAAGACGAAGCCCGGCGGCGCGCCTATATGACCTATTGCTTCCAGATGGGCGATGCGGTGCTGAACCGGACGCTTAAAAACTATGTCAGCGACGAAGATTTCCTGAACATGGTCATCGATTGCGTGAAACCCGACGACACCCCCTCGAAAAAGCGCCCCCCTTCTTAAGAAGGGGGGCGAGAGAGGGTAGGCTATCCCCTGGCTTCTCAAACTTTAGAGAAGCGCAAGCGATAGCCACGGGACGAAAATCACAAGGAGAAGGCGGACGACATCCGCGCCGATGAACGGGAACACCCCGTGGAAGATGGTCTTCAACGGCACCTCTTTCAAAACGGACGAGAGGATGAAGACGTTGAGGCCGACCGGCGGGGTGATCAGGCTGATCTCCACCACCACCACAACCAGGATGCCAAACCATACCGCATCGTACCCCAGTGACGTCACCAGCGGGAAGAACAGCGGCACGGTCAGCAACATCATGGAAATGGATTCCAGCAAGCTGCCCAAGATGATGTAGATGCCAACCATGATGAAAATCACCACGATGGGGGCCACATCCAGGCTGGAAACCCACCCGGTGATGGCCTGCGGCAACGAGGCGACATTCACCAAGTTGGCGAACAGGAAGGCGCCGATCAGAATCATCATCATGGACACGGTGGTATGGGTCGCGTCGGTCAGGGCCTGCCAGATCATCTCCCAATTGGCGTGCCCGCGGAAAAACGCGATCAACAAGGCGCCGACCGCCCCGATCCCCGCGCTTTCGGTGGGCGAGAAGAACCCGCCGTAAATACCGCCCATAACGATGACGAACAACACAGTGGTGGACCAGACATTCAGCAGGGCCTTGAGCCGTTCCTTGGGGGGCATTTTTTCACCCGCAGGCCCTGATTCCGGGTCCCGCATGGTGGTGTACATCACCGCCGCCACATAGAGGAACATACCCATGATCCCCGGGATGATCCCCGCCAGGAACAGATCGCCGATATTGGTTTCCGTGAGGATTCCGTAGAAAACCAAGGCAATGGAGGGTGGAATCAGAATCCCCAAGGTCCCCCCGGCGGCGATGGACCCCGTGGCCAGGGAATCCTTGTAGCCGTATTTTTTCATTTGCGGATAGGCGATGCGGGACATGGTCGCCGCTGTCGCCAGGCTGGAGCCGCAGACCGCGCCGAACCCGCCGCAGGAAACCACCGTGGAAATGGCCAAACCACCCCGCCAATGGCCCACCAGCGCATAGGACGCCTGATACAATTCGCTGGCGATGCCAGACCGGCTGATCAAGGCCCCCATGAGGATGAACAGCGGGATCACCGCGAATTCATAGGTCAGCACGGTTTCGGTGGCGATGATACCCACCTGGGTAAAGGCCGCGTTCCAGCTTTGGAAGGCGGCGATGCCGCAGATCCCGACCAACCCCGTCGCCACCGCGATGGGCACGCGGATGAACAACATGAAAGCGAGAATAATGAAGGCGATTGTGATGATCATATGCTGCCCTCCAAATGCTTTTCGCGCATACGACGGGCCAGCGGCGATTCGGAGAGCAAATGCCCTCCCAACGCGATGAAGGCGAAAACCGCCAGCACGAGAAGCGGCAACCATTTTTCGATGGGCAGGAACATAGAGGATTCCGAAAACTCTTTAATTTCAATAGTCTGCTTGGTGATCATCACCGCGAGGATGCCAACGAAAATCAGTTCGAGGATCCACACAAAACCTTCGCGGAGCCGGTTGAACAGCGAGGGCTTCTTCCACAGATTATCGAACAGATCGATCCGCACATGGTCTCGTTCGAGGCACACGTCGAACAGGCCCGCATACACGGCGACACCCAGAAACAGCCCATTGATTTCGTACGCAGACCCCAAGGGGCTGTTGAAGAATACGCGGCCAAATACATCCGCAAAAGTCATCACGGCCATCAGCCCCATGGCGATATAGGCAATCGTCTTAATACTTAATCGAAAGAATACGAGAGTCCCGACCATGTTTCCGCCCCGCCCCTGAGGATGACGGGGGATACCCGATGGGCATCCCCCGCTTTGATTTTATTGAAGGGAGTCGATCTGCTCGGCGTAGAAGGCCATCGGCCAGATTGCCTACCAGGCCGCCGCCTATGCGGAAGAACGGCGCCAGGGCCGGGATATGTTGACGGGGGAAAAATCCGTGCCCCTGTACCACCACCCGGATATCCAGCGCATGTTGCTGACCTTGCGGGCGCAGACCTTCGCGCTGCGCAGCCTCGGCATGCAGATCGCCACCCGCATGGATAAGGCGGCAGCGGTGGAAGACCCTGCGCAGAAAAATGCACTTGGCGGGTTCGTCGGCCTGATGACCCCGGTGTTCAAGGCCTACGCGACGGAAACCGCCAACAGCCAGGCGGGCATGTGCGTGCAGGTGTTCGGCGGCATGGGGTTTGTGGAAGAAGCCGGCGTCGCCCAATATATGCGCGATATCCGCATCGCCACTATCTATGAAGGCACCACGGGCATCCAGGCCAACGACCTGTTGTTCCGCAAGGTATTGATGGAAGGCGGGCAATCCCTGAAAGCCGTGTTGCAGGAAATGCGGCAGGATGCGGAGACGTTGCGCGCCAGCAATCAGTTTGCCACGGAAGCAGGCGCATTCACCGGCTACATCGACGCCATGGAGGGCGCGTTAACAAAGCTGCTGACCGAACGGCGCGATAATGTGCATGGGCAGCTTTCCGGCGCGGTCTATTTCCTTGAACTGATGGGCCTGCTCACCAGCAGCTGGCACATGGTGAAAACCTTGATCACCGCCGACCGCAAGGTCGCCGAAAACGACGATGAAGCCTATCACGCGGATCTATGTGCCTTGGCGCGGTTCTACATCGCCCATATCAGCCCACGGATGCTGGCCCTGGTCCCGATGTTCGAGAACGCCTCGACCGGGATCGACAGCTACCGGTTTGGGGAGGAATAAAGCACATCCATGAATTTTGGCGCCCCGCGCGGGCACCCAATAGAGCAAACACGCCAGCAAAGCTGACAGAAAAACGAGGGAGGCAGGGGACCATGCAGATTGGGGGAAAGACCTTTATCGTTTCCGGGGGAAGCTCGGGCTTGGGCCCCGACTTTAAAACGATTGATTTCGTGCAGCAGACCGTCGACGTGCAAAAACGGGAAGACGGGTGCATTTTGGTAAAAGCCCATAACGAGTTGGGCCCCTATGCGGAACGCATAACGGACCGGTTGGAAAAATGGGCGGCGGAAACCCCCGATGCGGTGTTCGTGGCCGAACGCTGCAAGGACCATCGCCATTGGCTGAACATGCCCTATGGCGAGGCGTTGGAGAAGGTCAAGGCCATCGGCCAGTTCCTGCTGGATCACGAGGTGACCGCAGACCGCCCCATGGTGATCCTGTCCGGCAATAGCGTGGAACATCTGCTGTTCGCCCTGGGCGGCATGTATGTGGGCGTGCCCCACGCGCCGATCTCCACCGCCTATTCGCTGATTTCCAAGGATTTCGGCAAGCTGCGCCATATCTTCAAGGTGCTGACGCCGAAGTTGATCTTCGTCGATAACCTGGGCCCGTACCGGGATGCCATCGATGCGGTAGCGCCCGAAGATTGCCATGTGGTGGCGCTGGAAAGCGAACACGCCTTGGATAATTTCAATCTTGGTTTCACACCCTATGCGGATGTGGTGCAAACCCCGGTGACCGAGGCGGTCAGCACCGCCAACGCCACCGTCAACGGCAAAACCATCACCAAGTTCCTGTTCACCTCGGGCTCCACAGGCATGCCCAAGGGGGTAATCAACACGCAAGAAATGATCTGCGCCAACCAGGTGATGCTGCACAGTTCCATGTGCTTCTTGAAGAACGCCCCGGTGATTGTGGACTGGCTGCCCTGGAGCCACACTTTCGGCGGCAACCATAATGTGGGGATCGTGCTCTATAACGGCGGCACGCTCTATATCGACGAGGGCAAGCCGGCGCCGCAGCTTATTCACCACACGGTGGATAATCTGGCGGAAATTTCTCCCACCATCTATTTCAACGTGCCCAAGGGCTACGAGTTCCTGGTGAAGCGGTTCAAGGAATCGCCGGAAATCGCCAAGAACTTCTTTTCCAAATTGCAGGCCCTGTTCTATGCGGGCGCGGGCCTTTCCGAGCATGTGTGGAACGACCTGGAAGAGCTGGCCATGGAACATATCGGCCGGAATATCCCGATCCTGTCCAGCCTGGGTTCGACGGAAACCGCGCCGGGCGCGACTCTAACCGTGCTCAACGAAATGGCGGCGGGCGCCATCGGCGTGCCTTATCCCGGCGTGTCCATCAAGCTGGTGCCGGTCAACGAAAAGCTGGAACTAAGGTTGAAGGGCGTAACCATCACGCCTGGCTATTGGCGCAACCCGGAGCAGACCGAAAAGGCCTATGACGAAGAAGGCTATTACTGCATGGGCGATGCCCTGAAATTCGTCGATCCGGCGGAACCCAATCGGGGCTTCCTGTTCGATGGCCGGATCTCGGAAGACTTCAAACTGGATACGGGCACCTGGGTGAGCGTCGGCCAATTGCGGCCGAAGATCATTCACCATTTCGCCCCCTATGTGCAGGATGTGGTGATCACCGGGCGTGACCGGGGCTTCATCGGCGCCATGATCTTCCCCGACATGGCCCATTGCCGCGACCTGATCCCCGAACATGGGGATGGCATGAAGGAACAAGACATCGTGGCCCATGAAAACGTGGTCGAGGTGTTCAGCGAAAGCCTGAAGACCTTTGCCGATGGGGGCGCGGGGAGCTCCATGCGGGTGAAGCGCCTAATGCTGATGGCTGACCCGCCGCAGATCGACCGTCATGAAATCACCGATAAGGGGTCCCTCAACCAAAACGCGGTGATGACCGCCCGTGCCGATGAGTTGGAGGAAATCTACGCCGACAAACCCTCGCCCCGGGTGATCGGCCTGTAGCCGTTCCCCCCGGTTTGAAACGATCCCAGCGTTAAACAAGGAGAAACGCCCCGTGGTTGATTTTTCGAAAGTGCGCGCCATCGATATCCACACCCATGCGGAAGAACCCTGCGGGTGCCATGCGGATGATGGGTATGACGACCTGATGTCGACGATGGCGTCGTATTTCGGGGCGCCTTGGCAGCATCCACCGACGGTGGAGCAAACGGCGGCCCACTACCGGGAACAGAATGTGGCGGCGGTGATCTTCCCGGTGGATGCGGAGCGGGAAACCGGATACCGCCGCTATAAGAACGAAGAGGTGGCGGAAATCGCCGACGCCAATTCGGATATCCTGATCCCCTTTGCCTCCATCGATCCGGCCAAAGGCAAGTTGGGCGCGCGGGAGGCCCGGCGCCTGATCAATGATTTCGGCGTGCAGGGGTTCAAGTTCCATCCCACCATGCAGGGGTTCTACCCAAACGACCGGATGGCCTATCCCCTCTATGAGGCGATTGCCGAAAGTGGCAAGGTGGCGCTGTTCCATACCGGGCAAACCGGGGTGGGTTCGGGCATGCGGGGCGGCAACGGCATGCGGCTGAAATATTCCAACCCGATTTATATCGATGACGTGGCGGTGGATTTCCCGGATATGCCCATCGTGATGGCGCACCCGTCCTTCCCCTGGCAGGAAGAAGCGCTGTCGGTCGCCAGCCACAAGCCCAATGTGTATATCGACCTTTCCGGCTGGTCGCCGAAATACTTCCCGCCGATCCTGGTGCATTACGCCAATAGCCTGCTGAAACGGAAGATGCTGTTCGGGTCCGACTGGCCGATGATTTCGCCGGAACGCTGGCTGGAGGATTTCGACAAAATCCAGGTGAAGGACAATGTGCGCCCCTTGATCCTCAAGGACAACGCCATGAAACTCCTCGGCGTGGCAGACGCGGCTTAAGAAGCTTTGACCTAATCCTG
>JBMYUJ010000110.1:0-7184 GCA_049605255.1 Magnetospiraceae bacterium
TCAAGCGCCGTCAGGTTCTCCTGATCCAGGTGGTGAAGGAAGAGCGCGGCAACAAAGGCGCGGCGCTGACCACCTATCTTTCCCTGGCGGGGCGGTATTGCGTGCTGATGCCGAACACCCCACGCGGCGGTGGCGTCTCGCGGAAGATCAGCAATGCCAAGGACCGGCGCCGCTTACGGACCATTTTGGACGAGTTGTCGATCCCCGAAGGCATGGCGGTTATCGTGCGCACGGCGGGCGCCGAGCGCAGCAAGGCGGAAATCCGCCGCGATTATGAGTATTTGCTGAGGGCCTGGAGCACGGTGCGGGAAACCACCTTATCGTCCACGGCACCTTGCCTGGTACATGAAGAAGGCAATCTGATAAAACGGTCGATCCGCGATCTTTATGGCAAGGATATCGAAGAAGTCGTGGTAGAGGGCGATAACGGGTATCGGATCGCCAAAGATTTCATGCGCATGCTGGTGCCGTCCCATGCCAAAAAGGTCAAGGCCTACAAGGACGAGGCCATGCCCCTGCTCCATCGGTTCCATGTGGAAGGGCAGTTGGATGCCATGCACAGCCCGACCATTCAATTACGGTCGGGCGGTTATATCGTGATCAACCCTACCGAAGCCTTGGTCGCCATCGATGTGAACTCCGGGCGCGCGACCCGCGAGCGTAATATCGAAGAAACGGCGCTGAAAACCAACGTGGAAGCGGCGGAGGAAATCGCCCGGCAACTGCGCCTGCGGGATTTGGCCGGTTTGGTGGTCATCGATTTCATCGACATGGAAGGGTCGCGCAATCAGCACGCGGTGGAGCGCAAACTGAAGGAATCCATGCGGTCTGATCGGGCGCGCATTCAGATCGGCCGGATCAGCCCGTTTGGTTTGCTGGAGATGTCGCGGCAACGGCTGCGCCCGAGCCTGCTGGAAACCAGCTCGGAACCCTGCCCCTCTTGTCATGGTACCGGCGTGCGGCGCTCCGTGGAATCGACG
This sequence comes from Magnetospiraceae bacterium, assembly GCA_049605255.1. GTDB lineage: Bacteria > Pseudomonadota > Alphaproteobacteria > Rhodospirillales > JBMYUJ01 > JBMYUJ01. Next base: position 981 of record JBMYUJ010000110.1, read on the forward strand.
GTCTTGCATGTTTTGCGGGCGATCGAGGAAGAAGGTATCCGACGACGGACGGCGGAGTTGCGCGTCTCTGTGCCTGTGGAGGTCGCGTTTTATTTGCTGAACCAAAAACGCGACACCATTATCGATATCGAAAAACGCTATGATTTCACGGTGGAGATTGCCGGGGACGATACCCTCACCGCGCCGGAGTACAATCTTGAGCGCTTGGTGGTCCGCCAGGTGGAAGGCGATGCCGACCCCGTCGGGATGCCGGAAGAAGACACCGAAAACGAAGACGGTGGGCGGAAACGCAAACGGCGGCGGCGGTCCCGCAAACGGCGTTCTGACAACCAAGCAGAGATCGAGAACCAGGAGGCTGCGGATACCGTCGATGCCGATGATGGCGGTGCCGATGCCGAGGAAACGGAGGATGCGGAGAACGATTCCGTGGAGGAAGTTGCCGCCGACAATGGAGAGCAACCACGCAAACGCCGTCGACGGGGACGGCGTGGCGGACGGCGGCGGCGGCGTCCCGAAGATGCGGAAGGTACAGCCGAATCCGCTGATTCAGATACCGAAACCGAATCAAATGTTGAAGCGGTTGGCGATGCCGCAAATGGCGATGAAATAGCGGTTGCCCCCCAGGCGGAGGGCGATGAAGAAGCGGAGATCCCCGCCGAAATTGCAGCGGCTGAAAACGTGTCTGAGGAGGCCCCGGTTGAACTCCCGTTGAGTGAGGCTGCGGATGTACAGACCGAGGCAGAGGAAGAGGTAGAGACACCGTCGACCGAGGCGCCCGCCGAAACCGCAGCGGAAACAGCGCCTGCCGAGGAAGCCAAACCGAAACGGCGCACCCGGTCTCGCGCGAAAAAAGCACAGACCGAGGAAACGACAGCGGCGTCGGATACTGATACCGAGGCGGAACCTGTCAAAAAACCCCGTCGCCGTCGCCGCAGCCCGGCGGCCAAGGCGAATGCGGAGACTGCTGCCGATACCGCCGAAACCGAGGCGCCGCAAGAAGCCGCGCAAGCCAGCGACGTCACGGTGATTCCCATTCAGGTGCCCGGTGCCGAGCCGCAACCGGAATCTGTTGCGACAGAGGATGAAACTGACGCGCAGAACGCACCTGAGGTCTCGGAATCGGAACCGGAAGCGCCGGAAGCCGTTGCACCTGAAGCGGAAACCGCCGTTGAAGAAACGCCCCAAACCGCACCGGAGCCAGAACCCGAACAGGCGGCAGAGCCTGAAACACCTTCGCCGGAAGGAGTTGTCGTCACGCATGGGGATGGTCGGGTCGAGGTGGTCGAGCCCACCGAGAAAAAGCGCGGCGGCTGGTGGCAACGCCTCACCGGTTCAGACTGAGCAAATCCACAAGATTGAGGAAGAAAGAGGGATGGCCCCGTATTGGGGTTATCCCTCAAAATCCAAGCCGAGGTCCAGGTTCGGCGCGCTGTGGGTCAGCCAGCCCACGGAAATCACATCCACGCCGGTTTCCGCTACCGCTCGCACGGTCTCCAAGGTGATTCCGCCAGAGGCTTCGGCGATTGCGGCCCCATCGATGCGTTGAACGGCTTGCCGCAGCACATCGGGTGGCATGTTATCAAGCAAAACCACGTCGGTCCCCGCCGCCAGGGCTTCCTCTAACTGATCGAGGGTATCCACCTCGGTTTCAATCTTCACCATATGACCGGTCGATTGGCGTGCCCGCTGGATGGCCTGGGTGATTCCCCCTGCGGCTACAATGTGATTGTCTTTGATCAAGACGGCGTCATCCAACCCGAAGCGGTGATTGATCCCGCCACCGCACCGGACGGCGTATTTTTCCAACGCCCGTAACCCCGGTGTGGTCTTGCGCGTACAGGTGATCCGCGCGCCCGTCCCCTGGATCAGATCCACGAAAGATCGGGTTGCGGTGGCAATCCCAGAGAGATGCCCCAAGAAGTTCAACGCCACCCGTTCGCCGGAAAGCACGCTGCGTGCCGCACCACGTAACGTGGCGATGGTTGCCCCCGCAGGCGCAGTTTCCCCATCGGGGATCGAAATGGTCAAGGCCACGCTAGGGTCGATCTGCCGGAATGTGGTGGCCACCAGGTCAAGTCCGGCAACCACGCCGGTCGCACGCGCGGCAATATGGGCCGTCGCCTGCGCATCTGCCGAAATAACCGCACCTGTCGTGATATCCCCTGCCCGCCCGAGGTCCTCGGCGAGCGCGAGGCGTACCGGCGGTTCCAGCAAGGCTGGCAGCATAGGCACCAGATTCATGCCTGGGCCCCTTGCGCCCGCACCCGCTGTTCCTGCGCCGACGCCGCCAATGCTCTGGCGTCTGCCAAGGAGATTGTGCCGTGATCGGCCGCCGCTTGGGTTTGCGGGAAGTCGGATCGGAAATGCGCCCCGCGGCTTTCCTGCCGCAATGCCGCTGCGGCGGTCACGAGCAAAGCCGCATCCAACATATTGCGACATCCCGGGGTTAACGCCGGGCCGGATTGCAAGAGCTGGTAAAGCTCCGCCAAGGCCATATTCAACCCCTCCGCATCCCGGATCAGCCCCACATGATGGTACATCTCGGTTTGTATCAGGGGCGCGATATCCACTGTTCCGGGATCGGCATGCACAAATATCGGCGCAGCGGGCGCTGGTGGCGTGGTGTTCAGAATCTCCCGCGCCGCTGCCATGCCGAACACGGCTGCCTCCAGCAAGGAGTTGCTGGCCAGCCGGTTTGCCCCATGAACCCCGGTGCAGGCCACCTCCCCAACAGCCCAAAGCCCGGGCAGGCTGGTTTGGCCGTTCAGGTCCGTGGATACCCCGCCCATGTGATAATGCGCGGCTGGCGCGACGGGAATGGGTTGAACTCGCGGATCGATGCCCTGTTCCTGGCAGATTCGAAACACCGTCGGGAAGCGCTCCGGAAAGCGTTCCCCCACGCAGGCGCGGGCATCCAGAAACACCCCCCGGCCCGCTGCCTTTTGCCGCCAGATGGCCCGGGCGACCACATCCCTGGGCGCCAATTCCGCATCCGGATGCACTGCGGGCATAAAACGCACGCCTCGCGCATCGATCAAAACACCGCCTTCGCCTCGCAGCGCTTCCGTCGCCAAGGGCAGTGGTTTGGTCTCCACGTCGATGGCGGTCGGGTGAAACTGAACGAACTCCATATCCTTGAGCCGCGCCCCTGCGCGGGCCGCCATGGCGACCCCATCTCCCCGAGATTCAACCGGATTGGTGGTGTGGGAATAAAGCTGCCCGAGGCCACCCGTAGCCAATATCACTGCGCTGGCGGTAATTTCCACGGGTCGCCCCTGGCAAAAGCCAACAGCCCCAGCCACCCGACCCTGCGCATCCTGGGCGAAATCGGTGATCTCCACATTCGGACACAGGGTGATATGATCCGCCGCAAGGGCTGCCCGGCCCAGGGCTTTCATGATCGCATGCCCGGTGGCATCGCCGCCCGCATGAAGAATACGCCGATGACCATGCGCCGCTTCCTGGCCCAATCGATAGGAACCATCCTCCGCCTGATCGAAAAGGACTCCCCAGGCGCGCAACTGGTCAATCGCGGTGCGCCCTGCATCCGTCAAGGCCAGCACCGCCTCCGCATCGGCCAGTCCTGCGGCAGCGGAAACCGTATCCCGGGCATGGGCGGTGGGATGATCCTCCGCCCCCACGGCAGCGGCGACCCCTCCTTGCGCCATGCCGGACGAGGCCCCCTCGCCCGTCGGGGCCTTGGCGACGACCAGCACCTTTCGGGGTGCCAAGCTGAGCGCAGCAGCAAGCCCGCCAAGCCCCGCGCCGATCACCAGCACATCTGTGTGGCGGCGGTCCATGGCTAGCTCAGGTCCAACATGGCCTGCACGGAAGCGCGGGCCCGCTCGGAAATGGCAGAATCCACGAAAACTTCATGGGTCATGTTGCGCAAAGAATCCGCGACGCCATCCAGGGTAATCCGCTTCATATGCGGGCACATGGTGCAGGACATGATGAAATTTGTATCCGGATTATCGGCGCGGATATTGTCACTCATGGAGCATTCTGTAATCAGGGCGACGGAGTCCGGCTTCTCCCGCTTTACGAAGTCCGCCATGCCCGTTGTGGACCCGGAGAAATCGGCGGCATTCAGCACTTCCGGCGCGCATTCCGGATGCGCCAGGATCACCGTCCCGGGGTTACGGGTCCGAATGTTGTGGATATCCTCTTCCTTATAGAGCTCATGCACCTCACACCGGCCCGGGAAGGTGATGATCTCCACATCTGTCTTGGCATCCACATTCTTCGCCAAATATTCGTCGGGCACCAGAATCACCCGCTCGACGCCCAATGCCTCCACGATTTCCACCGCATTGGCAGAGGTGCAACAGACATCACATTCCGCTTTCACATCGGCGGAGGTGTTCACATAGGTCACCACAGGCACGCCGGGATACTGCGCTTTCAGGGCGCGCACATCGGCGGCCGTGATGGATTCCGCCAAGGAACAGCCGGCTTTCAAATCCGGGATCAGAACGGTTTTTTCCGGGTTCAGGATTTTCGCGGTTTCCGCCATGAAATGGACCCCGCACAGCACGATCACATCGGCTTCCGCCTCCGCCGCCTTGCGGGCAAGTGCCAGGGAATCCCCCACGATATCGGCGACACAGTGATAGATATCCCGCGTCTGATAGTTATGAGCGAGAATGATGGCGTTGCGCTGCTTTTTCAGCGCCAGGATTTCATCCACCGTATCGGCGATCACATCCCATTCGGCGTCATTGAACACAGACCGGGTTTTCTCCCGCACCGCCAGGGTCTCGGGGGATAACAGGCCGGGCGCTTCAACGTCGGTGCGTTTCAAAGGAAGACTCGCCATGATCACTCTCCTTATGCTCATTATGAGCATTATTTAGAGACAAAAACATGACGGCGCAAGTGCCGCCAATACCGACCCCATAGGAAATCCTGTGATGAAAGGATCAGATTTACCTTATGCTAAGCATGAGCATTATAGAACGTCAAGACCAAACCGACATAAAACTGAAATCGATTTGCCACAATCCCCTTACTGCTATCCCAACCGCTTATCCCCGAAGTGCGGGCAAACGCCCACTGAGGCTGGCATGCTCCGCCACCACATCCTGGCGGAACCGGAAAGCTTCTGCGGGTCTGCCCCCCGTGCCCAAAACCTTTTTGCCAGTCCCTTCCACCAGCCCGCCCTTTTCGACGAGACGGCGAAAATTCTGTTTATGCAAACGCGTTCCGGCCAATGCCTCAACTGCTTTCTGAAGTTGCAGGAGGGTAAAAACCGGCGGCATCAGTTCGAAAACCAGGGGGCGGTATTTGATTTTGCCGCGGAGGCGGCCCATCGCCGTGGCCAGGATGCGCCGATGGTCCAACGCCATGGGTGTGGATGGGAAATGCACCGGCGCGGCGATATTTCGGTCCCGCAAGGCTTCATCCACCAAGCCTGCCTCATATAGCAATTCATACCGATCCAGAACCAGTTCTTCATTCCACCCGGAAGCCGAATCGCCAAAACTGGCCATAACCCGGCGATACCTTTCTTTCTGCTCCCCGCTGCGTTTTGGTTCCTGGGCCCATTGCTTCAATGCGGGGAGTATCGCCTCGTCAATCAAGGCTGGACGGCCGTGGCGCCAGTCTTCCCACGGGAAATACCGGTACCAATCAAGCCAAGCGCCTCCTTCTTCACCGCCCAGCTTTGCTTCCCGCACCAAGGCCAAATACCCCACGGAGAGAAAACGGGGGCCGCCTTCTTGTTCCCTGGGGTCGCGCCCTTGATCGCCGAAGGTGTAGAGCTGTTCCACATAGCCAAGGGTAAGATCCGTCTGAGTCCCCACCCATTGCCGCACGCCAAGCTCCAACGTGCGATGGTCTTCGGGAATAAACGGCCCAGACGGCAGAGCATCTGCATACCCCTCCCCAGATTGCCGAGCTCGGCGTACCGTCAACACCCGGGGTTCTTCATCCGTTACCGTGACGATCACGGCGTTCAGCCCGATGACCACACGGGTAGCCCCCCTCGTGGGATCTTGGAGATGGGTTTTCGGGCCCACAGACAATGATTCGCTCCCCCTTGTTTAGATACCGTTCTAACACGCGCAGTCAAAAACCTTAAATGACGTTAACGAAATTTAAAGGCTGAAGCGTATTTTATCATATAATTCATAGACATAGCGCAAGGGTTCGGGCTTTTTTCCTTGACCCTTTCGAGGGAAAAGTGCATTTTCCCTGCTAACA
>JBMYUJ010000111.1:0-6844 GCA_049605255.1 Magnetospiraceae bacterium
AATCCGCCTACGGCGATATCCCGATTACCACGCTGCATCAAAAGCGTCGGTATAGTATCGAACATGTGGTCCCGCGCGGGTTTCTGAGCGAATATTTGCGCCGAAACGGCGCCGCCACGGGCATCCAGCGCGGATCGACCGTCAACCCCCTGAACTTCGTCGCCGCGGAACGGGCGGCAAACGCCCAGCGGAACAGTTTTCCCTTTGATTGGGACGGCGATAGCATCCGCCGCCCCCGCCGCCTTACCCTGGATCCGCAAGTCTATGTGACTGTTGGGTTCGACCATGAAAACCAATGGGTGGTGCCGTCGAGAAGCCGGGGCGATCTCGCCCGGGCCATTCTCTATATGACCATCGTCTATCAGGTGCGGGATCTGTACAACAGCCATGTGGACCAGTTGCGGCATTGGGCCAAGGTGGACGTGGCGACCCCTTGGGAATTGGATTACAACCGCTGGGTCGCGGCGCGGCTCGGCATCCGCAACCCCTTCATTGATCGCCCCGAGGCGGCGTTGCGCTGGCTCGACGACGATGCCTTGATGGCCTCCATACAATCGCCATCGCCGCCCACAAGCAGATGATTGAGGAATCGATGCCGGTATTGCACTGTTACCGCAAAACCCTTGAACGCCTGTGGGGTCATCGACCGTATAGTGGCAAACGGTCGGCAAGCGTCCTCCGCGGCGCCGGGTGAAAACCGCCATGATGACCATCACGACGGAAGTCCTCATCAGGGCCTATTGCGCCGGTGTCTTCCCCATGGCGCGAGAGCGGGATTCCCAGGAATTGTTATGGTTTTCACCAGAGGAGCGCGGCATCATCCCGTTGGATGGCTTTCATGTGCCCAAGCGTCTGGCCCGCACGGTGCGCCAAAACATCTTCGATATGCGCTACGATCATGATTTTCGCGGCGTCATGCGTGCCTGCGCCGAACTGACGGACATGCGGGAAGATACTTGGATCAACAGCGAAATCCTGCGGCTCTATGGCGAGCTGCACGATTTGGGCGTCGCCCATAGCGTGGAATGCTGGCAGGAAGGCGAGCTGGTGGGCGGACTATATGGCGTCGCCCTGGGTGGCGCTTTTTTCGGCGAAAGCATGTTCAGCCGCAAAACAGATGCCTCCAAGGTGGCGCTGGTGCATCTGGTGGCCCGCCTGCGGCTGGGCCGTTATGTGCTGCTGGATACCCAGTTCGTGACCGACCACCTGCGCCGCTTCGGCGCCACTGAGGTGCCGCGCCCGGATTATCTGGAAATGCTGGAAGCCGCCTTGGCGGTACGGGGAATCTTTTATTCAGAAGCCGCACCGTCTGGCTGGGCTGCCGCGCTCGATTCCGTGCTCACGCAATCGGCGACCCAGATATCGTAAACCGGATGCTCCAACGCGTTCAGCCCGGGGCTGGACGCGAACATCCAGCCTTTGAACAGGGATTTCGGCGCCACGCCTTCCCGTGCCTCGACGATTTCCAACCAGGCCTTGGCTTCCGGCGGGTCTTCCGGCGGCGGCTTATCGCAAGCCTGCACGGTGACCTCCAAATGGCCGAATGTCTGGGTCTCTCCAAGCGGGGCCCGCAGGGTGGTGACCCGGCCCGTGACTTTGTCCAGGGCGTTCAAGCTGGCGATGGGAAACGGGTCCGCCTGGGCGGCCTCGGTACCGACGAGGGCGAGGAGGATGAGAGCTGCGGTCAGGAGAGCGTGGCGCATGGCGTCAATTCCCCGTCGCCAGGAAAATAATCTCGCCCACCAGATCTTCCAACGACCGGAAATCCTTGGTCTCGGCGATCAACCCGCCCGGCGGAATGCGGTCTTTCTCATCCCCCGGCTCCAGGCTGACGAATTTGCCGCCCAACAGGCCGTCGCTGGCCACCACCGCCACCGTATCGGTGGGTAACTTGACCTTGGAATCGATATTCATGGTCACCTTGGCATCAAAGGTGATCGGGTCCAGCTCCTGGGAAATCACCGAGCCCACCTTGATGCCGTGGATGCGCACGTCCGCGCCTTTGGAGAGCCCGCCCACCTTGAAGAAATTGGCGTTCAGCGCATAGCCCTTGTCGGTGGAGACCTGGGCCGCATCATAGGCCACCACCAGGAACACCGCCGTTACCGCCAGCACGACCCCGCCCATCACCGTTTCCACCGCCGACCGGCTCATGGCTATTTATCCTCTTCCGCTTTTTCGTCTTCTTCCAGGCCCAGCTTGGCCCGGCCCTCGGCGATGATCATATTCAGCAGATCCTCCATCACCAGGGATTGCTGTGTCATGTCAATATGGCCACCATCGGGCAAGTTTTCCTCGGCCCCACCCGGCTCCAGCACCACATGCTTGCCGCCGAACAGGCTGTCGGACTGGATGGAGGCAGACGTATCTTCGGGCAGGCCCAGGGCCGATTGCACCTCGACGGTGACCTCGGCGCGAAAATGCTCATCCAGCGCCATCGCCACCACCCGGCCCACGGTGATGCCGCTGAGGCGTACTTCCGCCCCCAGCTCCAACCCGTCCACGCGCTCGAACACCGCCTGCAAGCGATAGCCGCCGCTGCCGATCTCGGGTTCACGTCCGTAGGAGAAAAGAATCAGCACCGCCAGGGCGAGGAACAACACGGCGCCGACGGCGATCTCGCGAATTTCCTCAGCGGTGAAGCTCAATTGGGCGTCCAGGCCTCGTAGTCGCCGGTGGCCGGCGCCCGTTTGCCGCCTTTCAGGTCATGCCCATCCGGGCGATAGGCGCCCAGGGTACCGGTCAGATTGGGCTGATGGGTCTGCTGCCAGTCAAACCGTTGCCGGTCCACCAGGGGATCAACGGTGGTGTGATGCAGCCAGGCATGCCATTCGGCAGGCACCTTGGAGCCTTCAACCTCGCCGTTATAAACCACCCAGCGCAGCTCCTTGCCATGGCGCTTCTGCTTGGCATTCCGGTAATATTTATTGCCGAATTCATCCTCGCCCACGGGTTCGCCGTAGAACTTGGTCATCAGAAACGTGCCGAGATGGGTAATCGCCGAATAAGCCATGGTCGCCAAACCGTTAAATTGAAGCCCACAAAAGCGCCCACACTATACGCAAGGGGCGCCGGGTTCGTCCAGCGCGGAGTTCCCCACCCTTTAATCTCTTACCCCAGCAGCAGGGCGTCGTCGTCCAATTCCTGGCCGCGCACCTTTTCGAACATGCGCAACAGGTCTTCCACCCGCATGTCCTTTCGGGTCTCCCCCGCCACATCCAGCACAACCTTACCATTATGCAGCATCACCGTGCGATCGCCAAAATCCAACGCCTGGCGCATGGAATGGGTCACCATCATGCTGGTCAGGCCGTTCTCCCGCACGATGCGGTCCGTCAGTGTCATGATAAAAGCGGCGGTTTTCGGATCCAGCGCCGCCGTATGTTCATCCAACAGCAGGATTTTCATGGGTTTGAGGGTCGCCATGATCAAGCTGACCGCCTGACGCTGCCCGCCGGACAACAGGCCCATGCGGTCCTCCAACCGGCTGCCAAGGCCCAGGTCCAACTGATCCACTTTTTGCTGAAACAGCGCCCGCCGATCCGCCGATACCGCCCGGCGCAACTGCCGGGAATGGCCCCGGTTATAGGCCAGGGCCAGGTTTTCCTCGATGCTGAGGGCTTCGCAGGTGCCCGCCATGGGGTCTTGGAACACCCGCGCCACCAGTCCCGCCCGGCCTGCCGTGGTCCAGCGCGTGACATCGGTGGCATCGATGGTGACCTTACCCGACTGGGGGGACACCTCCCCCGCCACCACGTTCAGCAAGGTGGACTTCCCCGACCCGTTGGAGCCGATGACGGTCACGAACTCCCCTTCCTTGATGGTCAGGTCGAGACCGCGCAGGGCATGGGTTTCGATTACCGTACCCGGGTTGAACAACACATGGATGCCGGAAAGATCGATCATGCGCCGGGCCCCGGCAAGTTCTTGCGCTTCAGGGCCCATTTACGCCGGGCGCCGGGCAGGGTCATGGCCGCCACCACCAGCACGGCGGTAATCAGTTTTAGGTCTTGCGCCTGCAAGCCCAGGAAATCCGCATTCAGGGCGAGCGCCACCGCCAGCCGATACAGGATCGACCCCAGCACACAGCCGATGATCGCCAGCACCAGGGTCCGCGGGGTCAACACCGCCTCGCCCAAAATCACCGCCGCCAGGCCGACCACGATAACTCCCACGCCCATGGTGATATCCGCCCCGCCCTGGATTTGCGCGAAAAACGCGCCGGACAGCGCCGCCAAGGCATTGGCGAGCGCAATGCCCGCCATTTTCATGCGGCCCGTGTGAATGCCCTGCGCCGCCGCCATGCGCGGATTGGCGCCGGTGGCGCGCATCCCAAGGCCCACTTCGGAGGCGAGAAAAGCATGGAACGCCACCATCACCGCCGCCAGCACCACCGCCAGGAATATCGGCGTGGTCCAATAATAGGGCAGGCCCAAGGCCTCCAAGGGGGTGAACACGGTCTCTTCCCCCAACAGGGCCTGGTTCGGCTTGCCCATGACCCGGAGATTGACCGAATAAAGCGCGATCATCACCAGGATGCTGGCCAGCAGATGCAGGATCTTCAGCCGCACGTTGAGCCAGGCGGTGACCAATCCCGCCCCGCCCCCGGCAACCAGAGCGGCCACGGTGGCAAGATACGGATTCCAGCCGGCGACGATCAGGGTCGCGGCCACGGCGGCGCCCAAGGGCAGGCTGCCATCCACCGTGAGGTCGGGAAAATCCAAGACCCGGAAACTGAGAAGAACCCCCAGCGCCACGAAACCGAACAGCAAGCCGGTTTCAATGGCACCGAGGAAAGCAATCAGGCTCACGTTATTCGATCACCTTGCTGGCCCGCTGCAAAACCGCCTCGGGCAGGGTGACGCCCATGGCCTTGGCGGCGCCGAGGTTAACGAACAGGTTCACCTTATCCACCCCTTCCACCGGGATATCGGCCGCGTTTTCGCCCTTCAAGACCCGGGCGACCATGCGCCCCGTTTGGCGGCCCACATCATAATAATCGAAGCCCACCGCCGCGATGGCGCCGCGCCCCACGGAATCCGTATCCCCCGCGAACACGGGCAATTGCGCATCCTGGCCCACCTTGACCACGGATTCGAAAGCGCTGACCACCGTGTTATCGGTGGAAATATACAGCGCATCCGCCTTGCCCACCAAAGACCGGGTCGCCATCAGCACATCGCCGCTGGAGGGCGCCGAGGCGGTGATGATCTCCAACCCCAGTTCCGGCGCCACCTGTTTCGCCAGTTCGACCAGGGCCACCGCATTCGCTTCGCCCGGGTTATGGGGCATGCCGATCACCTTGGCACCCGGTAAAATCTCTTTGATCAGGGCTAGATGCTTTTTCATGGGCACGATATCGGAAACGCCGGTGACCGGGCCGCCTGGGGCCTCCCAGCTTTTCACCAGCTTGGCGCCCACCGGGTCGGTTACGGCGGAGAACACCACCGGGATGGTGCCCCGGGCCGAAGCGGCGGCGGCCTGCGCCGACGGGGTTGCGATGGCGACGATCACATCGGGCCCATCGCCGACGAACTTACGGGCGATCTGCCCGGCGGTGCCCACATCGCCTTGCGCACTTTGAAATTCCCATTCCAGGGTCTCCCCGACCTTGAACCCTTGCTCGGCCAGTTCATCCTGGATCCCCATGCGCGCCGCGTCCAACGCGGGATGCTCCACGATGGCGGTAATCTTCACGGATTTCATGTCGGCGGCCTGGGCGCTGCTGGCGGCCATGAGGGCGCTGAGGCCAACTGCGCTGGCAAGGGCAAAAAGACGGCGACGTTTCATGACGACGGCTCCTGACAATGGTCTTTCGGAAAAGGATTATGACTCGACATCTTCGAGTCGCGGATGGTAGGCCCGAACGCAGCTGCGGTAAACGCAATTCCCCCCGAATCCACAAAAAACGCAGTTCCCCGCCAATGGTGCGGCGCACACTTCTGACGGCCCCGCAGCATGGGTCATGAAATTGAAAAAACAGCGTCTTTTTCCTGAAAAAAAATTATCACCTGTTGGGCGTCGGGTTTAGCGCGGAAAGCCGCCGTTCAGCCACAAGATCATGTGTGTGGTAAGCCTTTCATTAACCAAATAGGCCTACTATTCAGTTGAACCGGACAGGCTCATTGATCTACATTTTGTGGAGGCGAGGCGAATTCAAACACAAAATGTAGGACGAGCTTTCTTGCTACCCGGGCTGCCGGGTTGCTGCCCAGACGATTCATTTTCGACAGTATCACTTTAGGCTCTAAGCGGGGGGTAACATGCGTTTTTCACGGCTTTTCACGCGGGAGGGAGAGTCTCCCTACGAGGCGATTCAATTTCGTTTTACCACCAGCGAAATTCGCAATCCCGACGGGTCGGTCGTGTTTCATGCAGAGAATATCGAGGTGCCCGCGGATTGGTCGCAAGTGGCCTGCGACGTGTTGGCGCAAAAGTATTTCCGCAAGGCGGGCGTGCCCGCGCGGCTGAAGGCGGTCCGCGAGGCGGATGTGCCGAAATGGCTGTGGCGGCGCAAGGCCGATGAAAAGGCCCTCAACCAATTGGACGAGGAAGAGCGCCTGGGCGCCGAAACCAGCGCCACCCAGGTTTTTGATCGCCTGGCGGGCACCTGGACCTATTGGGGCTGGAAGGGCGGCTATTTCGATACGGAAGCCGACGCCCGCACCTATTACGACGAGATGCGCTATATGTTATGTGCCCAGATGGGCGCGCCCAATTCCCCGCAATGGTTCAACACCGGCCTGCATTGGGCCTATGGCATCGATGGCCCGTCCCAAGGCCACCATTATGTGGACTTCAAGACCGGCGAGCTGGTGCGTTCCGCCTCGGCTTATGAACATCC
>JBMYUJ010000112.1:0-6808 GCA_049605255.1 Magnetospiraceae bacterium
ACCTGGTGGCCGGGGTTTTGGAAATTCTCATGCCCCGCACGGAGGGCAAGAAAATCAAAGTCAGCCATTTCATCGCCCCCGATCTGGATAGGATCTTGCGCGGTGATGCGGGGCGGCTCCGGCAGGTGCTCCTCAATCTCATGGGCAACGCCATCAAATTTACCGAGGAGGGGTCGGTGTCGGTGGAGATCTTCCGAAATGGCGGGACCGATGATCTCCCCCTGGTTCGTTTCGAGGTGCGTGATACGGGGATCGGCATTACCAACGCACTCAAGGAACGTCTATTCGAAAGTTTCGCCCAGGAAGACGCCTCTTTTTCCCGCCGCTATGGCGGCACGGGCCTTGGCTTGGCGATCAGCAAACGCCTGATCGAGGCCATGGGCGGGACCATCGGGGTGGACAGTCAGGTTGGAAAAGGCAGTACATTTTGGTTCCAACTCGCCCTGCCGACCGTTGCGAATTCCGACGCGGCAGAATCGGAAGCCGCCTTTCTTGCCGGGCGGCGCATCTTGATTGTCGACGACAATGCGGTGAATCGGGAAGTTTTTGCCCTCACCATGGACAATTGGGGGGTGCGGACGGCAACGGCGTCGTCGGTGGAACAGGCCTTGGAGACGGTCCATACGGCCCTGGATTCCGGTGACCCGTTCGAGGCGGTTCTGCTGGATTACCAAATGCCGGAAAAAACCGGGGAGGATTTCATCAAGGTATTGCAGAATGATAATGCCACCAAGACACTGCCTGTGATCGTCGCCTCCTCGGTTCCGGCCCGTCATTGGTCGTCGCCCGGGTTGGTCAAGCGGGTGGCCGGATATATGCTGAAACCGGTGCGCCGGGAAGCCTTGATCGATACGCTCCAGCGCTGCTTGTCTTCCCAAGAAGCCCCCGCCGACCTGCCGCTCACGCCAGAGCAACTTGTGGCGCGCCGCCCGGTCCGCGCGGGCAAACTGCGGCTGCTGGTGGCGGAGGATAACTCGGTCAACCAAATGGTGGCCCGGGGCATGCTTTCCAAATTGGGGCATCGGGTGGATGTGGTGGGCAATGGGCGCGAGGCTTTGGAGGCGGTGGAACTGCTGCCCTATGATCTGGTGTTCATGGATATGCAAATGCCGGAGATGGACGGGCTGGAGGCGGCCCAGGCCATTCGTGGCCTAGAAAACGAACAGGCGCATATTCCGATCATCGCCATGACCGCGAATGCACTTTTGGCGGATAAAAAACGCTGTCTGGCGGCAGGAATGAACGATCATCTTGCCAAACCAATTGATCACGATAGGTTGGTAGAAATATTGGAACGATGGGCGCCGACGGATCGCGGCGGGGTCGTTTGCAGCCAAACAGGGGACCCGGGCATGCCGAGTTCAACCGTGGAGATCGCCATCCTCAACCGCGCGGGGGCGATCCGACGTTTAGACGGCAACAAGTCGCTGTATCAGGATTTGTTGGACCATTTCCTGGAGAAAAACAGGGGATCGCTGGATGCGATCACCGCCGCCTTGCAAGCGGGGGATCAAACAGCGGCCGCCCACCAGATTCATACCCTCAAAGGCGTTACAGGTACCATCGGCGCGGATTTAACGTCGCACCTGCTCGCGGACCTGGAACAAGCCCTTTTAAACGGCCAGCCGATCGATGCCCTGCTTAAATTTGCGCAAAATTCCTACACGGCGCTGTTTGCCGCGCTAGACCAGCCGGCGGGCGCGGCGCTGCAGGAACAGGCTGAGGGCAATCTGGCGGAAGATCCCGGTACCATCGATCTATTGGGTCGGCTCCAACCGCTCATCGCATCGGGGGATTTGGACTCCATCGCGTTGGCGACGGAACTTTGCAGCCTGTTGGAGGGGCATCCCAAAAGTACGACCGCCGCGCACCTTCTGCGCCAAATCGAGGACTTTGATTTCGAGGCGGCGGCTGTCACACTTGAAGCCCTAAAAACGGCGTAAAACGACATTTATAAGGCTATTAAGACGTGACTACCGGAAAAAGCCATACCATCTTGATCGTCGATGATGAGCCGCTGAACATCAACGTGCTCATGAACATCCTGCGCGAAGACTACCGGCTGGTGGCCGCCCGCAATGGCATGCAAGCCCTGGAGCGCGCCCGCGCAGACTCCCGGCCCGATTTGATCTTGCTCGATGTAATGATGCCGGAAATGGATGGCTTCGAGGTTTGCCGCAAATTGAAAGCCGACACCTCCTTGCGGGATATCCCGGTGATTTTCGTAACCGCCTTGTCCGATGAAGTGGACGAAACCTTGGGGTTGAGCCTGGGGGCGGCGGACTATCTGAACAAGCCGGTGGCGGCCCCCATCGTCAAGGCGCGGATCAAGAATCATCTGGCGCTAAAATCCGCGCGGGAACAATTGCAAAACCAGAACGAAATTCTTGAAGCCCGCGTGAAGGAGCGGACCCGGGACCTGGTGCTCACCCAGGACATCGCCATTCTAAGCTTGGCCAGCCTCGCGGAGACCCGGGATAACGAAACCGGCAATCATATCCGCCGCACCCAGCATTATGTGCGGGCCTTGGCCGATCACCTGCGGAGCCATGCCCGGTTCAGCGATGTGCTGAACGACGAAGTGATTGAACAGCTCTACAAATCGGCACCGTTGCACGATATCGGCAAGGTGGGCATTCCGGATCGCATTCTTCTGAAACCCGATAAGCTGACCGATGAAGAATTCGCGATCATGAAGCAACATGCCACCCTGGGCGGGGAGGCGATCATCGCCGCGGAAAAGGCCCTTCTGGATACGGATGGGGGCCAGGGCGCCACGGCATTTTTGAACTTCGCCCGGGAAATCGCCATGGGCCATCACGAAAAATGGGATGGCACAGGCTATCCCGTCGGATTGAGCGGCGCGGATATTCCCATGTCGGCCCGGCTGATGGCGGTTGCCGATGTCTATGATGCGCTGATCTCGGCGCGGGTTTACAAACCGGCCTTCCCGCATGAAAAGGCGGTGGAGATCATTGTCGCGGGCAGCGGAAAACATTTCGATCCAGACATGGTCACCGCCTTCGAAGCCTTGGGGGATGTGTTCCAGAATATTGCGGCTGAGTTCGCCGACCCCAGCCCGCACTAATCAACGACGAACCAACAATTAATCGACAACCGTGCGGATGGTTTTGGCCACCCGCGTCTTGTCGATGGGCTTGGAAACATAACCCGTCATGCCCGCCGCCAAGCAAGCTTCCTCATCTTCCTTGGTGGCATTGGCTGTCATGGCGACAATGGGGATGGTGGCGTGATCCCCGCCTGAGGAGCGAATGGCCTTGGTGGCGGCGTAGCCATCCATCTCTGGCATCTGAATATCCATGAACACCAGGTCATAGGGCAGGGCGGTAACAGCCTCCACGGCCTCGCGCCCATTGGCGGCCATATCCACGAAATGGCCCAGGTTTTCCAAGATTCCCCGGGCGACCATCTGATTGATGGTATTGTCTTCGACCACCAAAATCCGCAGGCGGGTCCCGGCCTCTGCGGAAGATTGAGGGGCGGTTGGTAACGTGCTTTTCGGCTGTTCGTTGCCGGGGATGAGCTGAGCGAGCAAGGCATCCAGCAGCAGCGAGGGCCGCACCGGTTTCAGCAAAAAGGTCTGGGGCAGATGATTGGGAAAGGCTTTGCGGTACTCGGATTCCGGTTCGGAGGACGCCATGATGATGAGAGTATCCGCGGTTTCCGGATCGGCACGCAATTGTTTGATCACCTCGCCGCCGGTCATGTCCGGCATGTGATAATCCAGGACCACCGCCTCAACCGGTTTGCCACTCCGTTGGCTCTTGCGGATAATCTCCAAGGCTTTTTGCCCGCTATCCACCGCAGCAGCGGAGATATCCCAGGATTTCAGGATTCGCCGCAACACATCCCGGCTGACCGCATTGTCATCCACCACCAGAATTTTGGCATGGGCAAGCTTTTTGGTTTTTTCCTGCAAATCCCGTTGGTCCGCCGCCACCACCACGGGAAGCGGAATTTCAAACCAAAAAGTGCTGCCGACCCCAAACTCGCTGTCGACCCCAATTCCCCCGCCCATGGCTTCCACCAACCGTCGGCAGATGGCCAGCCCCAGGCCGGACCCGCCGTAGCGCCGCGAGGTCGATGCATCCAATTGGGTAAAGCTTTCGAAGAGGCGGTCCACGTCTTTTTCCGGAATGCCGATGCCCGTATCCGTTATGGCAAAACGGATCTGTTTGCGGGCATCTGCTTCCCGGACCAAAGAGGTTTCCAGCATCACGCCGCCATTGGCGGTGAACTTAATGGCATTGCCCACCAGATTGACCAGAATTTGCCGTAGCCGCCCGGGATCGCCCCGAAACAGTCCTTGGGTTTCCGGCGCCGTCAGGGCGGAGACCTCCAGGCCTTTCTGATGGGCCTGGGTTGCCAGAATGCTCATGGTTTCTTCAATGAGTTGGTTCAGGTTGAAGTCGCTTTGCTCCAGCTCCAACCGATCCGCCTCTAGTTTCGAGAAATCCAGGATATCGTTGATGATGGTCAGCAGGGCCTCACCCGAGGCACGGATGGTTTCGGCAAAATGCCGCTGTTCCGTGGTCAACTCCGTGTCAAGGATAAGGCCGGTCACCCCGATCACCCCGTTCATGGGGGTGCGGATTTCATGGCTCATGGTGGCCAGGAATTCGGACTTCGCCTTGCTGGCGAATTCTGCCTCCGCGCGCGCGGCCTCGGCTTCCTCTTTGGCCCGCTGCAATTGCATTTCGGCCGCCTTGCGCGCGGTGATATCGTTCTCAAATCCCAGGTAGCGGATCACATTGCCATCTTCGTCGCGCAGGGCGGAAATACTGGCAGCCACATGGTATTGGGTGCCGTTCTTGCGCCGATTGACAAATTCTCCCTTCCATTCGCGCCCCTGCTCTAGCGCCGCCCACATATCCCGATAAACGGCTCCGTCGGTCTGGCCCGCCGAAAGCACCCGGGGGTTTTGTCCGAGAATTTCTGATTTCGTATAGCCCGTATCCATTTCGAAGCGGGTGTTGACATAAATAATCCTGCCATTGGTATCGGTCAGCACGATGGCCACCGGGCCCTGTTCCACGGCGTAGGATAGCTCCCGGACCTGGGCCTCTTTCTCGATCAGCGCCTGTTCGTTATCGTGAATGGCATCCCGCATCTCCCGAAAGCTGGAATACAGCCGCAGGATTTCGGTTGGCCCTTTTGTCGGGAGTTGACCGGTATAATCCCCCTTGGCAAGTTTCTCCGCCGCCCGCACCAAAGCGGTTACCGGTTCATCCACCATGACGGACAGCATGCCCGCCAGCATGCCCATGCCGAGCACCATCACCCCGACCAAGGTGACGGTCAGGAACAGGTTTTCGCTGTGCAGGCGTTGTAAATCGGCCTCGATATCCAGAAAGACCGTGAGCCGGGCAAACGGGGCCCCCCGGAATTCAATGACATGCTCCAGCCGATCAACCCGCTTACCGGCATCGGGGTTGGACGGATCAAACAGGGGATAGATCCGTCGGCCATGGCGGTCATGCACCGAGATACCGACCCAGGACTTTTCTTTTTGCAAAATGGAATCCAGGCTCTCGATCAAGTCGGCGTATTGGCGTTGCAGCACATTGGTCAAAATGCTCTCGCTGACCACCCGCATTTGCGATTCCGTCGCCTGGATCAGCCGCGCCCGGGATTGCTCCTCAGAGGCAGGCCCCCAATAGAGGAGGATAAAGGCCGCCACGAAGCTGGCGATCAGGGTCAACAAAATGATAAATCTGCCCCGGAGGGAACTCATGCCAATCCTCGGCTTCGAAGGTGGGCCCCTCTTACCTTATTCCACATAAAAATCTTCTAGCCCCCATTCTCGCAATACCAGATAGTCTTCCGAAATTGCGGGGATCGCCTTGCGCATGGGGATTTTCGCCAACAATGCCTTGCCCTCTTCCGTGCCCGCCAACTTCAGGAACGCCGCTTTCACGGCCTCGGCGACGGCGGCGGTCACCCGGGGATGTGCCACCACGGGATGCGGGGCCATACCGCGCGTGGTATAGATGACGCGCAGATTGTCTTGGATTTTCGTATCCTGGCTTTTCAACGTCGCGTTTACACCGCCCCCGGCGGCGGCTTCCCCCAGCAACACATTTAGATAGACCGAAGAATGGGTTTGTACGTAGAGCGGAACGACATCCAGGTTGTGTAATTTCTTTAGCTCCGCCCGCATGAGCAGGGAGGCACCGAGAGCGTTCGGCGCAGGGAAGGCAACTTTTTGCCCTTGCAAGTCTTGCACATCCTGATAGGGGCTGTCTTTCCGCACCACGAGGATTCCGGTTAATTTGCGGCTGCCATCGCGGACCAATGGCACATAGCCCTGGGTCTTCATGGCGATGACCGAATGGTAGGGGTTCATGTAGGCAAAATCGAATTCACCCAGTTGAAAAGATTTTTCAAAGGCCGGGATTTGCGGGGAGCCCACCATCTCAAACGTCAAACCGGTTTCTTTCCCCAGGGCCTGCAGGATCGGCACCCAGATCGCCGCGAGTTTTCGGGCCTCGAATTGCGGTACGACGCCAAAGGTATAAATCTTTTTCCCTTGCGCTTGCGCCGGTGGGGCCAACCCCACGAGGAATGCCACCATCGCCAACATACCGCCGAGGATCAGTCTTTTCGGGGGTCGCCTTTTCATTTTTTGTCGCTCTTTCGCCTCCACGTCGGGGATCACGATGTTCACCGACCAACCAATTAAAAGCGAGGTTAGCGCGTTTTTAGGTTCCCCGAAAGCCAAGGCGCTCCCAGAGAGTTTTGGTTGAAGGCTTGTGGAAAAAAGAGAGGCGGCGCCCCTTTTTTTAAT
>JBMYUJ010000113.1:0-6798 GCA_049605255.1 Magnetospiraceae bacterium
CCGCCACTACCAGACGCTGGAATGGCGCTGGCATCCAGGTTGTTTTCCTCGATCAACCGGCGCACCGTGGGCGAGAGCGCGGGTGCCGCAGCCGCAGGCGCCGGAGCGGGTGCAGGCGCCGGAGCGGGCGCCGGAGCTGGCGCAGGAGCCGCTTGCGGTGCAGGTGCGGGTTTCGGTTCCGCCTTCGGCGCCGGGGCGGCTGCCGCTGTTTCCCCCTCATTGACCGAACCCAGCAAAGCGCCCACTTCCACTTCGGCGCCTTCGTCGGCGGTAATGGACCCGATCACACCCGCCACGGGGGATGGGACCTCGACCGTCACTTTATCGGTTTCCAGTTCAACGAGAGGCTCATCCACCGCAACGGCTTCGCCGACCCCTTTGAACCATTTCGTCACCGTCGCTTCGGTCACTGACTCTCCCAATGTGGGAACGATAATCTCCGTCGCCATTATCTTGTCGTCCTCTCTGTTTTTTTTACGATGCGCCTAGTTTGGTACCGCGGGTAAACGGACGCGGCAACTGATCCAACGGGGTCGTCAACGCGTCATTGACCAATTTGTTCTGCTCCGCCACATGAATTTTCATCTGTCCGGTTGCGGGGGAAGCACTGGCGGCCCGCCCCGAATAACCGGGGAACCGCTGATCCCTCCCCAGTTCTTCCAGAACATATTGCAAGCGGATATAGACGAAGGTCCATTCGCCCATGTTCGCCGGTTCTTCCTGACACCAGACGAGCTCCGCATTCGGGTATTGGGCCACGGCCTCCATGACAGAATTTTTCGGCCAGGGATAAAGTTGTTCCACCCGGACCAGGGCCACATCATCGATGCCATTTTCCTCAATGGCGGCAAGCAGGTCGTAATAGACCTTCCCGGAAGACAGCACCACCCGACGGACCTTGTCGTTGGCGACCAACTGCCCGCTATGGGGGATCACCCGCTGGAAATTACTGCCTGGGCCAAATTCGGCCAATGTGCTGACGCAACGCTTATGCCGCAACAAGGATTTCGGCGTGAAAATCACCAAAGGTTTGCGGTAGTTCCGATGCACCTGCCGTCGCAGCGCATGGAAATAGTTCGCCGGAGTGGTACATTTCATCACCTGCATATTGTCTTCCGCGCAGAGCTGCAAATAACGCTCGACCCGGGCGGAGGAGTGTTCCGGTCCCTGCCCTTCATACCCATGGGGCAGCAACATGGTCACACCCGACAACCGCAACCATTTGGATTCACCCGAACTAATGAACTGATCCTGGATCATCTGTGCGCCATTGGCAAAATCGCCGAACTGCGCTTCCCACATCACAAGAGCGTTGGGTTCCGCCAGCGTATAGCCATATTCAAAGCCCAAAACCGAGGCCTCGGACAAGGGGCTGTCAATCACCTCAAAGGTGGCTTGTTGCGGACGGATGGTGTTGAGCGGAATATATCGATCTTCCGAATCTTGATCCACCAACACGGAATGTCGCTGCGAGAAGGTACCGCGGCCGGAATCCTGACCCGACAGGCGAACCTCGGTGCCCTCCACAAGCAACGTCCCAAAGGCCAGGGCCTCGCCGGTCGCCCAATCAATGCCCACACCATCGTCGATCATCTTCCGCTTTGCCTTGAGCTGACGGGTGATCTTTCGGTGAATATTTACATCTTCGGGCACACGTGAAATGGCATGCCCAACTTCCTTGAGCATATCATCGTCCACATCCGTATTGGCATCGAGGAGTTCTTCCTCCTCTTTCAGGTGCACAAGGCCTTTCCACTTGCCCTCGAACCAGTCGGCCTTGTTGGGTTTGTAAAGGGTCGCGGCTTGGAATGCGTCATCCAGTTCGGCCTGGAATGCGGCGAAAATCTTATCCGCATCCCCAGGGGCGATCACGCCCTCAGCTTCCAGTCGGTTGGCGTACATCTGACGTGTGGTGGTGTGATTGCCGATCGCCTTATACATCAACGGCTGGGTGAAGGAAGGCTCATCCCCTTCGTTATGACCATGCCGACGGTAACAGACCATATCGATGACCACGTCGCGCTTGAATTCCTGACGGAATTCGGTGGCGATCCGCGCCACGTGCACCACGGCTTCCGGATTATCGCCATTCACGTGGAAGATCGGCGCCTGAATCATCTTCGCCACATCCGACGGATAGGGGCTGGAGCGGGAATAAGACGGGCTGGTGGTAAAGCCGATCTGGTTATTCACGATGAAATGCAGAGTGCCGCCCGTGCGGTAGCCCTTCAGCTCGGAGAGACCTAGGGTTTCCGCCACCAGCCCCTGCCCAGCGAAGGCCGCATCACCATGCAGCAAGATGCCCATCACCTCGCCGCGATCCCTGTCGCCGCGCTGCGCCTGCTTCGCCCGCACTTTGCCCAAAACAACCGGATTGACCGCCTCCAGGTGAGAGGGATTGGCGGTCAAGGACAAGTGAATCTGAGTACCATCGAACACCCGGTCCGCGGAGGTCCCCAGGTGGTATTTCACATCACCGGATCCCTGCACGTCCTCCGGTTTGGCGGACCCGCCTTGGAACTCATTGAAAATGGCCACAAACGGTTTTTGCATCACATTGGCCAGCATGCAGAGCCGACCCCGGTGCGGCATGCCCAGAACCACCTCGCGCAGGCCCAACTGGCCACCGCGCTTAAGGATCTGCTCCATGGCCGGAATAAGCGCTTCGCCGCCTTCCAGACCAAACCGCTTGGTGCCCGTGTATTTAACCTGCAGGAAATGCTCGAACCCTTCGGCCTCGGTAAGCCGTTCCAGGATCGCTCTTTTCCCTTTCAGGGTGAACTCCGTACGGTTTCGGATGCTCTCGATCCGGCGCTGAATCCAGGCTTTTTCCTCTGGCTCCTGGATATGCATGAACTCGACCCCGATATGGCCGCAATAGGTCGAGCGCAAAATCTTCAAAATTTGCCGCGGCGTCGCGGTTTCCAGGCCCAGCACGTAATCCAGGAAGATGGGCCGGTCCATATCCCCTTCGCTGAAACCATAGGTCATGGGGTCGAGTTCGGGGTGATAATCCCGCCCCCCCAATCCCAGGGGATCGTAATTCGCAATGATATGGCCGCGCACCCGGTGTACCCGGATCATCATCAATGCCCGCAATGAATCTACAATGGCCGCGCGCACATTTTCGGTGCCCATGACCTCGGCGATCATGGGCTGTACACCACCACGGGAAACCTGACGGCCTTCAGTCACGTATCCGGCGGAGGATTGGCTGCCATTGCCGCCGATGACACGCCCCGTGTCTCGGGCCCAAGACGCACCATTCAATTCGTTGAGGACCGAACGGCCTTCTTCCTGAAGATCGGCAAAAAAAGACGCCCAACTGGACTCAACCGTATTCGGGTCATCCAAGAAACGGGCGTAGATTTCGGCAACATATTGCGCGTTGCCACCGGATAAAACGGAGTCAAGATCTGGATTCATGGGATTGTGAGAGCGGCCTTGTTGATCGGCCGCCGCCTCCTGCTAAACATTACCGCCTACGAGAACAGGAGACGCCGGTGCCACAGGCACCGGCATCATCCAATAGTCAACAGAATTAGGTATTTACGGCGCTTTGTCACGGTTTTTTCAACCTTTTGGCCCGTCAAAACCGGGCCTTTTTCCGTTTACCTAACCCTTCAACACATCAATCATGGTACTCCCCAGCGCCGCCGGGCTATCGGCGACCGCAATCCCCGCACTTTTCAGCGCTTCGATCTTGTCGCCCGCCGTGCCTTTGCCGCCGGAAATGATGGCGCCCGCATGGCCCATGCGACGCCCTGGGGGGGCCGTCAGACCCGCGATGAAAGCCACCATGGGCTTCTTGACCGAGGATTTTTTGATGAAGTCAGCGGCTTCTTCTTCCGCAGAACCACCAATCTCACCAATCATGATGATCGCCTCGGTTTCCGGATCGCCCAGGAACATATCCAGGCAGTCGATAAAGTTGGTGCCGTTTACAGGGTCGCCACCGATACCGATACAGGTGGTCTGCCCCAATCCGGTCGCGGTGGTTTGCGCAACGGCTTCGTAAGTCAGGGTGCCGGAGCGAGACACCACACCCACCTTGCCACGGGTATGGATATGACCCGGCATGATGCCGATTTTACATTCACCCGGGGTGATCACGCCGGGGCAGTTGGGGCCAACCAAACGCGTTTTCGAGCCCGCAAGCGCCCGCTTCACCTTCACCATATCCATCACCGGAATACCTTCGGTAATGCACACGGCCAGTTCGATCTCCGCATCCACCGCTTCGAGGATGGCATCCGCCGCAAAGGCCGGCGGCACATAGATGACGGAAGCATTCGCGCCGGTCGCTTCACGGGCGTCGGCCACCGTATCGAACACCGGGATATCCAGATGGGTCGTGCCCCCTTTGCCCGGCGTTACGCCACCCACCATGTTGGTGCCATAGGCGATCGCTTGTTCAGAGTGGAAGGTGCCTTGCGCGCCGGTGAAACCCTGGCAAATGACCTTGGTATCTTTATTAACAAGAACAGACATTTAGGCGGCCTCCTTCACTTCTTTAACGACCTTTTGGGCCGCGTCCGCCAAATCATCGGCGGAGACGATGGGCAGGCCGGATTCCGCCAGGATCTTCTTACCCAAATCCACGTTGGTGCCTTCCAGACGAACCACCAGGGGAACATTCAGGCTGACTTCCCGCGCCGCGGCGACAACCCCCTCGGCGATCACATCACAGCGCATGATGCCACCGAAGATATTCACCAGAATGCCTTCAACATTGGGGTCGGAAAGAATGATCTTGAACGCCGTGGTCACCCGTTCCTTGGTCGCGCCACCACCAACATCCAGGAAGTTGGCCGGTTCGCCGCCATACAGCTTGATGATATCCATGGTCGCCATGGCCAGACCCGCGCCGTTCACCATACAGCCGATATTGCCATCGAGCTTGATGTAGTTGAGATCGTGCCGGGCGGCTTCCAGTTCAGCCGGGTCTTCCTCGTCCTCGTCCCGCAGCTCTTCAATGTCTTTGTGCCGGAACAGGGCGTTGTCATCAAAATTGACCTTGGAATCCAAGGCGATGACCTGACCCTCGCCGGTTACCACCAGCGGGTTCACCTCCACCAGGGAACAATCCAACTGGGTAAAGGCCTTGTAGATGCCCATCAGGAATTTCACGCCGGAGCTGATCTGCTTGCCTTCCAGGCCCAGCCCGAAAGCGATCTTGCGGGCGTGATATCCTTGCATACCGAGGGCCGGGTCGATAGCCACCTTGATAATCTTCTCAGGGGTTTTTTCCGCGACTTCTTCGATATCCATGCCGCCTTCGGTAGACGCCATGACCGTGATTCGCGAGGTCGCCCGGTCGATCAGGAGAGACAGATATAGCTCGCGCGCAATGTCGCAGCCTTCCTCGATATAAATGCGTTTGACTTCCTTACCCGCCGGGCCGGTCTGCTTGGTGACCAAGGTGGCGCCTAGCATCTCGTTGGCGTTGTCTTTCACATCCTCGATGGATTTGACAACCCGCACACCGCCTTTGCCGTCCGGATTGTTGGCGAAGCGACCCGCGCCGCGACCGCCCGCATGGATCTGTGATTTCACAACCCAGAGGGAACCGCCCAATTCCTTGGCGACCCGTTCCGCCTCTTCCGCGGTATAGGCGACGCCGCCCCGGGGGACGGCAACACCGAATTTGGCAAGCAATTGCTTGCCTTGATATTCATGAATATTCATGTCGTTTCCAAACTCGCTCTTTCGTTGGAAAAATACTTAAGGGGACCGCTGTTGCTTATGATTTTTTAGCCGCCTTCTTCGCTGGCGCTTTGCTTTCGGAAGCTGCTTCGGCTTCGATTTCCTTTTTCAGCTTTTTCGTGACCGTCAAAAGGCCCTTCACCGCATCGACGGATTTCATGAAGGCGGCCTTTTCGTCCTTATCGAGTTCAATCTCGACGACTTTCTCGACGCCCTTTTCACCGATGACCACGGGAACACCCACATAAACGCCCTTCACACCATATTCACCCTTCAGATAGGCGGCACAGGGCAGGATGCGCCGCTGATCCCCCAGATAGGACTCCGCCATCTGAATGGCCGAGGCGGCCGGCGCGTAAAATGCAGAACCGGTTTTCAGCAGGCCGACGATTTCGGCGCCGCCATCGCGGGTCCGCTGCACAATGGCATCCAGTTTTTCTTGGGTCGTCCAGCCCATCTTCACCAGATCGGGAAGCGGCACGCCGCCGACGGAGGAATAGCGGGGTAGCGGCACCATGGTATCGCCATGGCCACCCAGCACGAAGGCGTTCACGTCTTGGACGGACACGTTGAATTCTTCCGACAGGAACAGCCGGAAACGGGCGGAGTCGAGAACGCCCGCCATGCCGACAACTTTGCGATGAGGCAGCCCGGAAGCTTCCCGCAAGGCCCACACCATGGCATCCAGCGGATTGGTGATACAAATGACAAAAGCATCGGGCGCGTATTTCTTGATGCCTTCGCCCACCGACATCATCACCTTGGTATTGATGCCGATCAGGTCATCCCGGCTCATACCCGGTTTGCGGGGGACCCCAGCGGTCACGATAATCACATCGGCGCCCTTGATACCGGCGTAGCTCTTGGTGCCCTTCAGGCTGACGTCGCTGCCTTCAACAGGTGTCGACTGAGCGATATCCAGGGCCTTCCCTTGCGGAATGCCATCGACGATGTCGAAAACGACCACATCGCCAAGATTTTTCAGGGAAACAAGATGTGCCAGCGTGCCGCCGATATTACCCGCGCCGATCAGCGCGATTTTCTTCCGTGCCATGAATCCACCCCAATTGTAAAAGACGCCAAAGTAGAAAC
>JBMYUJ010000114.1:0-6647 GCA_049605255.1 Magnetospiraceae bacterium
AGATCGGGCCGGGCCCCGGGGGGTTGACCCGCGCGCTGCTGGAACAAGGCGTCGGCAAACTCTATGTGGTGGAGCGGGATGAGCGCTGTCTGGCGGCGCTGGCCGAGGTTTCGGCCGCCTATCCGGAAAAGATGGAGATCACCGCCGGGGATGCGTTGAAAACCGATATCGCGCAACTGGGAGCGGCCCCGCGCCATATCGTCGCCAACCTGCCTTACAACATCTCCACCACGCTGCTGATTCAGTGGCTCCGGCAGTCTGATGCCTTTGCCGGCATGACCCTGATGTTTCAGCGGGAGGTGGCGGAACGGATCGCCGCCGCGCCAAACAGCAAGGCCTATGGTCGGCTGTCGGTAATGGCGCAGTGGTGCTGCGACACCCGCATCTTGTTTCATATTGATAAGAAGGCGTTCACTCCACCACCGAAAATCATGTCGACGGTCATTCAGCTTATCCCGCGTCCCATGCCCCCCGATGCGCCACCATTTGATCTGGTGGAGAAAATCGTTGCCGCCGCCTTTGGCCAGCGCCGCAAGATGTTGCGGGCAAGCCTGAAATCGCTGGGGATGGATACCAATGCCCTGTTGGAGCGGGCTGGCATCGCGGGGGACTTGCGGGCCGAATCCCTGACGGTCGGGCAGTTTCTCGCGTTGGCCGACGCCGCGCGTTATCTGTCGCCCCGCATGTAATTGACGAACCGGTCGAGGCCGATCTGCCGATCCCGTTTCAACCGCTCGGCAGACAAAATGGCGCGAACCTGGGCGATGCTGGTCTCCACATCCTCGTTGACGACGATATAATCATATTCCCGCCAGTGGCTCATTTCATCGGCGGCCTTCGCCATGCGCCGCTGCACAACGTCATCCGGGTCCTGCGCCCGGGTCCGCAAGCGCCGCTCCAGTTCCGGTAGACTGGGGGGCAGGATAAAAATACTCACCAGATCGGCCAGAGCATTCTGGGCCACCTGTTGAGTGCCCTGCCAATCGATATCGAACAGCACATCCCCACCTTGCGACAGCGCCGCATCCACCGGCGCGCGCGGGGTACCATAATAATTGTCGAACACCCGGGCATGCTCCAAGAAGGCGTTCTCCGCCACCATGCGGTGATACTCTTCCACGGAAATAAAATGATAATCCCGGCCATCCTCCTCGCCGACGCGGGGCGGTCGGGTGGTGGCGGAGACGCTCATGGTCAAGCGGCTTTCCGTTTCCAGAAGCGCCCTGGAGATGGTGGATTTCCCTGCCCCTGATGGCGATGAGAGCACCAGCATTACCCCCCGCTGGATCACTTGGGGACCTTGTGGGTTATTCAATGTTTTGCACCTGTTCGCGGATTTGATCGATGGTGGCTTTGAGATCGAGACCAATATTGGTCAAAGCGATGTCCTGCGCCTTCGAGCAAATGGTGTTGGTTTCCCGGTTGAATTCTTGACACAAGAAATCCAAACGTCGGCCTACCACCCCGCCTTTGCGGATCAACTCCCGGGCGGCTTCCACATGGGCCGCCAAACGATCCAATTCCTCGCGCACATCGGCCTTGGTCACCAAAACCGCGATCTCCTGCGCGAGGCGTTCCGGCGCCAGGCTGGGCTGAGCCTCCAATAGCTCAGCGATCTGCCCTTCCATTCTGGCCTTCAGTGCAGCGGGCTGGGTTTCCGCCACCTGCTCTGCGGCACTGCGCAGATCCGCGACGGTTTCCAGATGCCTCAACAATACCGATTCCAGCGCCTTACCTTCGGCGGCCCGATTGGTGGCCAGCGCGTCCAACGCGACCTTGAATCCCTCCAGTAGGGCTTGCTCCAAGGCGGCCTGCTCTTCCAATTCACGACTGCCTTGTTGAGAATCGATAAGCCATCGCAGTCGCAACAGCCCATCTACGGTCGGCGGCGCCGCATCGGGCACCGCTTGGCGAATGGCCGCGATAAACTCGGGCAAGCGTTCCAAAGCCGCCGCATCCAAATTCAGCGGCACCTCGCTGGCGGCCATGTCCAGGTTCAGCGTCGCGTTCACATTGCCCCGCTTTAACACCTTCGCGGTGGCCGCGCGCACGGCGGGTTCCAACGCGTCAAAGCCGTTTGGCATACGGACTCGAATATCCAAGCCGCGTCCATTCACGGATTTAATTTCCCATGTCCAGGTCCAGGCCCCATGGGTGCTCTGAGACCGGGCGAACCCTGTCATACTGCTGATGGCCAACTGCTTTCTCCCGTTGCTGGTGCGCTGTTATACCGCCCTGGCCCTGGACAGCCAAGCGCACGCCCGGTATATGGCGGCAATGGTAAAACACAAGCATAAATCATTGCTCATCACGGGCGCCTCCAGCGGTATCGGCGCGGGCCTCGCGCGGGAATATGCCGCGCCCGGCGTGTCACTGGCCTTGTCGGGGCGCAATGCGGCCCGGCTACAGGCGGTGGCGGAGGACTGCCGGAAACAAGGTGCCCAGGTATCCGAGGCCATCATCGATGTGACCGACCGGGAGGCTACGAGCACTTGGATCAAAGATGTGGATGGGCAGCGCCCCCTGGATCTGGTGATCGCCAATGCGGGGGTTTCCCAGGGGACCTCAGAAGCAGAAGAAGGAGAGCGCTCCAGGCGCATCCTTGAGGTCAATACTCTAGGGGTGATCTATACGGTGGATGCCGCAGCCCGGCAGATGGAACCCCGGGGCCATGGGCAGATCGGAATCGTCGCCTCCCTTGCCGCGTTTCGCGGCATGCCTGCGGCGGCGAAGGCCTATTCGGCCAGCAAGGCCGCCGCCAAGGCCTATGGCGAGGGGCTGCGCATGGATCTTGCTCCGAAGAACATCGGTGTTTCGGTGATTTGCCCCGGCTTCGTCACCAGCCGGATCACCGATCAAAATAAATTCACCATGCCCCTGCTGATGGACCCGGCCCGATCGGCGGCCATCATCGCCCGGGGGCTGGAACGCAACAAGGCGCGCATCGCCTTTCCCTGGCCTCTGTATTTCGGGGCCTGGCTGTTGGGGGCCCTGCCCCCGGCGCTATCAGACATGATCCTGCGCCAAGGTCCGGTAAAAGAATAACTTTTCCGTCAGGGAAATAACGCGATTTGCGACAGGCCCGTTGTTTCCGGCCAGCCCATCATCACATTCATGCATTGCACCAGTTGGCCGGAGGCGCCCTTTACCAGGTTATCCTCGGCAGCGATGATAATGGCGCGCCCCGGCACCCGATCCGCATCCACCGAGATCAGCAGCATATTGGTGCCCCGCACGTGGCGGGTGGCCGGTTGCTTGCCCCGCGGGAGAATTTTCACAAAGGGCGCGCCTTCGTAATGTTTCTGCAAATGGGTCCGCAGGTCATCCGCGCTCGTCCCCTCCACCAAGGAGACGTAGATGGTCGTCAGTATCCCCCGATTCATCGGCAAGAGATGCGGTGTGAAGGTGACCATGATCGGCGATCCAGCCGCCCGGGTCAGGCCTTGTTCAATCTCCGGGGCATGCCGGTGCCCGGCCACGCCATAGGCGTTGAACCCTTCTGAGACCTCTGTATGCAGCAAACCTTCCCGAGTCGCCCGCCCGGCGCCACTGACCCCTGATTTCGCATCGATGATGATACTGTCGGTGGCGATCAATCCGGCTGAGAGCAGAGGTGATAAGGGGATCTGCGCCGAAGTGGGATAGCATCCCGGCCCGGCGACGATCCGCGCCTTGGAAATGGCCACCCGGTTGATCTCCGGAATGCCGTAAACCGCCTCTTTTTGCAGGTCCAGCGCCGTATGCTCCCGCCCATACCATTCCTTGTAGACCTCGGCATCGGCGAGCCGGAAATCGGCGGAAAGATCGATCACCTTCACGTTTTCGGGAATCTTGCGCACAAGATCATGCATGACCCCGTGGGGCAGGCAACCGAACACCACATCGATCTCGGCCCAGTTTACCTCATCCAGCGCGGTCAAATTCGGCAGCGGCACATGGGCGAGATGCGGAAAGACATCGGCCATCTTCATCCCGGCTTTTCGGTCTGCCGTCAGCGCCGCGATCTGAATATGGGGATGGCCGTACAGGTGCCGTATCAGCTCCGCGCCTGTATAGCCGCTCGCGCCAAGAATGGCGATCCGCGCTGTGGTCGTCATAACGAAAATCCTTCAACTGAAAATTCGGTGGAGATGTTCTAGCCAAGCCCCGGGGTCAGGGCAAGCGCCATGCTTACGCCCGGTTGGAAACGGGAACATGGGCGCGCCGCAAGTTTGCGAGATAGCGCGGCTTGAACCGTCGTCGCCAATCCGCCAATGACCAGTCCTTGGGAACGCTGCCAACCTCTGGCTTGGTGATGAAGCAACGGGCCCCAACGACCTCGCCGCTGACCAAACGCACCTGGAAATTTTCCGCCCGATATTCCCACCCCTCATATTGGGCGAGCCGTTGGTAATCCATGTCGGTCAAACCCCGTACCAGCAGCCCCTCCACACGGGCGGCATGACGGCGTACCAAGGTGGGATAAACCGCACCCGCGACGAAGACCCGCCGAAAGCCCCTGATCTGGGCCGGTTCCACATCCGAATCACGCACCGCACGACCCACCACAAGATCGAGGATTTCCCGATCCATCAAGGTGCCGTAAAAGAATCCGGGGACCGGCGCCGCGTCAGGTGATGACCGTAGGGGCATGGCGGCCTGTCCGCTGCTGAATGCCGGCAAAGGAATCGGCAATGACGATCAGTTCGGCCAACGCGTCTTGGGTCTCCAATCCTTGCTTGGCAAGGTCCGCTTCAAACCGTTCCAGATAGACCCGCAAGGTGGCCCCCTCCGTGCCCGTACCGGAAAGCCGGAATACGATCCGCGATCCATCCTCGAACACCACCCGGATGCCCTGCTTGGTGCTGGTGCTGCCATCGATGGGGTCCGTATAGGCGAAATCATCGGCCGCGGCGACGGTTTTGCCCGACAGCGCCGTTCCCGCCAGGGTTTGCACAGCCGAGCGTAGATTCTCCATCAAACCGTTGGCCGCCACGCTATCCACGCCTTCGTAATCATGGCGGGAGTAATAGTTGCGGCCATAAGTTTGCCAATGGGCCATCACGATATCGGCGACGGACTCGCCTTTGCGGGTTGCCAAGACGCTCAACCACATGAGCACGGCCCAAAGCCCGTCCTTTTCCCGCACATGGTCGGAACTGGTGCCGAAGCTTTCCTCACCGCAGAAGGTTACCTTGCCCGCATCCAAGAGGTTGCCGAAGAATTTCCACCCTGTGGGGGTTTCAAAATACGGCAGGCCGAGGGCCTCGGCGACACGGTCAGCCGCCGCGCTGGTGGGCATGGAGCGGGCCACCCCGGCGATCCCATTTTTGTAGCCGGGCGCGGCGGTGGCATTGGCGGCCAAGACCGCCAAACTATCGGAGGGTGTCACGAAAAAATGCTTGCCCAGGATCATGTTCCTGTCGCCATCCCCATCGGAGGCGGCGCCGAAATCAGGGGCGTTTTCGCCGAACAGTTCATCCACCAAATCCTTGGCATATACCAGGTTCGGGTCTGGATGGCCGCCGCCGAAATCCTCCAACGGCACACCATTGATCACCGTGCCCTTGGGCGCGCCCAAACGATCTTCCAGAATCGCCATCGCGTAGGGCCCGGTCACCGCATGCATGGCATCGAAGCGCATGCGAAAACCCGATTTCAAGAGCGCCGACAGGGCGTCGAAATCGAAGATTTCCGCCATCAGGTCGGCGTAATCGGCCACGGAATCGATCACCGATACCGGCATGCCGCCGACCTCTGTGTCTCCAATCCGATCGAGATCGATATCCGGGGTATCCAGGGTGACATATTGGGAGATCTCGCCGCTGCGGACGTAGATGGCCTCGGTCACCTTCTCCGGTGCCGGGCCGCCATTGCCCACATTGTATTTGATGCCGAAATCGCCATTGGGCCCGCCCGGGTTATGGCTGGCAGACAGCACGAAGCCGCCATAGGCACCATGCTTGCGGATGACGCAGGAAGCCGCAGGTGTAGATAGAATCGCCCCCTGCCCCACCAGGACCCGGCCAAACCCGTTGGCCGCCGCCATTTTGATAATGGTCTGCGCCGCTGCCCGGTTATGAAACCGGCCGTCGCCCCCCACCACCAAAGTTGCCCCCTCGTGCCCCTCCAGCACATCGAAGGCAGCCTGGACAAAGTTTTCCAGGTAGTGAGACTGTTGAAAGACCGCGACTTTTTTCCGAAGCCCCGAGGTGCCGGGTTTTTGTCCTTCAAAGGGGTGGGTATCAACGGTCTTTTTTGCCATCACAACCTCTCAAGCGGCCGCCCGATGCTGGAATATTGGAATCCGCTGTCGGCCATTTCCTGGGGTTCATAGATATTACGCAAATCCACCAAGATGGGAGTCTTCATCAGCTCCTTCATCTTGCGGATGCCAAGGGCCCGGAACTGGTTCCATTCGGTCACAATCACCGTGGCATCGGCCCCGGTCATGGCCTCATAAGCGCCCTCACAGTAAATCAGCTTGGGGTCATTCAGAAGCTTCTTGGCTTCCTCCATGGCTTCCGGGTCGTAGGCTTTCACCTTAGCTCCCATCTCCGTGAGTTTTTTGATGATCACCAGGGCCGGAGCCTCGCGGATATCGTCAGTGTTCGGCTTAAAGGCCAGCCCCCACATGGCGAAGGTCATACCGCTCAGATCGGTACCGT
>JBMYUJ010000115.1:0-6565 GCA_049605255.1 Magnetospiraceae bacterium
CCGCCATCCCGGCGAAAATGCGGGCGCATGGAAAGGCCGAAATCGGGTATGCCATTCGAGACGGGCAGACCCGGTTGAAAACCCTTTACCAGCGAGACCCCTTACGGGTCCTGTTCCCGCTACCCGCCCCGGGTGACCTCACCTCGGCAACCCTGGTGACGACCTCTGGCGGGGTGACGGGCGGCGATTCCCTGTCTGTTTCCGTGTCGGCGGGGGCCCATACCCGGGCCATGGTCCTTGGCCAGGCGGCTGAGAAAATTTATCGGTCGGCGGGCGAGGATACCAACATCTCCGTCTCGTTGGATGTGGCGGAAGGCGCCTGGCTGGAATGGCTGCCGCAGGAAACCATTCTGTTTAATGGCGCCCGGCTGCGGCGCGATACAACGGTGCACGTCACCGCGGACGCGCGGCTGCTGGCCGCTGAATTCTTGGTTTTCGGGCGCAAGGCCCATGGGGAATCCCTCCAATCGGGGTTGATCCGGGATGCCTGGTCCGTCTATCGCGACGATGCCTTGGTTTGGGCCGATGCCCTGCATTTGGAGGGCGATTTGGCCGCA
Organism: Magnetospiraceae bacterium; assembly: GCA_049605255.1. GTDB lineage: Bacteria > Pseudomonadota > Alphaproteobacteria > Rhodospirillales > JBMYUJ01 > JBMYUJ01. The sequence goes on from JBMYUJ010000115.1 coordinate 558, forward strand.
CAGATCGGCCATGGTGCCGGTTTTCACGGGGCGGGCGCCTGCGCCACCGCCATCTGGACCGGCGAAGACAGAACGACGGAAATTCGGGAGATGCTGCGGGAATCACCCGTCCGCTGCGGGGTCACCCGGGTGAACGGGCTCAACGTGATGCGTTGGCTGGATGCGGATGCGGCGGCTGTCCGGCGGGCATTCGGTCAGTTTTGGGCCGCCTTCCGCGCCTCGGCGGGCGGCTTGCCGGGCCGACTGCCCCGGCTTTGGGAAATTTGACTTCAGAAAAGGGAAATCCGACATGAACCTGTCACCCAGGGAGAAAGACAAACTGTTGGTCGCCACGGCGGCCATGGTGGCCCGGCGCCGATTGGAAAGGGGCGTCAAGCTCAACTATCCCGAAGCCATCGCCCTGATCACGGATTTCGTGGTGGAAGGCGCCCGGGATGGGCGCAGCGTGGCCGATCTCATGTCCGCCGGCGCCCTGGTCCTGACCGTTGATCAGGTGATGCCCGGCATCGCCGATATGATCCACGAGATCCAGGTGGAGGCCACTTTTCCCGACGGCACCAAGCTCGTCACCGTTCACAACCCCATTCGATGAGGTCTGGTCATGATCCCCGGTGAAACCTTTATCAAGGACGGCACGCTGACCCTGAATGCAGGTCGCGAAACCGTCACCCTCACGGTCGCTAATACGGGGGACCGCCCGGTCCAGGTCGGCTCCCACTATCATTTCTTCGAAACCAACACCGCGCTCGACTTCGACCGCGCCAAGGCCAAGGGCTTCCGGCTGGATATTCCCGCCGGCACCGCCGTGCGATTCGAACCCGGACAATCCCGCGACGTGACCCTGGTGCGCTTTGCCGGTAACGGCGACATTTTTGGTTTCAACGCGTTGATCAACGGATCCTTGGAGGGCTGACCCATGGCATATGAAATCGACCGCAGCGCCTATGCGGCCATGTTCGGCCCCACCGTGGGGGATAAACTCCGCCTGGCCGATACGGACCTGATCATCGAGGTGGAGGAAGACCGCACCACCTACGGTGAAGAAGTGAAATTCGGCGGCGGCAAGGTCATCCGCGACGGCATGGGCCAATCCCAGGTGACCCGTGCCGATGGCGCCGTGGATACGGTGATCACCAACGCCCTGATCATCGACCATTGGGGAATCATCAAGGCCGATGTGGGCATCAAGGATGGTCGCATCGCGGGCATCGGCAAGGCCGGCAACCCGGATGTACAGCCCAATGTGGATATCATCGTCGGCCCCGGCACCGAAGCCATCGCCGGGGAAGGCCGCATCCTGACCGCCGGGGGCATCGATGCCCATATCCATTGGATCTGCCCGCAGCAGATCGACGATGCGCTCTATTCGGGCGTGACCACCATGCTGGGCGGCGGCACCGGACCGGCGGAAGGCACCAACGCCACCACCTGCACCCCCGGCCCCTGGCATATGGCGCGGATGCTTCAGGCCGCCGAGGGGTTGCCCATGAATCTGGGCTTCTTCGGCAAAGGCAATGCCTCCAAGCCAGATGGCCTGATCGAACAGGTGGCCGCCGGGGCCTGCGGCCTGAAACTGCATGAAGACTGGGGCACCACCCCCAGCGCCATCGATACCTGCCTGGGCGTGGCCGAGGCCATGGACGTGCAGGTGGCCATCCATACGGATACCCTGAACGAATCCGGCTTCGTGGAAAATACCGTGGCTGCGTTCAAGCATCGCACCATCCATGCCTTCCACACGGAAGGCGCCGGCGGCGGCCATGCGCCCGATATCATCAAGGTGTGCGGCGAGGCCAATGTGCTGCCCTCCAGCACCAACCCCACCCGCCCCTTCACCGTCAACACGGTGGATGAGCATCTGGATATGTTGATGGTCTGCCACCATCTGGACAGCCGCATCCCCGAGGACGTGGCCTTTGCCGAAAGCCGTATCCGGCGCGAAACCATCGCCGCGGAAGATATCCTGCACGATCTTGGCGCCTTTTCCATGATCGCGTCCGACTCTCAGGCCATGGGCCGCGTGGGTGAGGTGATCATTCGCACCTGGCAAACCGCCGATAAGATGAAAAAGCAGCGGGGTGCCTTGGCCGAGGAAACCGGCGATAACGACAACATGCGGGTGCGGCGCTATATCGCCAAATACACCATCAACCCGGCCCTGACCCACGGCATTGCCGGTCATGTGGGCTCCATCGAAGACGGCAAGCTGGCCGATCTGGTGCTGTGGAAACCCATGTTCTTCGGGGTAAAGCCGGACCTGGTATTGAAATGCGGCACCATCGCCGCCGCCGCCATGGGCGATCCCAATGCCTCCATCCCCACCCCGCAGCCGGTGCATTACCGGCCCATGTTCGGGGCCCTTGGGCGATCCTTGACCCACAGCGCGGTGACCTTTGTCTCCCAAGCCGCCGTGGAGGCCAATATCGCGCAGGCGTTTGGCCTGTCGAAGGCCCTTCTGCCCGTGTCTGGCACCCGAACCGTGAAAAAGCAGGATATGGTTCTGAACGGTTATGCGCCGACCATGGAGGTGGACACGGAAACCTATGAAGTGCGGGCCGATGGGGTATTGCTGACCTGCGAGCCCGCCGAGGAGCTGGCCATGGCGCAGCGGTATTTCCTGTTCTAGGTCGGGTCCATGCAACGTGCCATTGCCCATTTCGGGAAAGGTCACTGGCCGATGGACGCGGCGATCGCCCAGGTGACCCTGGCTTTCGAGGATCGGCATCGCCGCCGCATCCGGCTGCGCCCGGACGATGGGGAGGATTTCCTGCTGGACCTCCCCAAGCCGGTTCTGCTCGCCGATGGCGACGGGCTCGAACTGGAACAAGGAGGCTATATCGCCGTGCGGGCCAAGGTGGAATCCGTGGCCGAATTCACGGGAACCGATCCGGCGCATGCGGCCCGGCTGGCCTGGCATGTGGGCAACCGGCATACGGCCCTGCAAGTGCTGGATGATGGGCGGTTGCGCATCCTCTACGACCATGTGCTGGTGGATATGTTGGAAGGCCTGGGCGCGATGGTGACCGAAATTCACGCTCCCTTCGCCCCGGAACCCGGTGCCTATAGCGGTGGCGGGCTTCACGGGGGCCACGCCCATGACTGAACCGGTACCGTTGGGGCAGGACGCGTTGTTCAAGCTGATGACCTGGCTGTCCCCCAGCTTTCCGGTGGGGGGCTATACCTATTCCCATGGCATCGAATATGCGGTGGAAATCGGCCTTGTCCACGACCGGGATAGCCTCACCCAATGGATCGAGGGAATTCTCACCTTCGGGCTGGGGCGCCTGGACGCGGACCTGTTCCGCGATGCCTGGCGGGCGGTGGCGGCGGCGGATGCCGAGGCGCTCGCCCATACCGCCGCCCTGGGCGCCGCCATGAAAGGCACCCGGGAACTGGCCCTGGAATCAGATGCCCAGGGCCGCGCCTTTTTGGATATGGTCAAGACCGTCTGGCCCGATCCCCGGCTCGATGGGTTGAAAAACGCCGTCTATCCGGTGGCCGTGGGGGCCGCGGCGGGGGTGGCCCAAATTCCCCTGGAGGCCGCCTTGAGTGCCTTCCTGCACGCGGTGGCCGCCAATCTGATCAGCGCCGGGGTGCGCCTGATCCCGTTGGGCCAAACCGACGGGCAGCGCGCCATCGCCCAGCTTGAAGCTACGCTCCATCGGTCCGTCGCCGCATCCCTTGCGCGGCCGCCGGAAGATTTGGGGTCCGCCGCCTTCATGGTGGACTGGACCTCCATGCAGCATGAAACCCAATATACGAGGTTATTTCGATCATGAGTTCACCGTTACGCATCGGCATTGGCGGTCCCGTCGGGTCTGGCAAGACCGCCCTCTTGGACGCGCTGTGCAAGCATATGCGCGATGAATGGAACATCGCCGCCATCACCAACGATATCTATACCCGGGAAGATGCGGAGTTTCTGACCCGCTCTGGCGCCCTGCCGCCCGAACGCATCGGCGGGGTGGAAACCGGCGGCTGCCCCCACACCGCCATTCGCGAGGATGCCTCCATCAATCTCGCCGCCGTGGACGACATGGTGGCGAAGTTCCCAGACCTGGACGTAGTGTTCATCGAATCCGGCGGCGATAACCTGTCCGCCACCTTCTCCCCCGAACTGGCCGATATCACCCTCTATGTGATCGACGTTTCCGCGGGCGATAAAATCCCCCGCAAGGGCGGGCCCGGCATCACCCGGTCTGACCTGTTGGTGATCAACAAGATCGATCTGGCCCCGCTGGTGGAAGCCTCCTTGGATGTGATGGAACGCGATGCCCGAAGAATGCGCGGCACCCGGCCCTTCCTGTTCGCCAATATGAAATCAGGCCGGGGTGTGGTGGATATTATCGCCTTTATCGTGTCGGAGGGTGGATTGACGGTGGCGGACCCGTCCGCCGCGTAATCCCCGTCAGCCGCCAACGCGATACAGCCGCCAATCTTCCGCCAGGCTCGCGAGGGTATGGATACCGGCATCCGTAAAGGTAAATCCCGCACCAGCCACCAGATCGCGGACGGTGCGGGACACAAGAACCGTCCCCATCCAATATTCAGGAAATCTTCAGACTAAAACCATCCCCTCTTCAAGCGTCCGTTGCCGGTGCGGCGTAAGGTTCTTCTTGTCAGCGGCAAGGAGCCGCCCCCTGAAAACCAAACACAAAACCAGGAGTAAAGCACATGACCCGCATCGGATATTCCAGCCATCACACCAGCGTTCTGGCCGCTCGTAAAGTGTTTAACCGTCGTGACCGGTCCCCGGTAAATACCGAGCAACTGACGACCAACGTGTTCCGCAAGCGCGGTGAACGGTCCTGAAACTGAACGACACCCGCCCTCCCGCCTCCCCTCCCGGCACCGGTCCTGCCCCCTCCCGCAGGCCGGTGCCAAAACTTTTTGGGCCCGTCTAAACAGGACACAGCTATTGCTGGAAGTCAGGACAAAAATACAGTATAATGAGTGGAAAACTATAGGCGGGCGCACCTGCCGTCCGCGATCCGGCCCATGCCCCCTCTCGGGTCGGTTCTTCCTACCCCGCCTCCCTTCGGCGGGGTTTTTGTAATCATTATGAAGGGTATACCACCCCTAGCTGAGCCAAGTTCCCGGCCAACTGCGCGCCAACTTCCGGCTGAGCGGTCGTCAATGGTGGGCGCACATTGGACCAGTCCACCTGTCCGGTCCAATGGGCCAGTAGGGATTTTATGACTGGGACCAACGGTCCCGCATTTTGTACCGCCTGCCGCACAGCCGTCGCAGCAGCTTGTTTTTCGTCCGCGTCCGGCCCTTGCCAATTCTCAAAAACCGCGCGAATCATCGGCAGGTTCACATTGGCGGTGGCGGTAATGCACCCGGCCCCGCCCAGGCGCAAAGCCTGCAGGAGAAACACTTCCGAGCCCGGAAAAATCTGCAGATCAGGATAGGCTGTCAGCAGGGCTTCCGTATGCGCCCAATCGCCGCCGCTGTCTTTTAGGCCGACCACCGTTTGCGGGAAGGCGTCCTTTAGGCGGCCGACCAGATCGAGGCTAAAGGGAACCTGAGCGACCGGCGGAATATGGTAGAGATAGACTCTGAGGTTGGGGGAATCGACGCCCTCGATGGTTTTGGCGATGGCATCGAACAGGCCGTCGTCAGAAACCCCTTTATAATAAAACGGCGGCAACAGGAGCACCCCGCCGCAGCCGCGTTGCACCGCATGAGACGTGGCGGCGATGGTATCGGGCAGCGCGCAGGTGCCGGTTCCGGGCATCAACTTTTCCGGCGGAATGCCGTTGTCTACCAGATAGTCCAACAAATCTCGCTTTTCAGCGAGACCCAGGGAATTCGCTTCGCTGGTGGTGCCGAAAACCGCCAATCCGCCAGCGCCCTGGTCTAGCAACTTTTGGCACAAGCCCAGAAAAGCCGCTTTATCCGGGCTTAGATCGGGGTGGAATGGGGTCGCTACGGGAACCAAGACACCCGAAAAAGACATGGGGAAAACTCCTTTGGGGTGGGATTCGGGAAACCTTCCACCCGAA
>JBMYUJ010000116.1:0-6387 GCA_049605255.1 Magnetospiraceae bacterium
GGTGATCCATTTAATATGCTTGTCGCGCATCTCGGATTCCAAAATACCCTTGGAATCGCCAACCCCGCCCAGGCCGAGATGGCCCACATAGGGTTCCGGGCTTACATAGGTCATGGGCACCTTGTCGCGGATTTTGCGACGGCGCAGATCCGTATCCATGATCATCGCCATTTCGTAGGCCGGACCATAACAGGATGCGCCTTGCACCGCGCCGACCACGATGGGGCCCGGGTCTTTGCAGAAGGCTTCCCAATCATCAAATGCCGCTTCTGCATGATCCGTCGTGCAGACGGACTTGGTGAAGCCCGACGGGCCCAGGCCGGGGACCTCGTCAAACGCCAGCTTCGGCCCGGTGGCGATGATACAATAATCGTAATCGAGCACCGTGCCATCGACCAGCTCCAGCTTGTTCTCGTCTGGCTTAAGCTGTTTCGCCGGTTTCGGGATGAAATCAATGTCTTTTTTCTTCAGGAAGTCGGCAACGGGCAGGCAAATATCCTTGCGCTTCCGCCATCCCACCAGCACCCACGGATTGGACGGGGTGAACTGAAAATCCGGGCCATTGCCGATAACGGTAATCTTGTCTTCCTTGCGCAACGCCTCGCGCAGTTCATAGGCCATCGGCATGCCGCCGACGCCCGCGCCAATGATGACCACATGCACCATGTTGATAAACTCTCCCTGTTTCCTGATGGCCTTCCGGCCATATAAATTAGCAAGTTCTAATTTAGTTATTTGTGGTATATTATCATAAAACCCGCTGGAGGCAATCAAAACCAGAACGCCAAATGCCCGCAGCCGGAATCAGCGGCGAAGTGGTTTTCTTAGGGCGAGGGGTATCGTATAGGAAAAAGGTCTTTTCTCTAAACGATGGCATTTTCCCATGCGTCCTTTGGAAGGCCTTTTGGTCATCACCCTCGAACAAGCGGTCGCCGCGCCCTATTGCACGGCCAAACTGGTGGAGGCGGGCGCGCGGGTGATCAAGGTGGAACGGGCCGAGGGGGATTTCGCCCGCAATTATGATGCCGCCGCCAAGGGGGAAAGCTCCTATTTCACCTGGCTGAACCAGGGCAAGGAATCCCTTACCCTCAATATCGTGGATGCGGAAGACAACGCCCTGCTGCGCCGCCTGATCGGCAAGGCAGATATTCTGGTGCAGAACTTCGCCCCGGGGGTGTTAGATCGGCTCGGGTTCGAGTCCGATAAATTGGTGGACCTCAATCCCCGCCTGATCACCTGCAACATCACCGGCTATGGCACTGATCCGGCGATCTTGCAAAAGCGGGGGTATGACCTGCTGGTACAAGCGGAAAGCGGATTGATTTCTGTTTCCGGGGCGGCTGGGGCACCGGGCCGGGTGGGTGTTTCGGTTTGTGATATCGGCACGGGCATGGCGGCCTATTCGGGCATTCTCGAAGCCCTGTTTGCCCGGGATAGGACAGGTGTTGGCTCCACGGTGGATATCTCGCTGTTCGACATGATCGCGGAGTGGATGAGCGTGCCGTACCTGCATGCCCGCTACGGCGCGGGGGCGCCCCTACCCGTGGGGTTGCGGCATCCCTCCATCGCGCCCTATGGCGCCTTTGCCTGCCACGATGGGCGGTATGTGCTGCTATCGATTCAGAACGAACGGGAATGGGTGCGCCTGTGCGATCAGGTGTTGGGAGCGCCGGGCATGGCTACCGACCCCCGCTTTGCCAGCAATAACAAACGGGTAGAAAACCGGGATGCGCTGGAAGCGGCCATGGCGGAGATTACCAAGCGCATGACCGCCGCAGAATTTCAGGCAAAACTGGAAGAGGCAAAAATCGCCTGTGGTGCCCTGAACACCGTGGAAGACCTGATGACCCACCCGGCCCTGCATACCCATACCATCGGCAATTCAACAGGCGCGCCTTTGCGCCTGCCCGCGCCGCCAGTGCATCATTCCTTCGCCGAAAACGCCGACGCCCCCGGGCGCACACCCCGCATCGGCGAGCATTCCGACGCCATTCGGCGTGAATTCGCCGATGACTGATCCCATTGCCGCCGCCATCCATGTGCTCACTACCGCCGAACCGGCAGACAAAGTAACGCTGACCTTTGCCTATGCGGCGGGCAAGGCGACGCCGCCCGAAGGGCTCCCAAGCGCCCCACCAGACCGCCCCGCCCGGCCTGCGCGCCCGGAACTCCTGCCGCCTAGCCGCATGCCCAACCGGGGCGTGGGCGACCCAAAGGCGAAAAGGGGCGGCAAGATCGCCCTGATCCACGCCATCGCCCATATCGAGCTCAATGCCATCGACCTCGCCTGGGATGCGGTGGCCCGCTTCGGGGCCACTCTGCCCCCGGACTTCACGGCGGATTTCATGGCGGTGGCGCGGGACGAGGCCAAGCATTTCGCGCTGCTGAACGATCGGCTGGCGGATTTCGAAACCGCTTATGGGGACCTGCCCGCCCATGATGGCCTGTGGGAAGCGGCGGAAAAAACCGCGCAAGACCCCCTCGCCCGCATGGCCTGCCTACCCATGGTGTTGGAGGCCCGGGGGCTGGATACCACCCCCGGCACCATCCGCCGTCTGCGGGGCCAGGGGGATACGGAAACCGCCGATATCCTCGCCACCATCGCCGAGGAAGAAGTCCCCCATGTGGCCGCCGGGGTACGCTGGTTCGAAGCGCTCTGCGCGGAACGGGCCTTGGCCCCCATCCCGACCTTCCGCCGCATCCTCACCGAGACCCTGAACATCACCCCCAAACCGCCCTTCAATACCCCCGCCCGCGACGCGGCAGGCATGGCACGAGGGTATTACGAGGGTAATTGAGGGCGGCCTACATTACGCGTCGTCACCCCGGACGTGATCTTGGGGGCCCTGTTGGCCATTCGTTTCTGAATTGCCGGTATCAGTTGTCAATTAACTGCCAACATCTAACTGACAACTGACTCCTACTCCACATCCTCCACATCGCCGACGATTTTGCCGGCGAGGCTGGCTTCCATGAAGCCGTCCAGATCGCCATCCAGCACGCCGCCCGTGTTGCTGGTTTGCATGCCGGTGCGCAGGTCCTTGACCATCTGGTAGGGTTGCAGCACGTAAGAGCGGATTTGCCGCCCCCAGCCGATTTCCGTTTTCGCCTCGTAATTGGCCTGGGCTTTGTCTTCCCGCTTTTTCAGCTCCAATTCGTAGAGCCGGGATTTCAACATGCCCATGGCCGTGGCCCGGTTCTTGTGTTGGCTGCGGTCGTTCTGGCATTGCACCACGATGCCGGTGGGATTGTGGGTGATGCGGATGGCGCTTTCCGTGCGGTTCACATGCTGGCCGCCCGCGCCCGATGCCCGATAGGTATCGATGCGCAGGTCCTTATCGAGGATCTCCACGTCGATATTATCGTCGATCACCGGATAGACCCCGATGGAGGAAAAGCTGGTATGGCGCCGGGCGGAGGAATCATAGGGGGAAATGCGCACCAGCCGATGCACGCCGCTTTCCGTTTTCAGCCAGCCATAGGCGTTATTGCCGCGCACCTTGATGGTGGCCGATTTCAGCCCGGCCTCGTCGCCGGAACTTTCCTCCAGCCATTCCACCTTGTAGCCATGCTGTTCGGCCCAACGGGTATACATGCGCAATAGCATCTCGGCCCAATCCTGGGCCTCGGTACCCCCCGCCCCCGCATGGACCTCCAAGAAACAATCATTGCCATCGGCCTCGCCGGACAGCAGCGCCTCGATCTGCGCCTTGGCGACGCGGGCCGCAAGATCAGCGAGGGTGGCCTCGGACTCGGCGGCCATGTCGGCATCGCCTTCCTCGTCCGCCATCTCAATCAGGGTGACCGTATCATCCAGCTCGGTTTCCAGCCCTTCCACGGCATTGATGCCGTTTTCCAGGCGGGTGCGTTCACGCATCACCATTTGGGCTTTGGTGGGGTCGGACCAGAGGTTCGGGTCTTCGGCCAGGTGGTTAAGCTCGTCGAGCCTTATTTTCGCGTTGTCGTAGTCAAAGATGCCTCCTCAGCAGTTCCAGCGACTGCTTGATCTCGGAGGATACACTTTCGATTTCGGCGCGCATGGGCGGGAAGGTCCTTCGTTAAACTATCGTGGGCTTTTTGTAGCGGGAAAGCCCGGGCGCAACAAGGGGGGTTCAGGGGGCCGGTCTGTTTTCCTGCAACAACGCCCGGAGCGCCCGGATCTCGCGCCGCAGTTCGGCAATATCGGATTCCAAATCCCGGGCGTCCGCATGGACCGCCGCCTCCACCTCCTCATGCTGGGTCTGCATGGCATCCACGATAATACCGATGAACAGGTTCAAGATGGCGAAGCTGGTGATCAGGATAAAAGGCACGAAAAAGATCCAGGCATAGGGATATACCTGCATCACCGGGCGTACGATTCCTTCAGACCAGCTTTCCAGGGTCATGATCTGGAACAACGAAAAAAGGCTTTCACCTAGGGTGCCGAACCATTGGGGGAAAGCCTCGCCAAAATATTTGGTGGTGAGAACGGCGCTGACATAGAAAATCAGCAGGATAATCGCGCCCACGGAGGAAATGCCGGGGATGGCGGAAAACAAAGCCCCGATCACCCGGCGCATTTGCGGCACCACGCTCATCAACCGTAAAACCCGCAAAATGCGCAAGGCCCGCAACACGCTGAGCGGGCCGCTGGCGGGGATCAGGGCAATCCCCACGATGATGAAATCAAAGATATTCCAGCCGTTTTTGAAAAACACCCAACGCCGATAGCCCAGCTTAGCGGCGATTTCGGCCACGAAGACGGTGAGGACCACCGCATCGATGCCGTGCAGGAGCCAGCCCAGGTTGGTGACGATTGCGGGAACGGTTTCCAGACCCAGGGTAAGGGCGTTGATGAGGATCAGGACCATGATCACCCGCTGCACGCCCGGACTCTCGGCAAACCTGCCCGCCCGCTGAAAAAAACCGGCTGTTATATTGCTCACGAAAGGAGGTCCCCGCTATGTCAACCGGTCTTTCATGTACCCCGGCTGGCCCGCCCCCGCAAGAGGCCCGGCGACAGCGGTTAGGCGGCCATGGCAATCTCCCGGTCACCGCAACTCACGGCGCGGGCCTTGCCTTGCGTTTTGGCCAGATACATGCGCCTGTCGGCGAGTTCGATAAGGTGGGTCCAATCGCCCACTTGATCTTCGATCCGTTCGGCAATGCCCATGCTGGCGGTCAAGGGGGTGCCATCCGGCCGCGCGCCGAACCAGCCGTTCAGAATACGATCGATGACAATGCGCACCCCCGCCGCATCCGTATTGGGAAATACGCCGACGAATTCCTCACCGCCCCAGCGCACCACCAGATCGCCGCGACGCAAAACCTCCCGCAGGCGGGCCGCCATGTTGCGCAGCATGTCGTCGCCCACCTCATGGCCATAGGTATCGTTGATCGCCTTGAAATTATCGATATCGAAAAACACCACGGTAAAGGGCGCGTCTTGTCGGGTGGAGACCTTGAAATGAAGGTCGATAATCTCCGATCCGCTGCGCCGGGTATAGGCACGGCTGAGGGAATCCTGAGACGCTTGGGCGACCAGATCGAGCATGTAGCGCAGCTGGCTGAGGCTCGCAAAAGACGCCGCGCCAGCAAGCAAGAGAACAAGCCAAAGTTGCCCCACGAAATCCGGCAAGACCGGCATCCCGGAGATCGCCATGCCAAAAAGGGACATCACCAGCGCCCCGCCACCGAAGATCCCCAGTTCCAGAATCGTCAGGGGAAATACCGCCAATCCCGCCACCACAATAAAAGGCAACAGGGTGTAAAATTCCAAGACCACCTGCCCGGCCACACCGGGCGCCTGCACATCGCCCAAAAACGGCAAGGCGGCGAGGTAAAACAGCGGCGGTAAAAACAGCAATATTCCGAGTTTCGCAATGGATTGTGCGTAGCTTGGGTTGGAATCGGGCCCGAATACCAGAAACAGCAACACGCCGGTGCTGAACAGACGCAAGAGAGCGAGGTACCCCCAAACCGGCCAGGGCAGCGTGATCACATCCACTATGATCCACAATGCCACCGCCAGGGCGAACACGAGCGCGAGAAGGCGCACCCGGGCCAACACATGGGTCATGCGATGGCGCCGCATATACATGGAGTGCTGGCGGCCCGTCGCCATAAAAGACATCTGGTCCAGTGAAAAATTCAGCCGTTTTAAAAGGATTCTGCGAATCCTGGCGATAAAGGATGTCATGTGCGTATTTCCCTGGCTTGCCAGCGCATTAACGTAAAACGCGTTATGCGCGACTCGAGCCGAAGCGATCCCGTATTATAGTAGCGCAAGTGATTGCTTCCATCTTCGGAAGAGGACAGGTTCAAAAGACTGCCTTCGATATTGTGCCAAATTCATCGGATATGTATGCTTACCATATAGACAGTAAAAATATTATGGTTATTTTT
>JBMYUJ010000117.1:0-6315 GCA_049605255.1 Magnetospiraceae bacterium
AAACAAATAAAATATACCTGCCCATACATTGTTTCCTTGTAGAAAAAGTAAATGTATAATTTTGCAAAAACGAACATAAGGCCAAATATAAAAATAGAAATTTGCCTTTTTCTTAAGGTTCGTCCCCCAATATTGCAGGGGTTATACTCTTCTTTTTCCCGCGTCATTTTATTGTAACCCATAAGAATTGACCAAATTTCGGGCAAAATCCCGGCGGAGTCGATCCCCTTCTGGGATTTCCCGTCCATACAGGAAATGCCCGGTCGATTTCCCCGAAAAATATTGAGGAATAATTTTATAAAGGTCTCCAAAGAAGTTATGGTCCGATTCTCCCGCTTTGATGGGATCACCTTCGCGGTTCAGGTCAAATATAACAACGCGTTTTATATTGTCATTTTCATAAAGTTCGGAGAGAATATTGGGCCCTATTGGAGCACCAATTAATACGATATTGTCGACCTGACCACCTGCATCTGCATAGTCCATGGCGATATTGGCAGCAAGCGTGGCGCCATAGGAATAACCGATCAGATTGAATTGTTGGCTATTTCCGGTGGGAAGAAGATCAAAATCACTGTTAAAGGCATCCCTCTCTCTATTGAAGGCGGCATGCCGCCCGTCTTCTACCAGCCCGAGGTTCCAGGGCGCATTCGAAGACCAAAAAAGGGGGTCAGCGGCAGCAACACTTTGAATACCCGCGTCCCGAAATGCAGTAAGGAAATCGTCGATATACGCACCATCGAATCCCGCACCGGGAAAGAATATTGTTCCCTTCAGATCTGGTGATGGAGACAGATTTTGTTGCCCGCTAAATCCAGGGGGTACCCCGTCGATGCGGTTGGGACGTTTGACAAACAAACTCGTTCCCTGGATCTGGGGAAGGAGGCCATGACGGCGCGCGATTTTGCAAACCTCCCTCCATACGCTGTGGCGCTCGCGGCCTGAAGTCGTCGTGAAGACCTTTTGCCTGTTTAGCCCTAGTTGGAAATTCCCACCATGATCATCCACAAGGGTCATCTCAATGCCCAGTGCCCGGTATACGGCGTGGGAAAAGCTGGTAAGACGCTGTGTATCTTGCGGCGGGAGAGAGGCTTTTGGGACGAATTGGAAAAAATTCCTGACGACCGCCGATTTATCTCGTTTCTGCATGCCGACCTGATAAGTTGTCCACTTAACCTTCTTGACTGACGAATGACATGACGGTTTCGATGGGCCGTCGTCCCATGTTTCGATATCCGAGATGGGGTCGTTCGGTGTTGTAGTGGACAAGCCAGGCGTCGAGATCGGCCTGGAGCGCCTCGACGGTCTCATAGAATGTCTCGCGCAATTTCACCCTGAAGAACTCGTCCAATACGGTTCCGTTGAAGCGCTCGACGAAGCCGTTGGTCTTCGGCGTTGATGGGTTTTGCCTGGCGCGACTAGGAGAGCAGATTGTTATCTTTCTGGTACTTGGCAATGGCCTCGGCAAGGCGCGTGCTATTGGGGTCCCTGGCCGGATCGTAAGGCCCTTTCAAATATCCTTTGTAGATCAACACCGCCGCAACCTTGGCCTTATCTGCGGCGGATTGACCGCCCAGGGAAGTTCCCCCCACATCCTTGCTGATCTCCAAACCCATTCCGCAATCCAATCCCATAACGTGTAGTGAAGAAAATCATACTGTTATGAAGCGTAGGAGTCGGCTGTTCACCCGTCAAGAACAAGATTGGAACAAAAGCCGGGGAGGGTGTGGACGCGGGAACGGGAAAGGGGAGGCGGCTTAATAGGTTTCCACGTGATAGCGCCCGGCCTGTTCCATGGCGGTTTTGATCGCGGGCCAATCGAGATTCTGGGCGGCGCAGATATCACTGAGGGCGGTCTCCACCCCCGTTTCCATGCCTTTGAGGCCGCAGATATAGAGGAAGGTATTGTCGCTGCGCAGCAGGTCGGCCAGATCGGCGGCGCGGGTGCGCATGCGGTCTTGCACATATTCCTTCGGCGCATCGGGCAGGCGGGAGAACACCAGTTCCTGGTCCATCAGGCTGCGGGGCAGTTTTTTGAGCGGGCCGAAATAGGGCAGCTCCTCGGGCCGCCGGGCACCGAAAAACAGCATCAGCTTGCCGGTCGCGCTGGGCATATGGCGGCGGCGATATTCGGTCATGGCGCGGAACGGGGCGGCCCCGGTACCGGTGCAAACCATGATGATATTGGCATCCTTGTGATTGGGCATCAGGAAGGCATCGCCATAAGGGCCGGTCACCCGCACGCGGGCGCCCCGTTCCAGATCGCATAGATAGTTGGAGGCGACGCCGCCGCCCTGGCCGCTCTGGCCGTCGGCCGGGTCAAACAGCACCCGTTTTACCGTCAGGGCCACATTATTATGGTTGGGCCGTTCGCCATCCCGGGGGGAGGCGACGGAATAAAGACGCATGCGATGCGGGCGCCCCTTGGCATCGGTGCCGTCTGGCAGGATGCCGATGGATTGGCCCTCCAGCACGGGAAAGGCGGTGGTGCCGAAATCCAGCACGATATGGCGGATATCCGCCTCTGCATCCGGGCCGGTAATGCGAAAATTGCCGGTCACCGTGGCGGTGGCCGGATGATCCCGGGTGTAGAGGTTTACATAAGGGTGTGCGGCGGAAAACGGCGGCACCAGGCTGTTGCGTTTCTCCCCCATGGCGATATCGAGAATTTCGCCCGCATCCGTATCCAGCCCCGCCGTTTCGGGCGCGGGGCCTTCCGCCGCTTCCTGGTCTTCCGGCAGGTCTTCCCATGCGTATTGATCGTCGATGGAATGGGGCACCAGCACCATGCGAAAACTATCGATGGCGCCGGTGGGGCAGGGGGCGATGCAATCCAGGCTGAGATTGCAGATCGACGCATCCACCACATAATTTTCGTCGTTATGGGTGATGGCGTTGACCGGGCAGGTCTCCTCGCACGTATTGCAGCGGATGCAGATTTCCGGGTCGATCAGATGCTGGCGAACAAGAGCCATGGAACGCGCGGTTCCCCCTTAGTTTTTTGCTTTTAGTCTGTTGCGTCAGACAAAAAGCGCGTTCAATCGTCACGCGGCCAAAAGCCATGCTGGCGGCGCGGCCCGCAGCAGCGGACACTTCGCGGATAACGACATATCTTAATCGTTATTCACTCTACATTTGAACATATTCGAAATCACCGGGCTTATTATCGATGCCCACGCGCGGCGATGTAATCCAAGACGCATAGGCGCCGGGGGTGGTGACCGGCTTCATCAGCCCCAGAAGATATTCCAGATCGGCGCTTGTGGGCAGCCAATCGTCTTTCTGGGCTTCCCAGGCCGCCGCATCCATCACCGTACCATCGGGGGACACTGTCATGCCCGCAAACTCGCCGACCCGGCGGCTGAAGGCCTGATGGGGTTGGGTGATCTCGAAATCGATCCCGGCTTTGCCGAAGATCTTGTTCCAGCGATTGATGCCGCCCTGGCAATCCTTGATGTAATCATGCAGAAGGCGGGCATTGATGGCGTTCAGCGCGGGCACGTTTTCCTCCACAAAGGCGCCGTCCACAAAGCGCAGCACAGGATAGGTGGCGTCTTCCAGCTTATGATCATCGTCGATCTTGGTTTCCTGGAACCGGCCCTTGATGCCCGCATTGAAATAAGTGGCCGCATTGGTGGACACTTCCGCACCAAACAGGTCGCGGGTCACCGCCATGTGGAAGTTCGCCTTGCGTTGGATCAGCGGCAGATCGATCACGCCCAATGCGCGCACGGCGTCCACATCGTAGGGATCGGTGATGCCCGCCGCATTCATGGCATCGCAGGTGGCCTGGATGATGCGGCCGACCCCGGTTTCGCCCACGAACATATGGAAAGCTTCTTCCATCAGCATGAATTTGCAGGTGCGGGCCAAGGGGTCGAAACCGGATTGCGCCAGGCTTTCAAGCTGCATCTTGCCGTCCCGGTCCGTGAAGAAGGTGAACATGAAGAAGGACAACCAATCCGGGGTGGATTCGTTGAAGGCGCCCAGCATGCGGGGGCGGTCCGAATCGCCAGACCGTCGCTCCAGCAGGGCTTCCGCCTCCTCGCGGCCATCCCGGCCGAAATGCTTTTGCAGAAGATGCACCATGGCCCAGAGGTGGCGGCCTTCTTCCACATTCACCTGGAACAGATTGCGCAGGTCATACAGGCTGGGGCAGGTCTTGCCCAAAAACCGTTGCTGCTCCACCGAGGCCGGTTCCGTATCCCCCTGGATCACGATCAGGCGGCGCAGGATGGACCGGTATTCCCCCGGCACCTCCTGCCAGACCGGCTCGCCCGCATGCTTGCCGCAAGGAATGGTGCGGCCCTTTTCTTGCGGGGCCAGCAGAATGCCCCAGCGGTAATCGGGCATTTTCACATAATCGAATTTGGCCCAGCCCTTGGCATCCACGCCCACGGCGGTGCGCAAATACACGGGGCTGTCCTGGAACCCATCGGGGCCCATGCTCTTCCACCAATCGATATATTTTGGCTGCCATTTTTCCATGGCGCGCAGCAGTTTCTTGTCCCCGGCCAGATCCACGTTGTTGGGGATCAGATCGTTGTAATCGACCTCGATCATGGCCTCATTGGTGATGGCTTCGCTGGTCATCGCGTCATACCCTTTCTTTATTGAAGCCGGGGCGCTTGCCCGTGCCGTAGAGTTTCAAGGCGCCGTTTTCCGCCACCGCATTGGGCCGCTGGAATATCCAGTTCTGCCACGCGGTGAGGCGCCCAAAGATTTTGGTTTCCATGGTTTCCGGTCCGGCGAAGCGCAAGTTTGCTTCCATGCCGGTCAGGGCGTCGGGGGAATAGCTGGTCCGTTCCTCCAGGAACAGGCGGATCTCATCCTCCCAATCCAAATCGTCGGGGGCGAGGGTGATCAACCCGGTATCGAGGGCATCCTCGGCCGCCAAATCCTCGCCAATGGCGTGCTTGGCGGCGGCAAGCGAGCCCGGTTCGCCTAGGAACCGGGTTTCCAGCCGGGTAATGCCGTTGGACATGGGGAAAGGCCCGAAATTCAGATTGCTCAGGCGGATGGCCGCAGGCGGGCGGTTGTCCCCCTCGAAGGTGCCTTCCAGCATATAAATGCGGTCGGCGGCAAAGGCGATCTCCGCTAGGAATCCGGCAAAGCAACTGCCCGGTAAAATCTCCGCCGACAGGGTGCGGGCGCTGACATCCAACCGTTTCAGCGTGCGTTTCCAGTAGAGCCGGATTTCCCGCACCAGCCAGTCTGCCGCTTCCTTTTCCAGCAGCGCATCATAGCCGCTGACCATGTCCGGATCGCCTTCCGTGCGCAGCACCCAGGTGCCCAATTCATATTCATTGAGGCGCAGATGCAAGATGGCGTCGTCCAGCTCCCGCACCAGGGCGAGCGGCCAGAAATCGCAGCCTTGCGCGGCGACCGCGGCGGCATCGGCGGGGGCCGCCGATGGGGGCCCGGAAAGCGTGAAGGTGGCAATGCCTGCTTCCCGGTCGAGGGCGACGGTCAGGTGCGGATAGCGTAGCTCCGCCTCGGTGATGTCCCGGTCCAACGGGGCGAGGGTGATCCCGGCGGCATCTGTGGGGCGGTCGGATTCCGCCGCCACTTCCTGGGCCCGCGCTGCCACCGTCTCGGCGAAGGTAGATCCGCGCACGGTTTCATCCACCAGCCGCCAATCCACCGCCTTTTGCCCGCGAATGCCTTCCTCTGTGGTGCAGAAAATATCGGCAAGGTCCCGGCGCACCTTGCGCTTGTCGGTCACCCGCGTGATGCCGCCGGTGCCCGGCAAAACCGCCAGCAAAGGCACTTCCGGCAAGGAGACCGCCGCCGTGCCATCGTCGATCAGCATGATGTAATCGGTGGCCAATGCCAGTTCGTAGCCGCCGCCCGCCGCCGTGCCGTTCAGCGCGCAGATATAGCGCTGGCCGGAATGGGCCGAGGCATCCTCGATGGAATTTCGGGTTTCGTTGGTGAATTTGCAGAAGTTCACCTTATGGGCATGGGTGGCGCCGCCCAGCATGCGGATATTGGCGCCCGCGCAGAACATCCGCTCCCGGCCCGATTCCATGACCACGGTCTTAACCTCGGGATGTTCGAACCGCAGCCGCTGGATGGCGTCATAGAGTTCGATATCGACCCCCAGGTCATAGGAATTCATTTTCAATTCATAGCCGGAAAACAGGCCGCCCGTTTCATCCACATCCATGATCAGGTGGGCAATGGGGCCGTCAAAGGTCAGCCGCCAATGCTTGTAGCGGTCAGGATGGGTTTGAAAATCGATGCGATCCATGCTGCCTCCCCGGCGCATTAGTATTATTCCGATTTTTATTTATTAATAGGTATTCGAATACC
>JBMYUJ010000118.1:0-5927 GCA_049605255.1 Magnetospiraceae bacterium
CGCCGATACGCCTGTGCGCGACCTTTCCGGCGGCGAGAAGGCAAGACTGGTGCTCGCCCTGCTTTCCCGATTTGCGCCGCATCTCCTGTTGTTGGACGAACCCACCAACCATCTGGATGTGGATGCCCGCGATGCGCTGATTCAGGCGCTCAATGCCTTTACCGGCGCGGTAATCTTGGTCAGCCACGATGCGCATTTGGTGGAAGCGGTATGCGACCGGCTCTGGCTGGTGGATGATGGCACTTGCACGGTGTTCGACGGCGATCTGGCGGATTACGAGAAACAATTGCTGTCGCGCCGCCGCGGTGGCGACTCGGGCACCAGCGACCGTTCGGAAGCCGCCACGAAGAAAGACGCACGCCGCAATCGGGCGGAGTCGCGGGC
Source organism: Magnetospiraceae bacterium (assembly GCA_049605255.1). Classification (GTDB taxonomy): domain Bacteria; phylum Pseudomonadota; class Alphaproteobacteria; order Rhodospirillales; family JBMYUJ01; genus JBMYUJ01. The sequence continues at coordinate 385 of JBMYUJ010000118.1, forward strand.
GAAGCTCGCGCCATTGCGCGACGCGGCTCGCAAGGCTGACAAGGCGTTGGAAAAACTGACCGCCCAGCGCGCGGCCCTGGAGGCCCGGTTGGCGGAACCGTCCCTTTATGACGGCCCCGCAGAAGCGGTCAGCGATCTCCAACGAGAACTGGGCCAATTGGACAAAGACATTGCGACTGTCGAAGAAACCTGGATGGCCGCCCATGAAGCGCTGGAAGCGGCCAGCGAAACGGATTAAGCCGCGTTCAGCTCCCGCGCGAGCGGGTACAATTGCTCGCTTTCCGCCTGAATGCGGGCAAACACCAGATCGAAAATCTCATGGGTCTGCGCCAAAAAGGCCCCGTGATCCTTGATGGTCAGGCCCTTCTTGAACCAAGCATCTGTATAGGCGTCGAACAGGCGACGGATTTCACGTTCGCCGTCGGAGAAGCGAGCCGCCGTGAGAGATGCGCGCCGGTCTGGGCTTTGTTCCAACACCGGATAGATGAATTCCGCATTCTGGCGCATATGGTCGGCCACGCGCACCGTATAGCGCACAAACAACTCGCCCACGATACTCGTATCGCACATCTCACGGTCTTCCATGAGCCGCGCCAGGACTTTCGTCAATTCGGCGATCTCGTGGTTTTGGGTATGGAGGTCATCAAAGGGGATCACAGTCTGCACCCTCCGCAACAAAGTTCACTCTAAGCCGGATCAATAAACCAAAGGGCGATCCATGACGTCATCTTTATCCATCCGTGACTCAGATGACGCTGAACGCGCTTTGGGTGCTCGAAAAAAGCGCCACACCATAAACCACATTTTTTTTATGGTCACGCTTTGCGTTGCCATCCGCCGGTATTTGTTTGCTGAAAATAGCTAATTTCCCGCCCAGCTTCCTTCTGAAGGCGCCAACGGTTCCGCGCGGCGGCCACAGCGGCATCATCCCGACCGTCAAATAGATCGAAACAGCGGTCGAATCGGTCGAGGTCCACCATCTCGACTCCATCTGTCAAAAACAGATAGCTGGCGTCATTCAGATTCTCCCGGCCCACCGTCAACCAAATCGGCTGAGCGGCGGGAGAAGGGTCACCATCCCGGCCATGGGGCAGCCAGGAGGCCGGATCATAACTCCACAATGCCGTATCCAGCATCTCCATGCGGGCGGTAGAACCGGTGACGACCAGGGCCCTGGCCCCGGCCTCCAGGGTTTTTTCCAGCAGTTTGGGCAAGGCCCATTCCAACGGTCGCTGCGTCAAGTGGTAAAAGGCAACCTCGGTCATTTCGCCTCATGGTTGTCCGCCAGGAAGCGGTCCAACAATCGGACGCCGAACCCGGTGCCGCCCTTCTTGGCGAGATCATTGCCCTCGCCAGACCAGGTTACCCCGGCGATATCCAGATGCGCCCACTTCACATCTTTTTCGACGAAACGCTGCAGGAATTTAGCGGCGGAAATACTGCCACCCCAACGCCCGCCAATGTTCTTCACATCCGCCGCCGGGGATTTGATCAGCTTGTCATAGGCATCGTCCATAGGCATGCGCCACAGTTTTTCCTCCACCACTTCGCCCGCCGCGTAGAGATCCTTGGCCAGGTCGTCGTCATTGGTAAACAGACCCGCGCGGACCCCCGCGAGGGAGACCAGAATGGCGCCGGTCAGCGTGGCAAGATCGATCATCACGCCGGGGCTGTAATGCTTTTGTGCATACCAAAGCGCATCGGCGAGCACGAGACGCCCTTCTGCATCCGTGTTCAGAACCTCGATCGTCTTGCCAGAGGCAGATTTGACGATATCGCCCGGGCGCTGCGCCGCGCCGCCCGGCATGTTTTCCACCAAGCCGACGACGCCGACCACGTCGACTTTTGCCTTGCGCCCGGCCAGGGCTTTCATCAGCCCGATCACCACCCCGGCGCCGCCCATATCCCATTTCATGTCTTCCATGCCCGCCGAGGGCTTGATGGAGATACCGCCGGTATCGAAGGTCACACCCTTGCCCACTACGGCAACCGGGGGCGTGCGCTTCTTGCCTTTACCGGCCGCCGGGGCGCCCTTCCATTCCATGACCACCAGTTGGGATTCGCGAATGCTGCCCTGCCCGACGCCCAGCAACGCATTCATACCCAGCTTTTGCATCTCTTTTTCGCCGAGCACGGTGACCTTGACACCATCGGCTTCAAGTTCCTTGGCCCGCGCCGCCAAGGATTCCGGATACAACACATTGGCGGGCTCGCTCACCAAATCCCGGGTCATCAAGACGCCGTCTGCAATCTTGCTAAGCGGCCCATAGGCGGCACTGGCGGCCTTGTTCTCGTCGCAAATCACCTTGAGGGTTGACAATCCACTTTCACTGCCACCATCCGGCTTGCCATCGGTCAAAAGGTACTTGTCGAAACTATAGGACCGCAAAAAGGCGCCGACACCCAGATTGGCGGCGGCGGTCGCAATATCGAGCGTCATCCCCTCAAAAGCATCCACAATAACGGCACCCTTCCCCGCCTTCGCTTGCGCCAGAGCAGCCGTCACCTTGCCGCCAAGATTCTGCAGGGCTTGCGCATCCAGGCTGTCTGGATCGCCGACGCCGATGACGATTACCCGGTCCAAGCTTGTCCCCGCTGGTGCCAGCAAGGTTACAGATTGCCCGCGTTTGCCTTTAAAGCCATCCACCTTAAGAGCCCGGGTCAATCCTGAATCCATCGCTGCATCCACATCCTGCCCAGCTTGCCCCAAGACCGGGCCGGTGGCCGCCGTAATGACTAGAACACCCTTTGCGGGGAGAGAACGCTTCGCGAATGAAATCTTCATCAGAATCCTCGTGGTGATCGGAAAACAGGTTTCGAAGAACTGCAACATTAGCCGAGGCGCAAAGCCCGGCACAAGGCAGCATTCTGGCGAATCCCGAAAGTATTTCTTTACCGCTGCACCCTAGGATGAGGGATCGTAAATTTCTTTTCGAGGGTATCCTCGGTAATGGTCAGGTTCCTTTCCGCCTCCAAGGCAGTTGCGTGGCGAAGCCTTTTTCTTTTCTCGGTGATCCTGTTTACCGGGCCAACACTGGCGGCCACTTTGGAGAATATCCGGTTTGGCCAGCACACCGCCGCCACCCGGATGGTCTTGGATTTTTCCACAGCTGCGGCACCCAATATTCAGTTGGCCGCAGATGGGAAATCGGCGCAAATCACCCTGCCGGAGAGTGAACGCGGTGCAAAGCTTTCCCCCAGCGGCAAGGCTCTGGGGCTGGTTGCGGGGTATGCCGTTTCCGATTCCGCTGCGGATATACTCCTTACCTTGTCATTCAAGGCGCCGGTTCAGATCGCCAAGAAGTTTGCCCTGCCCGCCAAGAATGGCCGGGGCGATCGTTACGTGATCGATTTTCAAAAAGCAGGTGCCCCGAAGGCAAAAGCAAAACCGGCCAAAGCCGCCCCGCCCCCCGCTAAACCCCAGCCGGTGACCCCGGCGGCAGCGCCAACACCCGCGCCGGAAAACCGCCTGGAAGATCAACTGCATAAGGCAGAGCGGTTGATGCAAACCGCCCAGAACGAGGAAACCGTCTCCGAAGCCATCGCCCTCTATCGCGGCGTGGCCCTGGCGGGGTCGACACCAGCCCAACTGAAAATGGGCTATTTCTATATCAAAGGTATCGGGGTCCCGAAAAACGCGAGTGAAGCGACCATTTGGTTCCATCGCGCTGCCATCGGAGGAGATGCCATCGCCGCCTATAATTTGGGGCAAATTTACCGCACCGGAGCGGGAGGCCCGCCAGATTACGCGGCCGCCGCCCAATGGTACGCACTCGCCGCCGATCAAGGGCATGCGCAAAGCCTTTATAATCTGAGCATCATGTATTTGAAGGGCCTGGGTGTCGCCCTGGACCGGGACCGTGGTTACGAACTGATTGCGCAAGCAGCGGATTTGGGCCTGCCGAGCGCGGTACGATTGAAAGACGACCTGGCCAAAGAGTTTGGCGAGTAAGCCTTCCGAACCTATCCGTGAAATAGCCCTCACCCGAAGGTACCGATACCGCTTTGCTCATGATACCTTCTGAAGGAATTATCCATGACGCACGAGGATTTCCTTGCAAAACACGATCACATTCTCGCGGGCAGATGACCCCTGGTTCCGGCGCGGCGTGATGCGGTCGGTGGAAATCCTGACCGGGCAGAAACGGTTGCAGCGTCTATATGACCGGTATCTGTCAACCCGCCAACCAAACGATATTTTCTGGCAATCGGCCATCGATTACCTACGCCTGACCGTGCGCTACGACCCCGCACGCCTGGCGAATATTCCGAAAACAGGTCCGCTAATCGTCGTTGCCAACCACCCTTTCGGGGTGTTGGATGGCCTGGCTATCGGCTATTTGGTCCATCAGGTGCGTACCGATTTCAAAGTATTGGCAAACGCCGTGTTGGGCAGGGCCGAAGTTTTTCGCCCCTATCTTATCCCGATTGAGTTTGACGGCCTTTCCTCTGCCTTGCGCAGCAATGTGATGGCGAAGCGGGAAACCCTCGCCCATCTCCGCACCGGGGGTGCCATCATTGTTTTTCCAGCTGGTGGGGTTTCCACGGCGCAAAGCCCCTTTGGTCCGGCGACCGATGCCCCATGGAAATTATTCACCGGCAAGCTGATCGAAGCCTCGGGGGCAACCGTTGTACCGATTTATTTTGAAGGGCAAAATGGCCCCCTCTTCCATTTCGTCAGCAAGTTTAGCCAAGCCCTGCGGGAAGCCTTGATTCTGCGAGAGGTCGCCAAGAAGATCAATGACGAGATCGTCGCCCATGTGGGCCAACCCGTGCCCCATGAAACGCTGATGGCATTGCCGACCCGTCAGGCCCTTTTAGATTTTTTAAGGACCCAGGTTTATCATTTGGGCACACCGCAACCCGCTTAGAGATGACCCTGCGATGGTGAGTAGAAAGGTAACGACGCGCGCTGGCCGCGATCTGATATTGATCCTGGCATTGGTGGGAGGTTTGACCTTGGTTGCGCCTTCACGAGCGGCGGACCCGGGGTCGGAAGCTTTCGAAGCCAAGGATTATAAGGGGGCTATCGCCCTGTGGGAGCCAGAAGCGCGGGCGGGCAGCATGCTGCATCAATTCAATCTGGCCATCGCTTATGAAACGCTGGGGGACCGGGGCCATGCCTCCGATTGGTACGCTCATGCAGCCCGACAGGGCTATCAACCTGCCATCGACCGTTTGATTACCCTACCCTTTGCGGGAGGATATAATAATCAGGCCAGCCTGAACGCCTTGTCTGTCTTGAGCCAGAGAGCTGGCGGTTTGAATCCCAAGGGTCTTTATGAACTCGCCCAATATTACGAAGCCCGGGGCCAATGGTATCGGCAGGAAAAGAATGAACCCACAGTGGATAACCATGACACCGTAGACGCCTGGGCGCTCTATGCGCTAGCCCAGGAAGCCGGTAACAATGCCGCGGCGGCCGACGCTCGCCGCCTTTGGCCCCTGTTGCAAGCGGACGCGCATAAAACCGCCGCAGAGCGACAAATGACCCGCTGGCGCAGAAGTTTTTCTGACTAGAGCCGGATCGATGAAATCATGGT
>JBMYUJ010000119.1:0-5852 GCA_049605255.1 Magnetospiraceae bacterium
AAAACCGCCCCCACCAGTTCCACCGCCTTGCCGGGACCGGCAATGGTAAGCTGGTTCCCCCGGGCATGCAGGGTAACCGGCTGGGTCTTTTCGATGGTGGTCAGATGACTGTTATGCGGCCCATATAATGCCTGCGCCAAGGCGTTTTCGGGAAATTCCAGTTGCAGCTTATCACCATTGGTAGGCGACGCCTTTGGTCGATTCACGCGGGGACCCTCTGTTGAATGGCGCCTTCCAGGACGCCGGCAAGACTATTGGGATGGGCGGCGGTGATGGTCAATTCCACAATATCACCCAACAGGTCTTCCGGCGCCGAAACATGCACCGGCTGCATATAGGGGCTGCGACCGACCAATTGACCGGGATGTCGGCCCGGGCGGTCGAGCAACACCGGATAGCGGCGCCCGATGCTGGCCTGGTTGAAAGCCGCCTGGTTGGCTTCCAACTGGGTCTGCAAGACGGCCAAACGTTCGGTTTTTACCGCTTCGGGGACCTGATCTTCCATCGCCGCCGCAGGCGTGCCCGGGCGCGGGCTGAACTTGAAGGAATAGGCCTGCACGAATCCCAGATCCCGGGCGAGGGCCAGGGTCGCCTCGAAATCCCGGTCCGTTTCCCCCGGGAAGCCGACAATGAAATCCGACGACAGGGCCAAATCAGGCCGCGCCGCGAAGAGTTTCTCGACAATCGCCCGATAACCTTCCGCCGTATGGCGCCGGTTCATGGCGGCAAGAATACGGTCCGACCCCGATTGCACGGGCAAATGCAAGAAAGGCATGAGAGCCCGTACCTCGCCATGCGCGGCGATGAGTTCCGCGTCAACATCGGCAGGATGAGAGGTCGTGTATCGAATCCGGTTCAGGCCCTTGATCTCCGCCAGTTCCCGGATCAACCGCCCCAGGCCCCAGGGGCCACCGTCTCCAGCCCCATGATAGGCATTCACATTCTGCCCGAGAAGGGTGATTTCCCGTGCGCCTCCCGCCACCAGGTGCCGTGCTTCGGCCACCACATCCGCCACGGGACGGGAATATTCTGCCCCCCGGGTGTAGGGCACCACGCAGAAGGTGCAGAATTTATCGCAGCCTTCCTGGATCGACAGGAAAGCGGCGGGGCCGCTTGCCGCCGTTGGGGGCAGGGCATCGAATTTCGGTTCTTCAGGAAAATCCACATCCAAGACGGCGCCTTCGGCCCGTACCGCACGGGCCACCATCTCTGGCAGGCGATGATAGGTTTGCGGGCCGAAGACCATATCCACGTACGGGGCGCGGCGCTGAATCTCCGCGCCTTCGGCCTGGGCGACGCATCCGGCCACGGCCAACACGGCCTGTTTGCCGTCGGCCCGGCGGGTGGCCCGGGATTTCGCCAGACGGCCCAGGTCTGAATACACCTTTTCCGCCGCCTTCTCGCGAATATGGCAGGTGTTTAGGATCACCATATCCGCGTCGTCCGGGTCTTCCGTGGGGCCATAGCCCAGCGGCGCCAAAACATCGGCCATACGGGCCGAATCATAGACGTTCATTTGGCAGCCATAGGTGCGGATCAGGAGTTTTTTGGTCACGTGTGTGTCTCGCCCGGATTGCCGTGAAAAAAGCGGCGGCAACCTACCAGAGGATCAGCGTGAGTCAAGCGGACCCCGATTTCTTTTTGGCCGCATCCAGGGGCACGCCGTACAGTTCCAGCCGGTGGCCGACCAAGCGGAACCCATGTTCCTTAGCGATGCGGGCCTTCAGGTCTTCCAATTCTGCATTGAGGAATTCGATCACCTTGCCCGATTGCACGTCAATCAGGTGATCGTGATGGTCGTCCGTCGCCTCTTCATACCGGGCGCGGCCATCGCCGAAATCCAAGCGTTCCAGAATGCCCGCTTCTTCGAACAGGCGCACGGTGCGGTAAACCGTCGCGATGCTGATGCGGGGGTCTTCCGTGCTGGCACGGCGATAGAGTTCTTCGACGTCTGGATGGTCAGATGAATTAGATAACACACGGGCAATCACCCGGCGTTGGTCGGTCATCTTCATGCCTTTGTCGATACAGGCCGCCTCAATCCGGGACGGTGTATTGACCATCTTCGCCTTCCCTCTCCCAACCGCCGGAGCGGTTATCCATCGGATCGGTTACGCGAACCCAGTCCGATCTCTTTTGCCAATTCCCGCCGACGCGCGGCGTAATTGGGGGCGACCATCGGGTAATCCGGCGCCAGGCCCCAACGCTCACGATATTCCTCGGGAGTCATGTTGTAGCGGGTCTGGAGATGTCGTTTCAACATTTTAAGCTTTTTACCGTCTTCTAAACACACGATATAATCGGGTGTGACGGAGCGGCGGACGGATACGGCCGGTTCCGGCAAAGGCGGTTCGGCGGGCCCACTGCCCACCGTTGCAAGCGTATCGTGTACAGCGGAGACCATCTCGGCGATCTGCGCCGGATCGATCACGTTATTGGAAACATAGGCGGCGACCACTTCCGTCGTGAGGTCAAGCAGTTCGGCTTTGTACATGGGACGGGGCATTCCAAGATGATCTTCGAGACTGGTATAAGCGCAGCAATATACCTCTAAAAATAGCCAAAACAATGGATAAAACAACTCTTTCTGCGACAAATATAAACATTACAGAAGCGGATGATTTCTTGGACATCACCCAGGAGGTGTGTCCGCTGACTTTTGTGAAGACAAAACTACGATTGGAAAAGCTTTCCAACGGGCAAACACTCGCGGTACGTCTGGTGGGGAAGGAACCCCTGGAAAATGTGCCCCGTTCGGTTGCGGAACAAGGGGACCGAGTGTTGGCACTTCACGCAGAAATTGAATCAGACCGCTCCGGCGACCCGGCAGCGGTCCATCTCCTGCTCATCCAGAGAAATCGAAAATAAAAACGGTATCGTAATGATTACAGATGCCGGGCCATCACCAGCGCATCGCGGGGGCCATCGGGCCGGTGATAATACCGACGGCGGCGGCCTACCTGGATAAATTTATGTTTTTGGTAGAAATTTTGCGCGATCTGGTTGTCATCGGCCACCTCAAGACAAAGTTTCCGCGCGCCCATATCCTGAACGGACTTGGTCATTCTCGCCAGCAATTGGGCCCCAATGCCCCGGCCGCGCACTTCCGGTAGCACCCCAATGGCGAGGATTTCCGCCTCGTCGGCGGCAACCCCGGCAAGGGCAAATCCCACTGGCGAATCTTCTTCAAGCGCAATCATGCCTTGCGCACCTGGCATGGAGAGGATCTCAGACATGGCCTGGCTATCCCAGGCCGGATCCAAGCAAGCCTGATGTAGCGCCGCCAGGATCGACGCCGAGGTAACCGTAACGGATTCAATGGCTGGTTTCACGTCCACCAAGGTCATGGGCGCAACCGACCCTTGTCTGGCGCGGCGCGGGCTTCTGGCGGGCGCATATAAAGGGGTTCGGGCGGAAGGGACTTTTCGAGACCCCGACCCGCGGCCAGTTCGGCCAGCACCTTGGCATCGGGGAAAGTATCATCCGGGTAAGGTTCAACAATAATGCCTGCCGAGGCGAGTCGCTTCGATGCCGCTGCCGCGCCATCGCCCACCACAGCGGCGCCGGGGCCGATACCAGGGATCGCAGCGAGATGGTCGGCGGCGACCACCGCGGGCTCTCCGAGGGGCTTCCCAGCGCTGGAAAAGGCCTGGGCGTAGTAATCTTTGCGTTTGGTGTCCATCACGGCGACGACGATATCTCGACCCACGGCATCCCAACGTGCGGCGGCGAGGCATTCCAACGTGGAAACCCCTAGCACCGGGATGCCCAGGGCCAACCCCAGGCCACGCGCCATCGACAGGCCTATGCGAAGGCCCGTAAAGGCACCAGGACCCACGGTTACCGCAATCGCATTCAGTTGCGAAAACCCGGTCCCCGCCAGATCCATCACGCGATGAACCATGGCAGGCAGGACTTCCGCCTGACCGCGTTGCATAGACGCACCGTAGGTGGCGATAACCGATCCGTCCGACCAGACAGCGGTCGAACAGGCGGCTGCAGCTGTGTCAATCGATAGGAGACGCATGGTAATTCACCTGTTCTCCGGAGCAAACTCGCGTATACTCCCTTCCTTTCGCAACTGCAAGAAAAAAGACATATGACCTTAGTCGAAATCACACCAAAAAGTCATAATTTGCTGCTCGATCTGCGCTATGCAACGGTTGACAATTTTACTGGGAAACCGATCTATAGTCGGGCATCTTGCTATTTGCATCCCGAGGCCGAAGCCTGCCTGCGCCAGACGGTTCAATTGGCGGCGAATATTCATTTGAAAGTGAAGATTTTTGACGCTTTTCGACCTTCGGAGGCGCAATGGGCCCTGTGGCACCACACACCGGACCCGACCTATATCTCCGATCCCCGGCGTGGTTCGCCCCATTCCCGAGGAGCCGCCGTCGATCTGACCTTGGTTGATGAAAGCGGTCGGGAACTCCCCATGGGTACCCCCTTCGACGACCTCTCTGCTGCATCGCACCATGGCAGCACGGAAATATCCGTTGAAGCGCGGAAAAATCGTTTATTACTCTTGGGGTTAATGACGGATTCGGGATGGGATTTCTTCCGAAATGAGTGGTGGCATTACCAACTTTTCGATGCCCGCCGCCTGCCGGTTTTGGATGACCGGGTGACGCCCTCGCCGATGATGGCCGACAGTTACGACCTGCCGTAAACCGGCAAAATGCCCCCCCGGGCCACCTCGTTTTCCGGCACCGCCAGCGACAAGATCACCGCCGCCACCTGATCCGTGGTTGGCCAGGCGGCGTGATCAGCCTTTGGCATGGCCTGCCGATTCGCCGGCGTATCCATGATCGAGGGGGCCACGGCGTTCACCAAGATCCCCTTATCCGCCAATTCTTCGCCCAACGCCTGGGTCAGTGCCGCCACCGCGGCCTTGGAGGCCGTATAGGCCACCATGCCTGCACCGAGGCGCGGTTCCAGGGCCGGACGGGCCGCCACGTTGACGATTCGCCCACCGCCAAGGCCCATGGCCGTGACCGCCGCCCGACAGCACAGGAAACAGGAGAGGGCATTCATGGATATCTGTGCCATGAAGTCTTCCGCGCTGGTATCGGCCAGGGGCGCCATGGCAAAGCCCCCCGCCATATGCAGGGAGGCCCAGAGCGGCGGCAGTCCGGTGTAGAACGTCTGCACGGAGGCGGCCTCGGTCAAATCCACGCCTCCTGTCAGATGCACATTCTGCTGATTGTTAAAGGGGGATTTGGCCGGATCAACGGGCCCGCGTTGGGGGACATGGCAGATCGCCCCTGACGCCGAGAGCGCCCGCACCACCGATTGGCCGAGCGCACCGGTACCCCCGGTGACCACCACATGCTTGCCCTCGAACCCCATTTTCGCCCCCATTTGTTGTGAACCTGCGTGGAGGAACGTAGGGTAACAACATCATGACTTGGCGCAACTGGATATCCGGCCTTGTGATTGCCGCCTCCTGTGGCTTGGTTTCACCTGCCAGGGCGGCAGACTCTGCGGTGGTGCTCATGTATCACCGGGTCGGCACACCGTCCGCCTCCACCAATACACCGGTGGAGATGTTCAAGGACCATCTGCGCCTCTTGCGTTCGGAAAAATACGCCGTCCTGCCGCTGACCACAGTGCTGGCATCCCTGCGGGGAGGGGACCCCTTGCCGGACCGCACCATCGTCATCACCTTCGATAATGCCTATCGGCGGTTGACCGAGACGGCCATTCCCCTGCTGCAAGAGGCGGGCCTGCCGTTTACGGTGTTCGTGTCCACCGATGGGGTGGATCAGGGCACCAAAGACCTGATGACCTGGGAGCAGCTGCGCAAACTTGCCGAGGAAGGGGTGGAGATTGCCAGCAATGGCGCGGGG
>JBMYUJ010000120.1:0-5688 GCA_049605255.1 Magnetospiraceae bacterium
GCTGCCGCACCAGCGCGGGCTCGTCCGCGCGTCGCCGATGAATGGCGTTCATGGCATTAATGCTCATCTTTGCGGTATCAGGCGGCCCAAACAGGGTGACCTGCGTGCCCTCCAAGAACCGGGGCACTGCGCCTGGGGTCTCGGTCGCCGAAGACAGATAGATCGGGCGCGCGGCGGTATAATCCGGCGGCGTGATCCAGACTTCGGTGAGGGGCGGCGCGGCCCCTTCCGCGCTGACCCGGGGGATGAGGGCGTTGACAATTCGCGTGCCTGGATCGTTGCGCCCTACGATCCCGGCCACCACCAGCACCAGCAGCACCAGGGCGCGCAACGCCAAGCGATCCCGCCGCACCAGATCCGACCGGGGCGGATGCAGCCGTACTTTTTGCGCGGACGCGGCGGCCCGGCGCTGATGGGCCGCCCAGATCACATTGGCGGTGATATCCTTGGGATCGGTGGCCAGCTCGTCTTTCAGGGTTTCCAAGGGCTGATGGGCCAGGCCGGAATCCTGCTCCAACCGGCGGCGGGCATCCCGGTCGCTGGGGCCGGGTGGCATGGACCGCAGCCCAAACACCAAGGCTATTACAAACGCGATGGCGAACAGCCCCAAGACCAGGGCATGGTGCCAGGGGTTCAGATGGGGCCAAATATCGAACAAGGCCAAGGACAGAAACACACCCGCCACCATCGCCGCGGGCCAAATGCCGGGCCAGATGCGTTCGAGGCGCAGGGTGAGCCGCGCCAGGCCTTGCAGTAACGGTGTCATACCATCGCCGGATCCCGCCCGTTGAGCCAGTCGGGAAGCCGCTCCATGCCAATCAGGGCATCCACATCCATGCGGGGGCGCACCACCGCGTAGCCATGCCCTTTTACCAACACCTCCGGCACCAGGGGCCGCGTGTTATAGGTAGAGGCCATGCCAGCGCCATAAGCCCCCGCCGTGCGAAACGCGATCAAATCACCGCTGGCGAGCGGCGGCAGGTCGCGCTGTCGGCAGAACGTATCGCCCGTTTCACAGATGGGACCCACCACATCCATCGGCAAGAGGGGCGCTTTAGCTGCCGGTTCAAGGATGGGGACAATCTCGTGATAGGCGTCGTACATGGCGGGACGGGCGAGATCGTTCATGGCCGCATCCACGATCAGGAAACTGCGGGTCGCCCCTTCCTTCACATAGGCGACGCGGGAGACCAGAATCCCCGCATTCCCGGCAATCACACGCCCCGGTTCGAACACCAGATGGTAACCGGACCCGGCGAAAATTTCTGCGACCGCCGCGCCATATTCCTTGGGGGAAACGGTGGCCGACGCATCGTAAGGCACGCCGAGGCCGCCGCCCAGATCGAGCACATCCACCCCATGGCCATCGGCCCGCAGATTGTCCGCCAGCCCCTTGAGCCGCTTGAAGGCATCCTGGAAGGGGGTTTTATCGGTCAATTGAGACCCGATATGCACCGCCAGACCCCGCGCCTGCACCCCCGGCATGTTAGCCATGCGGGTATAGACCTCTTGCGCCCGGGTCCATTCAATTCCAAATTTGTTTTCCGCCTTGCCGGTGGAAATCTTGGCATGGGTGCGGGCATCCACATCCGGGTTGACCCGCAAGGCCACCGGCGCCCGCAGGCCCATCGACTGGGCCACCTCGGACACCACCGCCAGTTCCGGCTCGGATTCCACATTGATTTGCATAACGCCGCTTTCCAGCGCGAGGCGGATTTCCGCAGCGGATTTGCCGACCCCAGAGAACACGATCTTGTTCCCCGGCACGCCAGACGCCAGGGCCCGACGCAGTTCCCCGCCGGACACCACATCCGCGCCTGCCCCTTCGGCGGCAAGGGTGGAGACCACGGCAATATTGGGATTGGCTTTAAGGGCGAAGCAGATGGTCGTATCCAGGCCCTCCAGCGCCTCCCGAAATACCGACAAATGCCGGATCAGAGTGGCGGAGGAATAACAATAAAACGGCGTGCCGACCACCGCCGCGATATCCGCGATGGAAACCTCCTCGGCAAACAAAGACCCGTCTTTATAGGTGAAATGGTCCATGGATTAACGGGTCTCCTCCTTGGGGGCCGGGGGGCGGTCATTGGCATCCGGCGCCGGATATTGTCGTGGATAATTGGGGTCGGAATCGGGCGGGCGTTCTAAACTGCCCTTGCGCCCGCAGGCGGCCAGAACACCAGCGCCCGCCGACATCAGGACAAGCCTAAACAACACACGACGGGTAACGGTTTTTCCAGTGTCTCGGATCACGGGTTTTCCTCCACCGATAGGAATCGCTGCCGCGCCGCTGCCACGGCTTTGCGCACATTGTCTGGCGCGGTGCCGCCGAAACTGCGGCGGCTGGCCACCGAATTGCGCACGCCCAATACATCATAGATTGCCTGTGTGATCCCCGGTTCAACCGCTTGCATGGCGTCCAGCGGTAAATCTTCCAGGCCGCAGCCCGCCGTTTCCGCCGCCTTGACGATGGCACCGGTCACGTGATGGGCGCGGCGGAACGGCAGGCCCAATTCCCGCACCAGCCAATCGGCGAGATCGGTGGCGGTGGTGAAGCCCTTGCCCGCCGCTGCGGCCATGTTGGCTTCATTGATGCCCAGGTCGCGCATCATGCCGGTCATGGCTGCCAGGCAAAGTTCCAGCGTTTCCTTGGTGTGGAACACCGGTTCCTTATCTTCCTGCATATCCTTGCTGTAGGCCAGTGGCAGGCCTTTCATGGTGATCAGCAGGCCGTTGAGGGCGCCGATGACCCGGCCCGCCTTGGCGCGGATCAGTTCCGCCGCATCGGGATTGCGCTTTTGCGGCATGATGGAACTGCCGGTGGAAAAGGAATCGGGCAAGGTGACGAAGCCAAAAGCGGCGCTGCACCAGATGACGATTTCTTCAGACAAGCGCGACAAGTGCACCGCCAGGATGGCAGCGGAAGATAAAAATTCCAGCGCGAAATCCCGGTCAGACACCGCATCCAGGGAATTGGCGGCCGGGCGATCAAACCCTAACGCCGTTGCCGTCATGTGCCGATCAATGGGAAACGGCGTACCCGCCAAAGCCGCCGCCCCCAAGGGGCTTTCGTTCAGCCGCGCCCGGCAATCGGCAAAGCGCCCCCGGTCGCGGCCCAGCATTTCCACATAGGCCAGAAAATGATGCCCCAGGGTGACCGGCTGCGCCGCTTGCAGATGGGTGAACCCGGGCAACACGGTGTCCGCATGATCCTCCGCCCGGTCGATCAACACTGCCTGCAAGGTCGCCAGAGCGCCATCCAAGCCATCGATGGCATCGCGCACCCAGAGCTTGAAATCCGTGGCGACCTGATCGTTGCGCGACCGGGCCGTATGCAGCCGCCCCGCCGCATCGCCGATCAATTCGGCAAGCCGGGACTCCACATTCATATGGATATCTTCCAAAGCCGCCTTGAAGGTGAACTTCCCAGCCTCGATCTCTGCCAAAATGGCATCGAGCCCCTGCTGGATGGCGGCGCCATCTTCCGGGGTCAGGATTCCGGTTGCCACAAGCATGGTGCAGTGGGCTTTGGACCCGGCAATATCCTGGGCGTAGAGGCGTTTGTCGAACCCGATGGAGGCGTTGATCTCTTCCATCACCGCGGCGGGACCGGCGGCGAATCGCCCGCCCCACATGGCGCTGGCATCGGGAGATGGTTTTATCTGCGGGTCTTCGGCCATATATTTAGAAGGCTCCGTTTCGGCATTTTGACATTGGTGGAGGAACCGATGGGTTTTCGCAAGCTTAAGAGTCCCCTCCTGGTAGCGGTGATTGTCGCCATATCGGCGTTCGGCGCAAGGGCGGAGTCGGAACCGCCTGATCTCAGTGCGCTGATCCCGACCGATCCGCCGGTGCAGGTGCCGGAGGGGATGTTCTACGAAAACGGGACCGAGCTGCGCCACCTGAGCGATTATCACGGCGAACTGGTGGTGCTGAATTTCTGGGCCACCTGGTGTGCGCCTTGCGTAAAGGAAATGCCCGCATTGGCCAATCTGCGCATCGATCAGGCGGACAAGGGAATCACGGTCCTGCCGGTCTCCCTGGATCGGGGCGGCGCGAGGGTTGTAAAAGCGTTTTACGAGAAACTGAATCTGGTGGAACTGCCTGTACTGACGGATGCCAAAAGTACCCTGGCAAAATCCTTCGGAATCACGGGCCTGCCCACCACCATCATTATCGATCCGAAGGGCCAAGAGGTGGCCCGGCTGATGGGCGTGTTGGAATGGGATCATCCCGCCACGGTCGCCCGGTTGCGCCGCTATATGACGCAAACCGTGCAGAACTAAGGCGTTTAGGACGTATACGTCCTAATCGAACAGGGCGTCGATATCGTTTTGACTGATCCCCTTGTCGGCCAATTGCGGGCCGTTGAGCAGGTCTTCGTCACCGACTTTCTCCGGCACCCTGTCATGCAAGGCTTTTTCCAGGCCGACGAAACTGTCATGGCCCCAGATTTCGATCATCGACTGAATGCGTTCATCGACGAATTTGAGGGTATTGACGATCTTAGTGATGCGTTGGCCGGTAAGATCCTGGAAGTTACAGGCCTCGAAAATCTTGATAATGCGTTCCTGGATTTCCTCGGTCTGCTGGCGTTCCGTTTCATCGGCGGCGGACAGGCCGATGCTATTGGCAAGTTCGTCGATCTGCTCGGCAGCTTCGAGAATGGTTTCCGTCGCCCCTTCCGTGGCCTCCACCACCGCGTCCAGCTCGTGGGTCACGCGTAAGAGCTGATCGTCGTCCTCGTCATGGGGGCGCAAGGCGGCGATCTCCGCCTTGGTTTCCTGAATGCTCCGCTGCAGGGCGTTCAGCTCGTTCCGCATCAGGGCGACATCGTTCATCAACGTGCCGCCGTCCACCTGTAATTGGGCGAAGGCATCCTCCTGGGGCGGCGGCGCGGCTTCCGGTTCGGCGCCCAGGCGGCGCCCCAAACTTTCGATGGCTTCCAACAGCTCGCGGTTGGTGATGTCGTCGCTAGGGGTGAAGGCTTCCTTACCGGCCTTCATCCCTGTCTTCATGGTATCGGGCGTGCGCCCATACATTTTTGCTTCGGCGGTAAACATCCGCTTACCATTATGTTTTGCGGGCATGCCGGGCGCTCCACAGCTTCATTGTTCTGGCTAATATTCAGCCCTTCCCGGGCAACAATCAAGTAACGCCCCCAGATTCTGTGTACTTAAATCACATCAATGGCGTTGTTTGCTGCGTCAGCCAGGCGGCGGTTTCCCCTTCGAGGACCGGCGAAAGCAGATCCCGCACCCGCGCATGATAGGCATCCAGCCAGGCGATTTCTTCCGCCGTCAGGAGGCCCGGCGCGATCAGCCGCCGGTCGATAGGGGCCAGGGTGAGCGTTTCGAATTCCCGCATGACCCGTTCCTCACCGCCACTGGCAGGTACCACGGCCACCAGGTTTTCGATGCGGATCCCAAAGGCGCCCTCCCGGTAATAGCCGGGTTCGTTCGACACGATCATGCCCGGCTCCAACGCCACGCCACCACCGGATTTGGCGATGCGCTGCGGCCCCTCATGCACGCCGAGATAGCTGCCCACTCCATGGCCGGTGCCGTGGTCGTAATCCTTACTGACCTGCCATAGGGGCAGCCGGGCCAGGGTATCGAGCTGGCCGCCCGACGTGCCCACGGGGAACCGGGCGGTGGCCACCGCGATATGGCCTTTCAGCACCCGGGT
>JBMYUJ010000121.1:0-5651 GCA_049605255.1 Magnetospiraceae bacterium
CGTGCCAGCGATGGTCGTCGTCGTAGCAGTCGTCGTAGTCGTAGTGGGGATCCTCGTACTCGTAGTGGTCGTCGTACGCGCCGTCGTGTCCGCCCCCGCCATGACCGCGCCACCCAGATAAGCCTGATAGAGCGGGTTGGGCAGGAGAACCACAGGTTGGCGGCCATCTTGCCGACGGGAGATCACGGTCTGCGCAATCAGATAAAGGGCTTCCCGCGTGCCCGCCACCGGCAGCACATGCCGGGTGGGGTCCACGAACCCATCGGGTAAATGGTAGCGCCGGGTCAGCCATTCGGCGATGGCGGCGCAAAGATCGGGCGTGCCCGGCGTGGGCGGATATTTGTTCCACAGATGCCCATTTTCGGCCAGCACCTGGTTCAGCAACGCAGGGGGCGCATGTTGCGGCTCACCGACGGTCAGCGCGATGGGCGCCAGCCCCGCGGCGGGTTCTACGGGATCCAACAAATCCCGCAGACGCTGGAACGGATAATCCGTTAGGGAATCGAGAAGGGCGTTATGCACCGGAAAGGCCCAACCATCCACGCCATGGAAAAACAGGGGGGAGCATACCGCTCCCCCCTGCGTAGCTCAACCCGTCTGCGATTGCTTTAGCCATTGCGCGGCAGTTCTTCTTCGGGATAGGCGCCGATCTTGTGGATCGCCAGATCCGCACCGATGAATTCTTCCTCTTCGGTTAAGCGGATACCAACAACGGCTTTCAATGCGCCATACACCAGGAAACCGGCCACGGTGGCATAAATCACGCCCACCAAGGTGCCAACAACCTGCGCGCCGAGGCTGACGCCGCCCATGCCGCCCAGGCTTTCCAATCCGAACACACCGGCGAGGATGCCGCCGATGGCACCGCACAGCCCGTGCAGCGGCCAAACCCCCAGAACATCATCCAGTTTCAGTTTGGCATGGCAAAACTCAAAGGCCCAAACAAAGACCGCCCCGGCGATGGCGCCGGTCGCCGCCGCGCCCAGGGGATGCATGACATCGGACCCGGCACACACCGCCACCAGCCCGGCCAGCGCGCCGTTATGCACGAAGCCGGGGTCGTTGCGGCCCACCACCAAGGCGGCTAGCAAGCCGCCCACCATGGCCAGCAGGGAGTTGGCCGCGACCAAACCGGTGACACCCTCCAAAGACTGGGCGCTCATGACGTTAAAGCCGAACCAGCCGACGGAAAGAATCCAAGACCCCAAAGCCAGGAACGGAATATTGGACGGCGGAATGCCCACCATGGTGCCGTCGGGCCGGTAATGGCCTTTGCGGGCGCCCAATAGAACTACCGCGCCCAGCGCGATCCAACCGCCCATGGCATGCACAACCACGGAACCGGCAAAATCGTGGAACCCGACACCGAACATGCCGACGATGTAATCTTGAAAACCCAGATTGCTGCCCCAGACCATGCCTTCGAACTGGGGATAGACAAGGGCAACCAAGATGGCCGTTGCCGTCAGTTGCGGCCAAAACCGGGCCCGTTCCGCGATGCCGCCGGAAATAATGGCGGGAATGGCAGCGGCGAAGGTCAGTAGGAAAAAGAATTTGACCAGATCGAAGCCGCTAGCGCCAAACAGATCCCCCACGGTGCCCGAAAGGGTTTGCGCATCGTGGACGGCGAAATTGATACCGTAGGCGACGCCGTACCCAATAAAAAAATAGGCAAAGGTGGAAACACCAAAATCGGTGATAATCTTAACCAGGGCATTGACCTGGTTCTTGCGTCGGACGGTCCCGACCTCCAGAAATGCGAACCCACTATGCATGGCGAGCACCATGATAGCGCCCATCAAAACGAAAAAGACATCCCCGCCGGACTTGAAGGCTTCCATGTCGTTCCCCCTGTTTTCTTTGTAAAACCTTTTATTCCGCCCTCCTGATCTGCCGCGCGGACAGGGCCAGGGGGAGGCTGGGGATAGCAATACCGTCTGACGCGGCCGAAGGCGACGTGATTTTTCGGATTTTCGTTAAAAATATCGATGGTCAAAAGAAATGGCCGGAGGGCAACCCCTCCGGCCAGGTTTAGAAAACAGGCGTGTTTTCCGACAGGAATTTTACATGAACTGGGAACCGCGTCCGAATTCCGGATAGGCTTCCATGCCCAGTTCTTCGCGGTCGAGACCGACTTCTTCTTCCTCGCTGCTGACCCGGATACCGACGGTGAACTTGAGCAGCAACCACACGATGGTGCTACACACGATCACGAAGGCACCGATACTGACCACACCCAGGGCCTGGGCGGAGAAGCTGGCACCGTCATTGGTCAGCGGCACGGCCATGGTGCCCCAGATACCACCCACGAGGTGCACCGGAATGGCACCGACCACGTCGTCGATTTTCAGCTTATCCAGCAGCGGCACGGCGAAGGTCACTAGAACGCCACCCACGGCACCGATCGCCATGGCGGACGGCATGGTGGGGGTGTCCGGACCGGCGGTGATGCTGACCAGACCGGCCAGGGCGCCGTTCAGCACCATGGTAAGGTCCACCTTCTTGTAGAGAAGCTGGGTCAGGACCATGGCCGTAACCGCGCCACCAGCGGCCGCGATGTTGGTATTGATGTAGATGTTGGAGATGGCAATGGCATCCGCCGCGGAACCCAGCGCCAGCTGAGACCCACCGTTGAAGCCGAACCAGCCGAGCCACAGGATGAACGTCCCCAAGGTCGCCAACGGCAAGTTGGAGCCCGGCATCGGCGTCACGGAACCATCCGCACCATATTTGCCTTTCCGGGCACCCAGGATGATGGCGCCGGTCAAAGCCGCCCAACCGCCAACGGAGTGCACCAGCGTGGAACCGGCGAAGTCGTTGAAGCCCGCTTCGAACAACCAACCCTTACCCCACTGCCAGGAACCCTGGATCGGGTAGATCACCGCGGTCAGCACCACGATGAAGGCCAGGAACGGCCACAGCTTGATGCGTTCGGCCAAGGTACCGGACACGATGGAGGCCGTGGTCGCCACGAACACCGCCTGGAAGAACCAGTCGGAGGCCGCCGCATAGCCGCCGGAGAAGTCACCGCCCGCGGCGGCGCTATCATCGGCAAACCAGACCGCCGGGTTACCCATGTAACCGCCATCGACGCCGTTATACATGAGGTTGTAACCAACCAGCGCGTACATCAGGCAGGCAATGGCATAGAGGCTGACGTTCTTCAAGCAGATGGTGGTCACGTTCTTGGAACGCACCAGACCGGATTCCAACATGGCAAAACCGGCGGCCATCCACATCACGAGGAAACCGTGCACCAGGAAGGAGAACGTGTTGAACACGTAAACCGATTCCGAACCAACCGGCACCTTCGTGGGGTCCAGAGCTTCGGCCACGGCCGGGGCCATTGTGGCGGCGGCTTCGGTCGCCGCTTCAACGGCTTCCGCAGCTTCCTGCGCAAAAGCATCGAACGGCAAGGCGAGCGCCACCCCGGCGATCGCAGCAAAAGGTAACATCTGTAAGGGTCGCATAGGGGGGATCCTCCTATAAGGCTTCCACACCGGCTTCGCCGGTGCGAATACGGACGGCGCTCGACAGATCGTAAGCAAAGATTTTGCCGTCGCCGATCTTCCCGGTATTTGCCGCTTTTTGAATTGTTTCGATGACCTGTTCGGTCTGCTCAGCGGGAATAGCCACTTCGATCTTCACCTTCGGAATGAAGTTCACGGCGTATTCCGCACCGCGATAGATCTCGGTTTGTCCCTTTTGGCGCCCGAAGCCCTTTACTTCGGAAACGGTCAATCCTTGGATGCCGATTTCCGTCAGCGCTTCGCGCACATCATCAAGCTTGAACGGCTTGATTACTGCCATCACCAGTTTCATGGACGTCTTGCTCCTCATCGTCACAAAGGCGGCCCTCGAGAAGCCGCGATCCGAGATGTTAGGAATCAAGAGTCATGCCAGTTTTGATTTTCTGATAATTTATTAAGTGAATTCAATGCTCTGCATATCTTCATACAGCCTTGGTATGGCTGCTTTGCCGCAAAATCAGGGGTTATGAAACAGCCAGCATTTAATCAATGCTTAACAAATAGGCAGATTGACCTGCTGAAAAATAAGGCATTACGGCGTGAATCGCCCTCCAAGAATTTGTTCAGAGACGAATTCACGTTGAAATCATGGTCAGGTTACCGACCAAGATTTCATCGATCCGGATTTAGGCGGGGAAATGCGCGGGGGCACCGGGTCCGTAAACGGCCCCTATCGGTCCCTGGACAGGCCTTCGCGGGCCAAATCGGCAAGATATTTCTCCCAAATCTCGGCCTGACGCTTGCCCATATCGTAGAGAAATTCCCAGGAATAAATCCCGGTGTCATGCAGGTCATCAAACCGCAGCCGGACCGCGTAATTGCCGACCGCATCGATGCCGATAATCGCCACTTCCCGCTTGCCGCCCACAATAACTTTTTGCGACGGGCCATGCCCCTGGACTTCCGCCGACGGGCTTTCCACCCGCAAAAGTTCGGCGGGAAGGCTGAAGGTCTCGCCCGAATCGAAATCCACCTCCAGGCATTTTGTCTCGCGGACCAGGCGGATTTCCGTCGGCTGATGTTGGGTCCCGTAGGGCGTGTTCATGCGGACGGCTCCTCTACCGCATCATCAAGGGAGCGGGCGTCATCCACCAGGAGAATGGGAATGCCATCCCGGATCGGATAGGCGAGGCGCGCGGCATCACTGATCAATTCGCCTGCCTCCCGGTCATAGCGCAGGGGTTTGCGCGTGCGCGGGCAGACCAGAATTTCCAGCAATTTCGGGTCGACTGCCTGTGCCGTCATGGCCTTATCCTTTGTTTCACATTTGCGCCTTACTGCAAGGACCCGTCATAGCCACCCCCGGCGGTCGCCGTCATTTCCAGGAAGCCGGTCAACAAGGCACCCTGCCGGGCCAAATCCTTGGCCTCCAATATGGCTTGTTTTTCCCGGCGGTCCAAGGGCAGCGACATCACCAGCGAGGTCACCAGGGTCAGATCATCCACTGTGTCGATGCCTTCCACATGGGTATGCGCCCCGATCCGCTCCAGATAGCCGGTCAGCGCGGTCAACAGGCGGCCCCGGTCTGGCACGGTGCCAGCGCCCAGATCGGCCAGATCGGCCCGAAACGGCTCGTAAGATACTGTCGCTTGCCGATACGCCGTATCCACATCAATTTCCTGCACGATGCGGAACCGGCAAATTCCACGTAAGATAATGATCAGTGGGCCTTTGCCCTCTTCGGAATTCGAGGTGATCATGCCCGCGCACCCCACGGCCAGGATCGGCGCATCGGGGGGCACCGGGTCGGGATGCACCGCCTGGGGCTGGATGATGCCGATGAAACGGTCGCCCGCCAAGGCATCGGCCACCAACTCCAGGTAACGGGGCTCGAAGATATTCAACGGAAGCTGCGCGGCGGGCATCAAAACAACGCCGCTCAGCGGAAAAATAGGGATGGTTTCCGGCAGGTCTGTCAACAATCCCGTGCTCACGACATCATGCTCCGTCAGGAAAAGAGGATCGAGGAGAGCTTGCGCCGCCCGGCCACCGTAATGGGATCACCATGTCCCATCGCCTCGAAAAACTGCACCAATTGCTGGCGTGCGGCCTCGTCGTTCCAAGACCGGTCCAAGCGAATACTCTCCACCAGGGCATCCACCGCCGCCTCCTTGCGGCCAA
>JBMYUJ010000122.1:0-5370 GCA_049605255.1 Magnetospiraceae bacterium
GGTCGTTCCGCCAATAGGCCACCTCTAAATAGGTCACCACCACCCGAGACGGATTTTCCGATGCCGCCAGGGCGGCCTGGAAAAACGGGATCGCTTGTTTTGGGTTGCCTTCACCCAAATACAGCAGCCCTTCCATCACGTCTATTCTGCTTTCATTGGGGAAATTTTCCCGCCCTTGCTTCAGATAATCCCGTGCCTCGGCGAAGGATCGACGGGTGATCAAGCGATCCATCAACAGGAAATAGGGGGTTCGGTCTTCCGGGTTTATCTCGACGGCCCGTTGCAGCGCCCGAATACGCGCATTGTCCTCGCCCTGCAGGCGATAGGATTCCGCCAAACCCAACCAAACCGTGGGATCCGCGGGTGTTCTTTGCGTCAGTTGATCAAAAATCACTTGGGCTTCCGCCCCCCGTTTCAGCGCCATATTCGCGCTGGCCGCCATGCGCAGGGCCTCTAGGGAGGGGTCGGCAGCGCGTAAAATGGGGGCAAGCGTGGCCAACGCCGGCTCAAACTGGTCTTCAGCCAGTTGTTGCGCGGCCAATTCCAAGCGGATTTGCGGTGACGCCTCATTTTGTTCGAGGACTTTCTGAAAATAGGTAATGGCCGTGGCCCGATCTTTTTCCTGTGCCGCAAGCCGGGCGAGGAAGGAAAGGAGCTCCGTGGCTCGCGGTGCCGCCTTGAGCCCTTGCTGGACGATCTCGCGTGCACCATCCCGATTCTTGCTATCCAATTCCAATTTCGCTAAGCCAAGATAGGCGCCGCTAAATTTGGGGTCGGCTGCCAGCAAAGCCCGGTATTTCTCCCGCGCGGCCTCAATTTGCCCATCGCTTTCCAGGGCCTTTGCCTCGAGCATCGCCCCGGGCATTTCGTAGCCGGGAACCTTCTGGACCCGCGCCGCCAAATCGATGGCTTTATCCGCAGCACCCGCTTGTAAATACAAACCCGCCAATGTGGAAGCGATGCGGAAATCGTCAGGTGTCGCCGCCGCCACCTGCTCGAACAGACGAGTCGCCTCAGGCGCATTCCCCAGTTTCAACTCCACCGCGCCCAATTGCGCTTTTAGGTCGATCTTTTCCGGGTCCTTTGCCAAGGCTTCCTTCAGGAAATCGCGGCTTTCCGTCAAGTTCCCCGCCTGGGCATGGGCCGCCCCGGCGAGCGCCAAACTCTCCACATTTTCCATGCTGTCGGCATCCAGGCTACCGATCACCTCCAAAGCCTGGTCGATATCCCCCAGCTTCATCAAAGATCCGGCATACATGCGCTTGGCCTGCATGTTGTCTGGATTATCAGCCAGGTAGCCCAGAAGAAATTTGGCCGCCCGTTCATATTCATGCAAAGCGAAGGCCGCTGACCCGGCCAAAAACAAGGAAGCTTGGTGATCGGGGCTCAGGGCCAAGGCCGCGTTGGCGCTCTCCAGCGTCTTCTCGTAATCCTTGATGGAAATGGCCGCGGTTGCCCGCAAGAAATGATAGGCCGGGTTTTTCGCCAGTCCACCCGCCAGGGGATCCAACACATCCAAAGCCGCCTGATATTTCGTGGCCCGGATGAGCGCTTGCGCCTGCGACAAGGAGTAAAAACCATTCTTGAATCGCACCGCCAGATTGGCAAATTTATCCGCCGCCGCATCGAAATGCTCGGTGGCGAGCAGCACCTGAGCCTCGCTCTGCAAGGTCTGCGGATCATTCGGCGCCAGCTTCTGCATCCGCGCTAAATACGTGTCGACTTGGCCGGCCTTTGGGTCCTCCTGCAACGCCAGGCCCAAGGCCAGGTTCAAGGCTTCGATATTATTGGGATCGAGCGCGAGCGCTTCCGCGCTTGCTGCCTTGGCCTTTTCCTTCTCGCTCAGGCCCAAATAGGCCATGCCAATAAAAGCCCGATGGGAGGCCTGGGTCGCGGCATCTTGATCGCCATCCACCCCCAAGGGGGTATCAATCACCTTTTGGAATTGCCCCATAAGCTGGAACTGGCGCAGCCGGGCCAAGGCGAGTTCAGGCGTACGGTTCGACGGTGTTTCCCACAGCTTTTCAATGGTTGTCCCCGCTTGGCTATACCCCCCCATCAGGGTCAGAACCTTTGCCAGGGCGAGCTGGACGTCTGGATCTTCCGGCGCCTCCCGGGCGGCATTTCGAAGCTCGATCAGCGCCGCGCGAGTTTCCCCCTCATCCAGATAGGTCTGCGCCGCCTGTAGCCGTTCGGGAATCGATTGCTTCGCTCCCCCGCCGTCATCGCAAGCCGCCAGCATCAAAGATAATACCGTTCCGAGAATAACCCCGCGAAATTTCATGGAGAGAGAACCCCTTCACCAACCCACTGAGCCCTCAGGATTCCGTCTGAATTGCGGCAGCAACATGGTCATCTCCCTACCGCGGGGAATCCGGGGCGTTTACCGCCTCACTTTTTTCATCCGGTGGTGGACCGGCGCAACGCGTCGAACATGGCGGCAACGCGCTTCGCATTCTCCGACCAATAAAATCCTCGACGTTGCACGGTTTGCGCGGCACCCCGGGCGACTTTGGCCCTGATGTCATCATGAAAGCAGAGGAATTGCAACTTTTCCCTGAACTCTTCCGGTCTCGAAGGATCGAACAACACGGCGTCTTCCATATCGACCAAAATTTCTCGAATATTCGGCGAGCTGGGCGCGATGATCGGCTTTTCCAGCACCATATATTCGAACATTTTTAAGGGAGAGGCATAGGCCGTCACCGCCGGTTGCAGGGCGATGTCGAATGCCGCCACATGGGCGGCGACATCTTCGCGCCCGACAATACCGGTGACCGTAACCGCCCCGCCAACGCCCCGCTGCACGGCACGGGTTTCAATGGCCGCGCGCGCCGGTCCATCGCCCACCAACAACAGGTGGAAATCCTTATCGGACTCCGTCTCCGCGATGAAATCCACCACCCGTTCCAAACCATGCCAATCGCGCACATAGCCGGTAAAGCCGAGCACGAATTTACCGCTTAAGCCCAGGGCGGCCTTGGCGGTTTCCGTATCCGGCGCCGTCGCGAAATGATCGGGGTCAATGCCGTTGGGGACCACCGCCACGCGCGCCGGGTCTACCCCCGCCCGGGTGACATGGTCCGCCAGCACCTGAGTTACGGGAAGCGCCCGATCGGCACCGCGCCAGGCGGCCCGTTCCGACCAGCGGGCCAACCAGGGCAAGGCGAGGCCGCCATACTGGCTGCGCTCCTCCACCAGCGGCGCGTTGATCTCCAACAGCATGGGCAACCTATACAACCGCTTCAGGAAAACTCCTGCCACCTGATATAGGTTGTAGCGTTCATAGAGCACATCGGGTTGATGGGCCTGGTAGGCCTTGCGCAAACGCCAAAAAGCGGGGACCGAATAGCCCAGCTCCAAGAGCTCGTAAACCGCACCCGGGAGGCGTTTTTTCAGGGACCCCAGCAGACTTTGCTGGGTCCCATCCACATCCGGGTCCACCATCTGCGGCCCCACCATGATCACCTCATGCCCCTGGGCCCTGAGCGCAGTTACCAGTTCCATGATATGGACATACTGGCCGTCTTTCGAGCGGGACCGGTGGTGATAGAGAATCTTCATGGGCATCGGCGGCCGTTACCAGCTACCCCGGGTATCGATCACGAACTTGTCCTTCAGCAGGTTGCGATCCACATAGGAAAACGCCTGGTGATCCACCAGCAGCACCACCAGATTGGCCCGCCCCACGGCGATATCGAAATCCTCCAATTCCAATCCCCGCTCGGCGAGCACCGGCGGCAAGCTGGACACATGGGGTTCCACCACCAGGATATCCCCCGCCTTCTTGTCGGCGAGATGCTTGACCACCTCCACCGCTGGGCTTTCCCGCAGATCGTCCACATCCGCCTTATAGGCGAGGCCCAGGCAAGCAATCACCGGATTGACCAGCTCGGCGGCCCGCTTGGCCACTTTATCCGCCACATATTCCGGCATGCCATCGTTCCGGTCCCGCGCGGTGCGGATCAAGGTGGCGTGGTCCGGGGCGGAATCGACGATGAACCAGGGGTCCACCGCGATGCAATGGCCGCCCACGCCAGGGCCCGGATTGAGAATGTTCACCCGGGGATGCAGATTGGCGAGCTTGATCATCTCCCAGGGGTTGATCTCCAGGCTCTCGCAAATCACCGCCAGCTCGTTCGCGAAGGCGATATTGATATCCCGGAAGGCGTTTTCCGACAGCTTCGCCATCTCCGCCGTGCGTACGGTGGTGGCGAGGCACTCGCCCTGCACCACGATTTTGTAAAGCGACACCGCCTGCTGCGCGCATTTGCGAGTCATGCCGCCGATCACGCGGGCATTGTTCACCACTTCTTCCAGGATCTTCCCCGGCAGCACCCGTTCCGGGCAATGGGCGACGCGAATATCCGACAGTTCCCCCTTTTGTTGCGGGAAGGTCAGGTCGGGCCGCAGCTCGGCCATGATCTTGGCCATCCATTCCGTGGTGCCCACCGGCGAGGTGGATTCCAGAATCACCAGGTTGCCCTTTTCCAATACGGGGGCGATTTCCCGCGCCGCCGCATCGATATAGCTGAGATCGGCCTTATGCCCGGCGGCAAACGGCGTGGGCACCGCCACCAGAAAAGCATCGGCGGGCTGCGGCGCCGTGGCGGCGGACAGCTTGCCGTTTTCCACCACCCGGCGCAGGACCGCGTCCAGGTTCGGCTCACCGAAATGGGGCACACCCTGGTTAACCTTGGAGACCACCGTTTCGTTGACATCGACGCCGATGATCTCCACCCCTTGGTCGGCGAACACCGCCGCCGTCGGCAGCCCGATATACCCCAGACCGACGACGCAGATCTTATTAAACGCTTGCATTCAGGAAACTCTCCACAATTCGGGCGCAGGCCTGCCCGTCCCCGTAAGGATTAATGGCGCGGCTCATCCGCTCATACATGCCCGGATCGTCCAGCAAGCTGGTCACCCGATCCACCAATAGGTCTGTATCCGTGCCCACCAGTTCCACCGTCCCCGCCTTCACCGCCTCCGGGCGTTCCGTCGTATCCCGGGTCACCAGAACCGGCTTGCCGAGAGACGGCGCCTCTTCTTGCACCCCGCCCGAATCGGTCACGATGATATGGCTGCGGGTCATCAGATACACGAAGGTGCGGTATTCCTGCGGCGGGATCAGATGCACATTGCCATGCCCGGCCAGGATCTTTTGCGCCGCCGCCTGCACATTGGGGTTGAGATGGACCGGGTAGAGAATTTCCACATCGTCCCGCGCCGCGAGGCAGGCGAGGCCTTGGCAGAACCGAGGCACCAACTGGCTGTGGCGCACGCGCTGCTCGCACCCGCACCCGCCCGAGCGCTCCTCCTCACCTTCGAGGCAGCAGGCGCCAGCGAGAAGGCAGCCGCGGCCGAAGC
>JBMYUJ010000123.1:0-5362 GCA_049605255.1 Magnetospiraceae bacterium
ACGAAATCGACTGGACGGCCACCCGCGAAATGGGCGGCCAGCTTTTGTACGAAATCGACGTGACCGTCAAGTTTGAACGCGACTGCGGCAACTTCTTCATCACTGACGCCTATTTGAAAGGCAATCACCGCCTGCCTGATGGCCTGCGCGAATTGGTCCTGGAAGACCTGCGCATGGAACTGGACAGCAGCCGGTCCTCCTTCCGCGATTTCGTAGCCGAAACCGTTCGAGATGCCGACGCTGACGACTACGGCGATTGGCTTTACGAGCAGCGCCGCGACCGGCAGATGGAAGAGGAGGCCGCGTGATGTCGCAACGCGCCGAAGAAGCGAAATACGCCCATGCCGAGGGGCGCCAAGCGTTCCGCAACGGCGTCGAAGCCTGCCCGTATCAATCGGGAACCTCGTCCTACAGCGCTTGGTGGCGCGGATGGCGGAGCGCGAAGCTCCAGGCGCAGGCATCTCAAGCCGAGGAGGCTGCGTGATGGCTGCCCAGATGATCTCCCGCCCCATCGTGATTGACGATGATAAGGGAACTGTTACTGCGGAATTCCTTGGAGACGAGGTGCGGTCCTGGGTTTATCGGGATCGTGCAGAGCAGCGGGAAAAGATGATCCGCGCCCGGGAGTTCGTTGAGGGTTGGTATCAGGCCAACAAGCGCCGGGAGGTGCGGCAATGAACGACCTTCCCCGAACCTCGAACATTCACCCCTCGCTGATCTGGTTCGGCGAACTGCTCACCTGCTTCATTTGCCTGATCGGTCTGCCAGCATTGATCGCCATCCTTTTCGAAATCTATCAGGCCAGCAAGGAGCTCCCCCTATGAACGCGCCCTCGAAACGCCGGATTATCGAGCCGGGGATCTATGATCTGCCATCGGAAGTCTATCACGCTGATCCCGTTCCAGGCGGTTCCCTATCGTCCTCAGGGGCGCGGAAGCTGTTGATCGAACCCTTCGGCGGCTGTCCGGCCAAATTCAAGTATGAACGGGACAATCCACCGGAACCCAAGGCCCATTTTGATTTTGGCCATGTGGTCCATCGCTTGGTACTGGGGAAGGGGGAGGCCTATTCCGTCATTGATGCGGCGGATTGGCGAGGCAAGGCCACCAAGGAGGCGGGCGAGGCGGCCCGCGCGGCGGGGAAGGTGCCGATCCTGGCCAAAGATTTCGCCCGCTGTGAGGCCATGGCCGATCAGGTCCGCAAGCATGATTTCGCTGGCGCTTTGTTCCAAGCCGGAAAGGCCGAACAATCACTCTTTTGGCGGGACGATTTTACGGGCGTCATGTGCCGGGCCATGTTGGATTGGCTGCCCGAAAAAGGTGCCATCTTCGCCGATTATAAAACCTGTGCCGATGCATCGCCCGATGCCATCGCCAAGGCGTTGGATAACCTCGGCTACTACCTACAGGCCGCGTGGTATCTGGAGGGGATCGAAGCCCTCGGCATCGTCGAGAACCCCACCTTCTTGTTTGTGTTTCAGGAGAAGGAGCCGCCGCATCTCGTCACCGTGGTACAGCCCGAGGCGGGCGACCTGGTCTGGGGCCGGATCGTCGCCAAGAAAGCGCGGCTAGAGTTCGCCAAATGCCTGCGTGATGATCATTGGCCTGGCTATGCGGAGGACGTCATCAAGGTGGGCATGCCCCACTACGCACACACACGTCTGGAAAAAGCCGACAACCGCGGTGCCTTTCAGGTCGCCATGGATATGCAAGCGCCGCTGAATGCGGCGGAGTAGGAGAACCCCATGAATACCGTCACGAAACAGGAAATTACACGTCAGGCGGCGGGACGCACGCCTGCCAGCGAAGCCACCAAAATCGAGCAATCCCGGGCGATTGCCCAAGTCCAAGGGGCCCTGGTTGTCGCTCGGCAGAACCCCCGCGATACCATTGGAGCGACCAATCGTATGCGTGAGGCCTGCGCCATCACGGCCTTGGCGGAACGCGCGTTCTTCCGCTATTCCCGTGGAGGCTCCCAGATCACCGGCCCGTCCATCCACCTGGCCACAGAGCTTGCCCGCTGCTGGGGAAATGTTGACTACGGCATCCAGGAACTCTCCCGGAATGACGTAAAGGGCGAAAGCGAAATGCAGGCCTTCGCCTGGGATCTGGAAACCAACGCGCGGGTCTTCAACACCTTCATCGTGCCTCACCTGCGGGATAAGAAAGGCGGACCCGTCGCTCTTACAGACATGCGGGACATCTACGAGAACAACGCCAACAACGGCGCCCGCCGCCTCCGGGAATGTATCTTCCGGATACTGCCGGTGGCTTACGTGGAGGAGGCAAAGCAGCTTTGCTCCGAAACCCTCCAGCATGGGGGCGGTGTACCGCTTTTGGAGCGGCGGGAAAAGATGCTGTCTGCCTTCGCCGCCATGGGGGTGAACCGCAAGATGGTGGAACAGAAGATTGGCCGGGTGGCCGATCAACTGACCGCGCTCGACCTGGGGGCCCTGCAGGTCATCTACGGGTCCCTGAAGCGGGGTGAAACCACCATCGACGATGAATTCCAACGCGATGAAACAGAAGCCATTACCAAGGAATTGCGGGAAAAGACCAAGGGTCAAACCCTGGAAGGGGCCCCCGCAAAAGAACCCCCGCCTGATGGTCAGACCGCCAATCAGCCGTCGGATGGGGTAGCGGCGGCGGTTGAGTCTGATCCCATCACGGACGGCGGTTCTTCCTCTTCCGCCGGGGATGCTCCCGCCGCCGCCTCATTACCGCCAGAGGAGGGAGCGAGCGAACCCCTCATGGTCCGGGTGCCGTTCAATGACGATGGCCAGCCGCTTTGGAAAGATTGGTTCGTCACCATGGCAGAGCGCGTTGCTGCACTTCCGGCCGACCAGGTGGACGCTTTCATGGGGGCCAACCAACCACCCATGAAGAATGCCATTGCCCAGTTGGGTGAGGAGGCAACCGCCCCGTGGGTGCAACGCCTTCAGTCCGTCGCGGCTGAGCGTAAAGGAGGTGCCGAATGATGCGGAACCTTATCGTCGGGGAGCGCGAATTCCCCCTGGATCAGGACCAGATTGGTGAGTTGTTCCAATCCGAGTTGATCTACGAATGTGGGACGACTCACGGAAATAATGTCCATCTGGACCCCTGGCATAAATGGACCTGGAATGACGTCCAAATGATGTTCCGGGCCTTGAAGACGGAAGGTGCGTTATGACCGCCACGATCGAGGCCTTTCCCATCCCAGAAGATGCTCGCCTTCCTTGGCAACGGGTCCGCGTTGGCGACCGTGTCCGCCTGGAAACGGGTGAGGTTGGCACAGCTACCCATGTCGATATCGGCTCACACGGTTTTCCGCAAATGATCCGCGTGAACACAGGCGGGGCCGTGGTGGCCCTGCGCCGGGCCGATAAAGTAATCGAAATCATCCATTACGTGGAGTAACCCACATGAAGCGCAAACGCACAGTCCAAGAGCACGGGCCCGACCCCATCGATAAATATGTTGGGGCGCGCATTCGAAATCTTCGCGTCATGCGACGGATTTCCCAGACGGCTTTAGGCGAAAGCTGTGGCGTCACCTTCCAGCAAATCCAGAAGTATGAGAACGGCGCCAACCGCATCGGAAGTTCCAACCTCTATCGCATCGCCAAGGCCTTGGAAGTGGACCTGAACTATTTTGTTGATGGCATGGAAGGTGATCTGCGCCGCCCGTCAAAGGTCGTTCCCACCGATGTGCTGAATGCCACCCACGACCTGGAAACGATCCCGGTTGAGTTTCGCCACGTCTTCACACGTGCCATCCGCGATGGGGCGAAGGCGTTCCGGCAAATCGCCAACCACTATCCAATCGCTGCTGAGTAGGTACCGAGACCCATGCTGAAAATCGACGCCAATAATCTATTCACCTTCGTTCGAGAGCAGTTGTTAGAGGCCGTTATGCATAAAAACCTCGATGCAGATAGTTCGAATGCGATCAAGGACAGCGACCTTCAGGCGGCTTCCGATGCGCTCGCTGTTCTAAAAGAGCTCAAGGCGCAGCGGGATCAGATCGTGTTCACCGTCCGGTATTAAGGAGGATCAACCCATGAAAGGCCATACCGTCAAGTTCGACTTCTTCGTCCCCGCAGATCCGGCACATCCGGAAACCCTGGTGTCCGCCGGGCAGGCACTTATCGCGGTCAAAGCCCTGACAGACGATATCTCTGAAATGATCGGTCAGGAGATTAAACCGACCATCGACGACGGCAAAAAGCGAGTTCGCAGAACCGGCCCAATGACTAAATTGGACGCCGCCCCCAAGGACGTGCCGGTGATCCTGGAAACGCCGGAACCGATGCCGACGGCAAAACCCGATGCCCTTGGAGACATCCCAGAATTCCTCCGCCGTGACAACACGAGCCCCGAGGCCGCTTAGAATGCTTCTCCTCACCACCATATTGACCGTCCTGATCGGCGCTTCGGGCGCAGTGCCAGGCCCCGTATTGGTTGACGTCGTGCGCGTGTACGACGGGGACACCTTTACGGCAGATGCCACGCCCTGGCCAAAGGTCACGATCCGGGTTTCTGTGCGCCTGCGTGGTGTCGATACGCCAGAACTGCGGGGGAAGTGCGAGGCGGAGAAAGCCAAGGCCCGCGCCGCACGGGATGCGTTAAAGGAGCTCCTCCAAAGCGCCCCTGTGACCATCACCAATATCGAGCGTGGAAAGTACGCGGGTCGTGTGGTCGCTGATGTCTGGGCTGGGGATGTCAACGCCGCCGAAGTGCTGATCGCGGAAGGGCTAGGCCGCCCCTACGATGGCGGTAAACGAGTGGGATGGTGCGAATGACCCAAGCATACCCCCTCCAATGGCCCGATGGATGGCCAGGAATGGAACGAGGTGCCAGGATGAACATTGAACGGGTTTCCGCTCCCAAGAATCCAGGCGAAGAAAGGCTTTCCCCATGAAATTCCTTCCGGTCAAAACCGTTGCCGACGAACTCTGCGTCTGCACAAAGACGGTTTACAGCATGATCGCGGCGGGGGACTTGCCAGCGGTTCGACTCCCCGGCCATACTATCCGGGTCTCTCGTACCGATCTGGACCAATACCTAGCCGAATGCCGCGACCGCCAAGAACAAAGATTGAATACCGGCTCCGTCGAATCAAAGGGCGGCGGGCTTGGTATGTCGAGTGGACCCCGCTCAACGAGCGCGGCGCGATCCGCGAAAGTACGGGGTGCGCTGAAAGGGCGGATGCGGAAGAATGGCTAGAAGCATGGATCGCGGCGCGGGAGGCCCCCAGATCGTCCACGGTGGGCGAAATCCTCGACGGCTACTTGGACGCCAAGGAAGGAACAACGGCCACCCACGGACGCCAGAAGTCGTTTGCGAAGCCGCTCAAGGCGCATTTCGGCAAGCGAGCGCCGG
>JBMYUJ010000124.1:0-5093 GCA_049605255.1 Magnetospiraceae bacterium
GAATCTTTGTCTCTGGAGGTGGCGACGGACCCCCTGGCCGCTACCCAGGTTCCTTTGGAAGACGAGTCGATCGCCACGGCCCCGCCGCCCCTGGCCCCTTTGCTGGACCGGTTGGGGAATCGGTTGGGGGCGGGCCGGGTGCACCAGCCGGAGGCGGTGGAGAGTCACCTGCCCGAACGGGCCGCGCGGTCGATCCCGGCAGCGGCAACGGCCTCGGCAGCGGCCGGGTGGGACCGGTACCGAACGCCGGACGGCCCCCCGCCGCGCCCGCCGCGTCTGTTGGCGCAGCCCTGGCCGGTGGAGGCGGTGGCGCCGGTGCCCGATGGTCCCCCGGCCTTGTTCCGCTGGCGCGGGCAGACCCACCGGGTCGCCGCCGCCGAGGGGCCGGAGCGGATCGCCCCCGAATGGTGGCTGCGGGACGAGGACCCATCCCCGGAGTCGGAGACCCGGGATTATTATCGGATCGAGGATACGGACGGGCGGCGGTTCTGGCTGTTCCGGGCCGGGCTGTATCACGCGGGGGCACCGCCCCGTTGGTACCTGCACGGCATTTATGCTTGAACGGGAAAGCGGCAGGGGGTGGGGTCGAATCCTCTCGTGGAGGCGAATAAAATCAAGGAGATAGAATCTTATCCCCGTTGGAATAGTTATCCACAGGTCATGGCCTTTGAAATGGGACAGCGGTTGTGGATAGAGTGCCGCCATGTCTGATGTCGCCCTGAGCCAACCCTTCGTTTCCGAAAACGCCGAACCCGCCGCCGTTCCCGGATTCCGCGCCCCGCCCCATAATTATGAGGCGGAAAAAGCCCTCTTGGGCGCCATCCTGGCCAATAACAAGGCCTTCGAGGCGGTGTCTGAATTCCTGCGGCCCGACCATTTTGCCGATTCCATCAACGGGCGGGCTTATGAGGCCTGTTCCTTGCTGATCGAACGCGGGCAATTGGCGAGCCCGGTGACGCTGAAGAATTATTTCGAGCAGAACCAGGCCCTATCGGAAGTGGGTGGCACCAAATATCTGGCCGAGTTGGCGGCCTCGGCGGTCACCATCATCAATGCGGGTGAGTATGGCCGCATCGTCTATGACCTGTTCTTGCGCCGCGAGCTGATCGGCCTGGGCGAGCGCATGGTCAACAAGGCCTATGGCGGCGATATCGACGAGACCGCCCTGTCGCAGATCGAGGAATCCGAACAACGGCTCTACGATCTGGCGACCACAGGCGAAATCGAAGGCGGCTTTACCGACCTGCGCGAGGCCCTGTTGCAGGCGCTGACCAGCGCCGAAGCGGCCCATAAACGCGACGGGGCGCTGGCCGGGGTGACCACCGGCCTCAAGGACCTGGATGGCATGTTGGGTGGTTTGCACCCGACGGATCTGTTGATCCTGGCGGCCCGTCCCTCCATGGGCAAAACCGCGCTGGCCACCAATTTGGCTTATAACGCGGCGGCCCGTTATCACGAAACCAACGGGGATGAGGGCGCCGTCGTCGGCTTCTTCTCCCTGGAAATGTCCGCCGAACAATTGGCGGGCCGGATCATTTCCGAACGTACTTCGATCCCGTCCGATGCCATGCGCAAAGGCAATCTCAGCAACGAGGAGTTCGAGGTGCTGGTGCGGGAATCCCAGACCCTCTATGAAATTCCTTTGTTCATCGACGATACGCCGGCCTTGACGGTCAGCGCGCTGCGCACCCGGGCGCGGCGGCTGAAGCGTCAGCATAATCTGGGCATGATCATCGTCGATTACCTACAGCTGCTATCTGCCAACAAGGGCTCGCGGGCCGATTCCCGGGTGCAGGAGGTCTCTGAAATGACCCGGGGGCTGAAGACCCTGGCCAAGGAGCTGAATGTGCCGGTGATCGCGCTGTCGCAATTGTCCCGCGCGGTGGAGCAGCGGGAAGACAAACGCCCGCAATTGGCCGACCTGCGGGAATCGGGCTCTATCGAGCAGGACGCGGATGTGGTCATGTTCATCTACCGGGCGCAATATTACCTGGAACGGGGCGAGCCCCAGCAGCGCGCCGATGAGGCGGACGACAAGTTCCACGAGCGGCACGAACGCTGGCAACAGCGGGTCGAGGAGGTTTACAACCTGGCCGAAGTGCTGATCGCCAAGCAACGGCACGGGCCCATCGGCACCACCAAGGTGTATTTCGACGGGCGCTATTCCCGCTTCGCCGATTGGATTTCCGACGATCAGGTGCCTGCGCATTAATCGGCCTCAGGACAGGCGGCGCCCTATTTACGCCCCAGAGATCATAGAGACTCCCCCCCGAGCGGCTGTCCCGCTATGCTGGTGAAAAAAAAGCGGATTAAGGGGGAGACAGGCATGGATCTCAATGGGCATCTGGACCGCCATGGCGCCGTCCTGAGCATCGATCTTCGGGCGGTGGTAGGAAACTGGTGGGTGCTGAATGGTATCGCCGGGCCGGGCCGGGGCTGCGCGGCGGTGGTCAAGGCGGATGCCTATGGGG
Source organism: Magnetospiraceae bacterium (assembly GCA_049605255.1). Lineage (GTDB taxonomy): Bacteria > Pseudomonadota > Alphaproteobacteria > Rhodospirillales > JBMYUJ01 > JBMYUJ01. Next base: position 2,472 of record JBMYUJ010000124.1, read on the forward strand.
TCGGTCTCGCCCCCGTGGCCCGGGCCCTGTGGCAGGCGGGCTGCCAGGATTTTTTCGTGGCCTTGCTTGAAGAAGGGCTCGCCTTGCGGGAGATTCTCCCCAATGCGGCGATCTATGTGTTGACCGGCGCCAACGCCGCAACGGTGGATATCTTCGCCCGTTACCGCCTGAAGCCGGTCTTGAACACACCGAACCAGATCAATGTCTGGCTGATCGCCTGCCAGGCACAGGGTGAAAAGCTGCCCGCCGCGATCCATGTGGATACGGGCATGAACCGGCTGGGCCTTGCCATGGGTGAAGCGGAAGCGCTGGCGCAGGAGGGGCGGGACGCGCTGCGCACCATGGGGATCGATCTGGTGATGAGCCATCTGGCCTGCGCCGAGGATCGCGGCCATCCGAAAAACCAAGAGCAACTGGCGGCTTTTCAGGATATCCGGCGGCGGCTCCCCATGGGGCGGGCCAGTTTCGCCAACTCCTCCGGTATTTTTCTGGGGCCTGATTTCGGGTTCGATCTGTTTCGCCCCGGCGTCGCGCTCTACGGCATCAATCCGACGCCAGACCGGGAAAACCCTATGGCACCGGTGGTGCGGTTGCAGGCGAAAATCATTCAGGTGCGGGAGGTAGACAGCGCCATGACGGTGGGCTACGGTGCCACCCATGTCGTCGCGGAAAAAGGGCGCATCGCCACCATTGCCGTCGGCTATGCGGATGGGTATTTACGCTCCCTCAGCAGCTCGGGAACTGTCTATATCGGCGATGTGCCGGTACCGGTGGTCGGGCGGGTATCGATGGATCTTGTGACCTTGGATGTAAGCCATTTGCCGGAAAACCAAGTCCGCCCGGGCACCGTGGTGGATGTGATCGGGCCGCATAACCCGGCGGATGCCGTGGCCGCGGCGGCGGGCACCATCGGCTATGAGATTCTGACCAGCCTGGGCGCGCGCTATTACCGCCACTACGAAGGATCCGCTTCGTGATCAACCCCTTGCGGCCTATTGGCGCCATATTCTTAAAGTTTCTCGCGGCGGCGGGCCGGGTCGGGCTGTTCACCTGGGCGGCGCTGGGGCATTGCATTCGGCCGCCATTCTATCCGCGTATGATCGGCCGTCAGATGGTGGAGATCGGCTATTATTCGCTCCCCGTGGTGGGGCTCACCACCCTGTTCACCGGCATGGTGCTGACCTTGCAGAGTTATACCGGGTTTGCCCGATTCTCCGCCGAGGATGCGGTGGCGAATGTGGTGGTGCTGGGCATCACCCGGGAACTGGCGCCGGTGTTGGCGGGATTGATGGTGGCCGGGCGTATCGGCGCGGCCATGGCGGCGGAAATCGGCACCATGCGAGTGACCGAGCAGATCGACGCGCTGACCACCTTGTCCACCAATCCTTTCAAATATTTGGTGGCGCCGCGCCTGATCGCCGGGGTCCTGATGCTGCCCTTTTTGGTTCTGGTGGGGGATATCATCGGCGTCTTCGGCGGCTATCTGGTGGCCACCTACAAGCTGGGCTTCAACCCCACCGTTTATCTGAAAAACACCTATGACTTCATCCAGTTCATGGATGTGTTTTCCGGCCTGGTCAAAGCCGCCATGTTCGGCTTCATCGTTACCCTGATGGGCTGTTACCATGGCTACCACAGCCGGGGCGGGGCGCAAGGGGTGGGCGCGGCGACGACCAACGCCGTGGTCTCCGCCTCCATCCTGATCCTGTGTTTCGACTATGTGTTGACCGAGGTGTTTTTCGCGCAATGACCGATAAGCCCGCCAAAATCGCCCTTGCGGGCGTCAAGAAAGCTTTCGGCCCCAAGGTGGTGCTGGATGGCCTGGACCTCACCGTGGGGGTGGGCGAATCCGTGGTGATCATCGGCGGATCGGGCACCGGGAAATCGGTCTGCCTGAAATGTATCCTCGGCCTGCTGCGGCCCGATGCGGGGACGATCACCGTGGATGGGGACTCCACCGTGGGTTTGCGCGGCAAGAAGCGGGATCGCATCAACAGCAAGATCGGCATGCTGTTTCAGGGCGCGGCGCTGTTCGATTCCTTGCCGGTTTGGGAAAACGTGGCCTTCGGCATCCTGGCGGAAAAGCGCGCCGGTCGGCGCGAAGCACGGGAAATCGCCGAGGCGAAGATGGCCCAGGTCGGGCTGGATGGCCGGGTCGCGGACCTGTTCCCGTCAGAACTTTCCGGCGGCATGCAAAAGCGGGTGGGGCTGGCCCGGGCCATCGCCACCGATCCGGAAATCATCTTTTTCGACGAGCCGACCACGGGGCTCGATCCCATCATGGCCGACGTGATCAATGATCTGATCGTCAAGGTCACCCGGGAGATGGGCGCGACGGCACTTTCCATCACCCATGATATGGCCTCGGCCCGCAAAATCGCCGACCGCATCGCCATGCTCTACGAAGGGCGGATCATCTGGGACGGCAGCCCCGCGGTGATCGATAGCGCCGATAATCCTTTCGTGGATCAATTCATCCATGGCCGCGCCGATGGCCCCATCAAGATGGCGGTCAGGCGGTAGGAATTTTTATTTTTGGCCGCGGGCCTAAGGCCCGCTTTTTTTTACCCTCGCCGGGCGGGTGCTCCGCACCCTTGGCCGCTGGCTCAACGCCAGCTTTTT
>JBMYUJ010000125.1:0-4932 GCA_049605255.1 Magnetospiraceae bacterium
AAACGCGCCGGGGAAGGGCGCGAAGGCCCGCACTGCCCGGTCCAGTTCCTCCGCAGGGCGGGTCCAATCGAGCCGCGCTTCCGCTTTTTCGATCTTTTTCGCGTAAGTCACCCCGTCTTCCGGCTGCGCGGTCGCCGGCAGCGTTCCCGCCGCGATACCGTCGAGGGCCTCCAGCATCAGCCGCGCGCCCATGGCGGCGAGCCCGTCATGCAAATCGCCCGCCGTGGTATCGGCGCCGATGGGCAGGCGATCCACCCGGTATAGGGGGCCTTCGTCCAACCCTTCGGACATGCCCATGATGGTCACCCCGGTTTCCGCATCGCCCGCCAGGATCGCCCGCTGGATCGGCGCGGCGCCCCGCCACCGGGGCAATAGGGACGCATGCACGTTAAAGCAGCCCAGGCGCGGGGCATCCAACACGGCTTTCGGCAAGATCAGCCCATAGGCCGCCACAATAGCCGCATCGGCGTTCAGCGCGGCGAACTCTGCTTGCGCGGCATCGTTCTTCAAGGATTTCGGCGTGCGGACCGCTATCCCCTTGGTTTCGGCGAACAGATGCACGGGGGAGGGCCGGTCCTTCTTGCCCCGGCCCGCCGGGCGCGGCGGCTGGCTATAGACGCAGAGGACCTCATGGCCCGCCTCCAGCAGGGCGGCCAAGGTCGGCACGGCGAAATCGGGCGTGCCCATGAAAATCAGGCGTAATGGGTTCATGCCCCCCTTCTAGCGCGCTGCTTGCGGGATGAAAAGCGGCTAAACCGCTTTTGGCGGGGTGAAAAGCCAGCTTGCATCCCGCCGGGGTTGGCACCATCTTGCGCAGATGGACACACAAACCTTACCGACAGCCTACACCGCCCTTTACGATCGCTTTCGCCGCATCGCCCTGGTTGGCGAAGCCCTGGGGCATTTGGACTGGGACCTGAACACCATGATGCCGCCCGGTGGTGCCGAGACCCGCGCCGAGCAGTTATCCACCCTGGCCGCCCTGCGCCATGGCATGATCACCGACCCCGCCCTGGCCGATCTGCTGAACGCGGCGGAGGCCGCCGGTGGCCTGGACCCCTGGCACGCCGCCAACTTGCGGGAGATGCGCCGCAATTGGCGCCATGCCAACGCCCTGGAAACCGACCTGGTGGAGGCCATGACCCGCGCCGGGGCCACCTGCGAACGGGTGTGGCGGGAGGCTCGCCCGGAAGCGGATTTCGCCAAGGTGCTGCCCAACCTGCGGGAGGTCTTGCGCCTCAGTCAGGAAGCGGCGGCGGCCAAGGCCGAGGCTTTGGGCTGCGCCCCCTATGATGCCTTACTGGATCAATACGAACCGGATGGCCGATCGGCGGATATCGATGTTCTATTCGCCGATCTGGAAGCTTTTTTGCCAGATTTCCTGGGGCAGGCGTTGGACCATCAAAAAGCGATGCCAGCGCCGGTTCTCCCCGCCGGGCCGTTCCCCGTAGACATCCAAAAATCTTTGGGCGAACAACTGATGGGCGCCATTGGTTTTGATTTCAACCACGGCCGGTTGGATGAAAGCCTGCACCCGTTCAGCGGCGGCACACCGGACGATCTGCGCATCACCACCCGCTACGATGAAGCGGATTTCACCACCGCCCTGATGGGCGTGCTGCACGAAACCGGGCACGCGCTCTATGAGCATCAATTGCCGAAGCCGTGGCGCTGGCAGCCGGTGGGGGATGCCCGGGGCATGAGCATCCACGAGAGCCAATCCCTGTTGTTGGAGATGCAGGTCTGCCGATCGCGCGCTTTCCTGGATTTCGCCGCGCCGTTGATGCGGGCGGCGTTCAACGGCACCGGCGCCGCCTGGTCGGTGGAGAATCTCACCCGAATCTACACCCAGGTGAAACCGGATTTCATCCGGGTGGATGCGGATGAGGTCACGTATCCCGCCCATGTGATCTTGCGCTACCGGTTGGAGCGCAAATTGATCGACGGCGCGATGGATCTGGCCGATCTGCCCAGCGCCTGGAATGAGGGCATGGAACAGTTATTGGGCATCCGCCCGCCCGATGATCGGTTGGGTTGCTTGCAGGATATCCATTGGTATGATGGCGCCTGGGGTTATTTTCCCACCTATACCCTGGGGGCCATGGCGGCGGCGCAACTCTATCAGGCCGCCTTGCGGGATGTGCCGGGGATCCCGGGCGCGGTCGCGGCGGGGGATTTCAAACCGTTGATGGGTTGGCTGCGCGATCATGTGCATGGCCAGGGCTCGAAGCTCTCCACCACTGGTTTAATGGCGGCGGCAACGGGCGCGCCCCTGGGCACGGAAGCCCTCAAGGCGCATCTCACCCGGCGGTATCTGGCGTAAGCCGACCTTGCCTAACACCGGCACGGCGGGTACTGTGCGCCGCCTCTTTGCCTTGGAAGAAGACGATGGATTATATCAGCACACGGGGCGCCGCGCCCCGGCTCAAATTCGATGGCGCCTTGCTCTCCGGCCTGGCGCGGGACGGCGGCCTCTATATTCCCGCCGATTGGCCCACCTTCACGGCGGCGGAGATTCGCGCCTTCCAGGGCCTCAGCTATGCGGATCTCGCCGTGCGGGTGATGATGCCGTTTATCGGCGACGTGATCAAAGAGGATGATTTCGCCGCCATCGTCCACGCGGCCTATGCGGAGTTCGGCCATCCGGCGGTGGCGCCGCTCAAGCAACTGGGCCCCGATCAATGGGTGATGGAGCTGTTCCACGGCCCCACCCTGGCGTTCAAGGATTACGCCCTGCAACTGGTGGGGCGCCTGTTCGACCATGTGCTGAAGGCGCAGGGCGCCAAGGTCACCATTATCGGCGCCACCTCGGGCGATACCGGCTCTGCCGCCATCGAGGCCTGCCGCGACCGCGAGGCCATTCAGATCTTCATCCTGCACCCCCATGGCCGGGTGTCGGAAGTACAGCGGCGGCAGATGACCACGGTGATGGCCGCCAATGTGCATAACATCGCCCTGGAAGGCACCTTCGATGATTGCCAGGATTATGTGAAAGCCCTGTTCAACGATATGGCGTTCCGCGACCGTTATACCCTGTCGGCGGTGAATTCCATCAACTGGGCCCGGATCATGGCGCAGATCGTCTATTATTTCTGGGCGGCGGTGGCCTTGGGCGCGCCCGACCGGAAAGTGACCTTCGCCGTGCCCACGGGGAATTTCGGCAATGTGTATGCGGGCTATTGCGCGCGCAAGATGGGCCTGCCCATCGCCGGGTATCAGGTGGCCTCCAACCGCAACGATATCCTGACCCGCTATTTCGAAACCGGCACCATGCAGATGGTCCCGGTGGAACCTTCATTGAGCCCCAGCATGGATATTCAGGTTTCCAGCAATTTCGAGCGCCTGCTCGCCGATCATTATGCGGATGGGGCGGCGCTTGCGGCGGCGTTGACCGCCTTCCGCGAAACCGGCAGCCAATCCTTCGGCGATGACCGTTGGCAGGCGATTCTGGAGAGCTTCCGGGGCTATCGCCTGGATGACGACAGCACCAAGACCGTGATCCGCGAGATTTATGAGAGCACCGGCGAGTTGCTGGACCCCCATACCGCCACAGGCGTGGCGGCGGCGCTGTCCTTGCCGCGCGACGCGGGCACACCCGTGGTGGCCCTGGCCACCGCCCATCCCGCCAAATTCCCCGATGCGGTGCAGGCCGCGAGTGGCATTCGCCCCGTCCTGCCGCCCCGCATGGCCGATCTGTTCGACCGGGAGGAGAATTGCACGGTGCTGGGCAACGACCTGGATGCGGTGCGTGCGCATATTACCGAGACCCTGTCGCTCAGGAATGCCTCGTGAGTACCCGGCTGACCGTTCTCGACAATGGCATGCGCGTGGTGACGGATGCCATGGAGACGGTGGAAACCGCCTCCCTCGGCGTTTGGGTGGAGGCGGGCACCCGGCATGAAACGCCGCAGGTGAATGGGATTTCCCATCTCTTGGAGCATATGGCCTTTAAGGGCACCCGGCGGCGCGACGCCCGCGCCATCGCCGAGGAAATCGAGGCCGTGGGTGGCCAGATGAACGCCTATACCTCGCGGGAGAACACGGCCTACTACGCCAAGGTGCTGAAGGAAGACGTGGGTCTCGCCCTGGATGTGATCGCCGATATTTTGCAAAACTCGGTGATGGACCCGGAGGAACTGGCCCGCGAACGGTCGGTCATCGTGCAGGAAATCCGCCAGGCCAATGATACGCCAGACGATATTATCTTCGATCATTTCCAGGAAACCGCCTTCCCCGATCAAGCCATCGGGCGGCCGGTTCTGGGCACCGAGCATCTGGTGGAAACCATGCCGCGCGAGTCGATCCTCGCCTATATGCGGGATCATTACAGCCCGTCGCGGCTGGTGCTATCCGCCGCCGGGCGCGTCAATCATGTTGAGATCGTGAACATGGCCGAAGCGGCTTTTACGGATTTAACCGCGGGCCCGTCAGAAGCCTTTGACCCCCTTGTTTATAAAGGCGGCGATTATCGGGAAAGCCGCAATCTGGATCAGGTGCAGTTCGTGCTGGGCCTGGAAGGTGCGGCCTATGACAGCCCGGATTACTATCCGATGACGATCCTGACCACCATCCTGGGGGGCGGCATGTCCTCCCGATTGTTCCAGGAAGTGCGGGAAAAACGCGGCCTCGCCTACAGCATTTATGCCTTTGCCTCGTCTTATGTGGATGGCGGCGTGTTCGGCATCCATGCGGGCACCGGCGCCGGTGAATTGGAAGAACTGGTGCCCGTCATCGCCGACGCGCTGACCGAGACCATCTACGGCTGGGCCATTCAGGAGATGGTGTTCAAGCTGCGCCGTGGCGCCAAGGGCAACCAGTCGAGTAAGTACGACGATGGACGCATCGGCTGGGCCGCGATGGCGCCGCGGCATCAAGAGACCATCTACCGCTGGGACCTCGACAAGCAGGGGCGCGTGCGCGGCGTCGTGCAGT
>JBMYUJ010000126.1:0-4887 GCA_049605255.1 Magnetospiraceae bacterium
AGCGGTTGGGCGGTCTGGAGGAAAGGCCCCTTTGGCATTTGCAACGGGGGAAATACCGCCTGGAACTGGTCGATCCCGGCGGCGCGGTTTTGGACCAAGTGGCGTTCCAGGTGCGGTAGCGAGGCTTCAAGGCTGTGCCTTAAGTGGGTAGGCGGTCGGCCACCCGGATGACCAGCGCAATGGCCGTCCCATCTTCGGCGGCACCGGCGACCAAGCCGTGTCCGCCGCCGCGGGAAGTCAAATGTTCAATCCCCTCGATGGTGGCGCGTAATCCCGTGGCCGCCCCCGCATCCCCCCAGATCACCGCCCCGCCGCCCCGGTTCATGGTCATCACATCGGCACCGGTCTCGTTCGCAAAGAGCAACTCGCTGGCAAGCTCAGGGGCAAAAATATTGATGGTGTCCAGAGTGTCGATCGCCGAATCCGCTTCGTTAAGCGCCGCTTGTGCTGCCAACAGAAGCGCGGTGGAGCCCTCCGTAACAGATTCTCGGTGAATGCCTGTTCCCTCGATCCGGAGTCGCAGGGCTTCAGGGCCGCCCTCCGCAGAACCCAATACCATGCATGCGATCGCGGTTTTGCTGGTCGGGGTCATGGCCCTGGAGAGCACCCCTTCCGTGAAAAGCGCAGGGGCTTCTTTGAGAGTGCCCGGCGTCATCTCCACCAGTCCGGTATCACCGTCATACACTGAATCACCAATCCAGAAAGGCAAAGGCATGAAGCGGCCCTGAAAACCATCTTCCCGGCATTTTTCATACTGCTCCCATCGGTGGGAAAGAAGCTGGTCCAACTGTTCTCGGGTAACACCGGATTGCCGCGCCACTGTGTCGATGGCACTTAACCAGGCGAGTCGGGATTCCTTCACGGAAGCGGCGCTGCCGCAGCCAATGCAGTAGGCGGCGGTGAAAGCCCCCGTGACCGTTTCCAGAACGCCAGAGCGCAGAAGAGATAGGCCGCTGAGGTTTCCACAACTGAGGGCTTGTGTGGGGAGCGGGCCAAGACCCGCGGAATCGGCGAAGCTTTGCAGACCCGCAGTGGCATGGGTGCCGGGCGCTGCGTTTCCCACCGAAATGACGGCATCATCGAAGGCCGCAATAGTCGACTCGCGGGTAAGCCTGGCGGCAAGATCAATTCCATCTTGCTCTGTGAGGGCTCCGCCGGTGGGAACAAAGGGTGTGCACCAATACCCGCCATAACCTATCTCAATGCCGCGTCCCAAACTGCCGTTCCCCTAACCCTCGAAAATCACTCGATAAAGGGACAATACCGCGCTGGTCTCGATCTGGCGATACGCAAAATATGCTGCACTGCAATAAAAAACTATTGAATGTCGGGGCCGGTTTTTACTATATTTCGGCATGAAATTGATGCGGCGCACAAAAATAATGACGCCGCCTGGATCACCATTCCGGGGAAGGGCCCGGTTTTGCTTAGGAGACGTAATACCATGACGACCGCCAAGTCGACGAAAAAGCCGGTGCGCCGTACGGCGAAAGCCAAGCCTGCCGCCGCCAAGACCGAAAAAGTCGCCACCGCGCCCGTTCCCGCGCCGGTGGAAGAGGCCGCCGCGCCTGCGCCTGTGCAGGAAGCCCCGATTGTTGTCGAAGCGCTGCCGGTGGAGCAAGTGGTTTCCGCCGTGTTCTCGCTCGATCCAATGCAGGAAACCATGCAGTTCGCGGCCAAGATGTTGGAGGACGTGAAAACCGGTTGGGATATGAAGATTGAATTCGATCGCCGCAACGCCGAAGTGATGAACCGGGCGATCGATGTCGCTTTTGCCGGTGCGCTCGACCTGAATACCAAGATGATGCAATTTGCGCAGGATTTCCTGGATGCCCGGATGAAATCCGCGCAAACCGTGATGAGCGCTGACAATGTGCAAGAAGCGATCAACACCGAATTGGCCTATTCCCAAGAAGCGCTGGAAAAAGTGATGGCCTTCAGCGCTGAACTCGGCAACCAATCAATGATTGTTTCCGAACAATCTTGGGCGCCGATCAACCAACGTGTTGAAGAAATCATGGACCGTTCCTTCGCGACCCCCGCGCTTTAACCATCCGGTTCATGACAAAAGTAACGCCCGGCGGGTTTCGCCGGGCGTTTTTTGATTCTTCACAGCGCTGAAATCTTGGGTCTTCAGAATACGGCGCTGAATGTTTTGCCTTTACTCATCTTTTGTCACCTTTCTATCATGAAGTTCATGAAGTCGAAGGTTGGGGAAGGGGCCCTTTTCAGTAAATATTCGCAAAGTCGTTTGCGAATTTTGCCAAAAAACCTGCGGCGACGGCGACGAGAAGAAGAGCGAAACTGGCGATAAAAGGATCACCCCCGGGAATATTCGCAAACAGGTTGCTCCACCATGTCCAGCCATTGATGATCGGTGTAATAAGCGCTCCAAACATTTTAATGCTCCTTTACGCTGTGAGGTATCGTTAACATCTACTCTAGGAGAAAGATCAACACGGCGCTGTGAGCACAATCACCGGACTCGTTTTTTTTCAAGACCTTAGTCTTATCTTGGCGTTAGTATTCACATACCTTAAAAAAATCCGGGTTCTTGGCGCCTGGCGGGAGCGGAAAGGCAGAGACAATGAAAGTATATGAAGGGATTCGCGGGCCGGAAGGTGTTTTGGTCACCGTGGGGGGTACGCCTTTGGACCCCCGCCTGGACCTACGGCAGCATTCCATGGATGGATTCGAATGGGGCTATGAGGGCGGCGGGCCGCAGCAATTGGCTCTGGCGCTGCTAGCCGATGCCCTGGGGGACGATTCCAAGGCTTTGGCCGAATATCGGGAGTTCGTGAAAACCACCATCGTGCATTTGGAAGAGCAGGGTTGGTCGCTTACGGATACGCAGATTCGCCAAACCATCTCATCCGTGGTTCAGGTCAACATGACCTTGGAACAACTGTTCGCGAAGGTGCGCGGCCAGGATCAAGAGGAAGAGTGAGGGCGGCCTAATTCTGGGTCGCCAAGCGCTTCAGCCGGTCACGATCCAGCACTTTCAAGCGCCCCCGTTCCCGTTTGGCGACTTCCAGCTGAAAAAGCTGGCTCATGGCCCGGGCCACCATATCCTTGGATGTCATCGCTTCCGCCGCCAAATCTTCATGGGTGGGCATCACCGGAATAATCCAGGAACCATCCCCCGCCGGAGAGGGTTCTCCCCGATTCAAAAGCTCAAGATAAACACGTTGAACACCGGAGAAGGAGCTGACCTGAGAAATTTTCTGGTTGGAATGGCGCAACGCGCTGGCCATGCCGCGCAAGAGCTTTAATGCGATCGAGCGATGTTCCAATACCAGGGTCAAAAACCGTTCGCAAGGTACGGCGGCAATGAGGGAATCTTGCAAGGAATAGGCCGTGGCAGACCGGTCCCCCCGGTCGATGGCGGCGATTTCGCCAAAATAACCGCCGGTGGTGACGTCACGGAAGGTGACGTTTGTATCGCCCTTGGATCCGAGGACGATCCGCACAACGCCTTCGATCACGAAAAATGTATGTTCCTGTTTATCCCCTTCCTGAATAACCACGTCATTTTCAGGGGCAGAAAGAAACACGCATCCATCCGCGAAATCCTCGAAAGCGGAATCATCCAGATCGATCAAAAGCTCATTGATGCGCAACTTGTCCAGGAGCGAGGCGGTGCCGAGTGCAGATGCGTTTTCAACAACGGATAGGCGGTCGAGCACGCTGGTTCCCTTACCGAGGGAAAATGTGCGCTTTTGCCCTTCAGGACCGGGACTGGTGGCTTCTGGATCACCAACCATGGTTGCGATTTCCTTTTATTTCCGTTGAAAACGGCGACGCGATCTTTAGAGCCTAGCATTGTCGGCAGGCTGGGGGCGGGGGTCAATAGCTAGCAGTCTGAAAGGACGCAGAATTCATCTTGTAACGGATATCAGCTAGAAATTGAGGGGAATTAACCTTATTGCTCATCCCTCAGGGATTCGCGCAGCGCGATAGCCCGTTCCAAACCCGAATCGGCGGCGGCACCAATAAATGCCATGCCGCGACTCGGGTCCCGTTCTACACCGATTCCCTTCAAATACATGGTTCCCAAATTGAACTGGGCTTTTGGGTGCCCCTGGCTGGCGGCGCGGGCATACCATTCCGCCGCGCCAGGAAGGTCAACGGGCACGCCAATGCCCATGCGTAAGATTTGCGCCAGATTATATTGCGCAGTGGGGTAATCCAGCAGGGCCGCCTTTAAGAACCAATCATGGGCTAGAACCGGATCCTTGGTGACCCCGAGGCCAACACTATGCAGATATCCCAGCTTGGTGGCCGCCGCAGGATGGCCCTGATCCGCTGCCAGTCGATAAAGCCGGGCGGCTTCCCGCGCATCTTCCGGCACCCCGTTCCCCGTGGCATAACTCTCGGCGAGCAGAAAGCGCGCTTCTGCCGATCCGCCCTCGGCAAGGGTTTTCAACTGTGCCAGATCCACAGATAGAGTCCCCGCACCCGGGGCCGCCGCCACGGTGGTGGGGGATTCCGCCGGAGTTGGCGCTTCTGGTAGCTCTTCCACGACCGGTGACACAGCGTTCGGCGCGGAATCAGGGGGCGGTGGGGCCGGTGCCTGTCGCACCGGTTGCGCAGGTGCTACCTTTAGTTTGGTGGTGGCAACGGGTGCAGCTATCGGCGCTTCGGCTTTTGGTGGCACGGTGGTGGGGCGGGATGCTGTTTTCCCGGACGCGCTCGCCACGTCGATCACCAGGCGATAGCCGCGGCCATTGCCTGGCGGCACGAAGAAGGATTTTTTCAGCTCGACCGCTTTCTTGAAACGCAAGTAAAGGGTCGGCGCGGCACCGGGATTTCGATCTAAATAGTAATCGGTGACCAGCCCCAGACCCTTGCCCGTCGTTGTGAGGGCTGTGCCGAGGGTGGCGTTGG
>JBMYUJ010000127.1:0-4795 GCA_049605255.1 Magnetospiraceae bacterium
TAGATACTCGTCGGCGTTTTCGAGGTGCGGGATACCCCGAGGATCACAATCTCCGCTTCCTTCAGATTCCAGGCCGATTGCCCGTCATCATGGGCGAGCACGAAGTTAATCGCCTCCATCCGTTCGTAATAATCGGAATCCAAGGTGTATTGAACACCGGGCATATTCTTCGCCGGGGTCCCCACATAATTGGCGATGGTATTAATCAACGGGTCCAGGATCGGCACACAGGGCACCTTCATGGTACGGCACTCTTCCCGCAGCCGTTCCCCCAAATTCGGGGCGACGATGGTATAGAACACAATGCCAGGCTCTGTGGCGATGGCGGCGATCACTTTATCCAAATCCTCATCGGACCGGACCAGGGGCCAGCGATATTCGGTAAATTCGCTTTTGTCGAATTGGGCCAAACAGGCGCGGGTCAGGGTGAACAGGGTTTCCCCCGTCGCATCGGAAATCAGATGGATCACACCGTCTTTCATGGTACGTGGAAACCTCGGTTGAAAACGGTGGCCGTTTTGTGGATAAACCGGCTTTGCCAGCCTGATCCCATTTTTTATACCCGTTGAAGGAAGTTTTATCAGGTCACTTCAACCCTGTGAACGGTAATTTCCCGACAAGACTTCGCCTGTGAACCCGGCGGGGTTATCCCCCTTATCCTCATTCTTCGAAAGGCCCGAAAACGCGCCTGTTTTTGGTCATTCCCGCCGGGTTTTCGCTTGGTTTTCCCGAAGAACCGCGCCACCCCATCCCGCCTGGGGAAAACCTGTGTACGGCCAATAATCCCCGTTATCCACTGCCCCAATCACAATCACATCCTTTCTTTTAATATAAATGATTTGATTGTATGAGTTCGGGAAAACCCCCTTTCCCTCATTTCCATTTTCCAGGAGTTTGCATGAACCCGGCGCCTTCCAAGCGTTTTTTGCGTGTCTTGAACGGCGAACGTCTCGACCCTCCTCCTGTTTGGCTGATGCGCCAGGCGGGGCGCTATTTGCCGGAATATCGGGAGATCCGCCAAACAGCCGAAAATTTTCTGGAATTCTGCTATACGCCGGATAAAGCCACTGAAGTCACGCTCCAACCCTTACGCCGCTATGGTTTCGACGCGGCGATTTTGTTCTCCGATATTCTGGTGATCCCCGATGCCCTGGGCCAATCGGTCGCCTTCAAGCAAGGGGAAGGACCGGTGCTGGATCCGATCCGGGATCGGGCCGGGGTGGAGGCGTTGACCTTGGATCGTCTGCATGACCATCTGGCGCCGGTCTATGAAACCGTTTCCCGTTTGGCCGAAGGTATTCCGAAAACCACGGCGCTAATCGGATTTTGTGGCGCGCCCTGGACCGTGGCTACTTACATGGTGGAAGGCCGGGGTGGTAGTGATTTTTCCACCATCCGACAATGGGATTATCATCGCCCGGAAGACATCGCGCGGCTGATGGATCTGTTGGTGGAAGCCTCCGCGGCGTATCTGTGTAAACAGGTGAAAAGCGGCGCCGAGGTATTGCAGATCTTCGATACCTGGGCCGGCATCTTGGCGGAAGATCAGTTCAACCGCCTGGTCATCGATCCCACACGCCGGATTATCGAAACCGTCAAAGCCGTCCATCCCCATGTGCCCATTATTGGGTTTCCGCGCGGTGCTGGGCCCCGCTATGTGGATTATATTCAGAAAACGGGGGTGGATGCGGTCAGCCTGGATGCGACCATCCCGTTGGAATGGGCGGCAGAAACCTTGCAGCCGCTTTGCGCCGTGCAGGGCAATCTGGATAATCTGCTGTTGATCGAAGGGGGCGATGCGATGGCACTCGCCGCCCGTCGGATTCTGGAGATTTTGTCCAAGGGTCCCCATATCTTCAATCTGGGGCACGGTATTTTGCCGAGCACCTCGCCCGATCATGTGGCGCGGTTGATGGAGATTATCCGGAACCCCGCCTGAGCGGTTCCGGCATGATGAAAGGACATGCCCATGGCGCGCACTGCCATCGTTCTGTTCAATCTGGGCGGACCGGACCGACCGGACGCTGTGCGCCCGTTTCTGTTCAACTTGTTCAACGATCCGGCGATTATTGGCCTGCCCGGGCCATTACGCTGGCTGGTGGCGCAACTGATCTCCCGTCGCCGGGCGCCGGTGGCGCAGGAAATTTATCACCATCTCGGGGGCGGATCGCCCCTGGTTCCCTTGACTGAAGAACAGGCCACGGCCTTGGAAAGCGCGCTCACCACATCAGAGGAAGAAATCAAAACCTTCATCTGCATGCGCTATTGGCATCCCATGAGTGATGCGGTGGCCAAGGCGGTGGCGGCGTATAACCCGGATCAAATTGTGCTTCTGCCGCTGTACCCGCAGTTTTCAACGACAACGGTCGCGTCATCCCTGAAAGATTGGCATCGCGCGGCAAAGAAAGCCCATGTGACCGCGCCGACCCGGGCGCTCTGCTGCTATCCCACAGAACCGGGATGGATCGCTGCCGTTGCGGATTTGGTCTCCCAAACCCTGTCGTCCGTTTCCGGGGATCGGCCGCGGGTGTTGTTTTCCGCCCATGGCTTGCCAAAAAAGGTGGTGGATGCGGGCGATCCCTATCAATGGCAGGTGGAACAGACGGCGGCGGCCGTGGTGGAAAAACTGGCCATCGAGGATCTGGATTGGGTCGTCTGCTATCAAAGCCGCGTCGGCCCTTTGGAATGGATCGGGCCGTCGACAGATCAGGAACTGGCCCGCGCGGGTAAGGACGGTGTGTCGGTGGCCGTGGTGCCCATCGCGTTTGTTTCCGAACATTCGGAAACCCTGGTGGAATTGGATATCGAATACCGCAAGCTTGCCGAAAGCCTCTCCATACCCGGGTACCACCGCGTACCCACGGTTTCCACCCATCCCCTGTTCATCTCCGGATTGGCTGGGCTGGTGCGGGAGGTATCGGCGCGGAATGCACCGGTTTCTTGCCAAGGAGGCAAAAGAATCTGCCCAAAAAATTGGAATGGTTGCAGTTTGAACGCGTTATCTTCTTAAAATCTTGATATTTTCTAATAATAGGGGTTTTATCACGGTGATAAGGTTTGACTTGGCCAAAGATTTACGTAACACTGGCGGATAAAGGGCGGCTAAGGCTTCCGCCGATTTTATCCTTCCCGTTACGTTTTCCAATTATTAGCGCGGTTAGCGTTCCCTTTTATTCGTTAATTCCTTTTTTCTGTATGCCTTTTCAAGACCTTTCCCGCTGTCTTGCCCTCTCCCTGAAATACTTCCCTTATCCATGCGACTGAACTCATGAACCTTCTGGAACTCAAAGCTAAAACCCCCGCCGAATTGCTTGCCTTCGCTGAAGAGCTGGAAATCGAAAACGCCAGCACCATGCGCAAGCAGGATATGATGTTCGCCATCCTCAAACAGTTGGCGGAAAACGATGTCGCCATCTATGGCGATGGCGTTTTGGAAGTGCTGCAAGACGGGTTCGGGTTCCTCCGCTCACCGGAAGCCAATTACCTACCGGGGCCAGATGATATTTATGTGTCGCCCAGCCAGGTGCGCCGGTTTGGTCTGCGCACGGGTGATACGGTCGAAGGGCAAATTCGCGCCCCGAAGGAAGGCGAGCGGTATTTCGCGCTTCTCAAAGTCAACCAGATCAATTTTGAATCCCCCGATGCGGTCCGGCATCGGATCAACTTCGATAATCTGACCCCGCTTTATCCCGATGAGCGCCTGAAGATGGAAGTGGATGATCCCACCATCAAGGACCCCACGCATCGGGTATTGGATCTCATCGCTCCCATCGGTAAAGGCCAGCGGGCCTTGATTGTGGCGCCGCCGCGCACCGGTAAAACCGTGATGCTGCAAAACGTGGCCCATTCCATCGCCCAAAATCATCCGGAATGTTATCTGATCGTGCTGTTGATCGATGAACGGCCGGAAGAAGTGACCGATATGGATCGGTCCGTGAAGGGAGAGGTGATCAGTTCCACCTTCGATGAGCCTGCCTCCCGCCACGTGCAGGTCGCCGAGATGGTCATCGAAAAAGCGAAACGGCTGGTCGAACATAAACGGGATGTGGTGATCTTGCTGGATTCCATCACCCGGCTCGCCCGCGCCTACAATACCGTGGTGCCCAGCTCTGGCAAGGTGCTGACCGGCGGTGTGGATGCCAACGCCCTGCAACGCCCGAAACGGTTCTTCGGCGCCGCCCGGAATATCGAGGAAGGCGGCTCGCTCACCATTATCGCCACGGCGCTGGTGGATACGGGCTCGCGCATGGACGAGGTGATCTTCGAAGAGTTCAAGGGCACCGGCAACTCGGAAATCATCCTGGATCGCAAGCTGACCGACAAACGCACCTTCCCCACCATCGACATCACCAAATCCGGCACCCGGAAGGAAGAGCTTTTGGTGGACAAGGGCACGCTGTCGAAAATGTGGGTGCTGCGGCGTATTCTCATGCCCATGGGCGTGGTGGATGCCATGGAGTTCCTGCTCGATAAGCTCAAGCATTCGAAGAATAACGACGATTTCTTCGATGCCATGAACAGCTAATTTAGCAGGTCGGGATCACGCCCCATATCGGTTCGGGTCTTCCACCCAATGCAGCCGCTGTGCCGCCTTGCGGGCGAAGCGCAGGATCAGCGCCTTGCGGCGGCTGGCATGCAAGGGATGCTCCCGCGCGGGGCGGATGATATCCGCATCGAACCCATCTGAAATGATCAGCCCTTGGTCTGCGGGCAGAAGATCTTGCGGAAAATCCGGGTCGACGCAGAAATAAAACCGGTCGCACCAGTCGGTATATGCCGGCCATTTATGATCCGC
>JBMYUJ010000128.1:0-4215 GCA_049605255.1 Magnetospiraceae bacterium
CGGCGCAGCTCCACCGAATAGCGGTCCGCCTCCGCCAGCGCCTCGATGCAGGCGCGGTCCGGGCAGGCCATGGCGGCGGATTCCGCATCGTCGAACAGGATGCCGAGGTTTTTTCCCAAAAGTTCCTCGGCATCGAACCCAGTAAGGGTGGCCATCCGTTGGTTCAGATGGCGAAATGTGCCGTCCAATTCGGCGATGGCGATTCCCACAGGGGTTTGATCCAATGCCTGCAGCAGCGTTAGCGTCTCCTGCCGGGCCGCCGCATGGTCGGCGGTGACATTCTCCAAACCAATACGGGTCTTTCGATATTGCAGACCAAGGAGGATAAAAGCGGCCGCCAGGGCCAGCGCCAGACTGGAGGCTAGCCAAAAAGAAGACGCTGGCGTGGTGACGTAGGGCCGCGTGACCGATTGCGCTTGCGCCATCGACCCTGACAGGGTCATGAACCCAATTGCGCTGAAAACCCTAAAAATGGTCATCCCCGATTGGCCCGAAAAAGAGCAGAGCGTCCTTTGTGGCAGTGTCTTTTGTTACTTTAGGCGGGCGCTCGTTAGCAAAAGGTTTAGAGTCCAACGGGCTATTGAATAAGCTTGCAGAAAAAAATAGACACAAATATTGCCGCGGGGGATTCTAGCTGGAGAGTCGCGCCAGAGCCTGCTCCACCCGGTTATAGGATTCGCTCCCCGGCGTGAGGCGGCCCAAAAGGGTCTCCCAATAGGTTTTGGCGGTATCCGGCCGACCGGCGATTTGTTCCGTTTGGCCCGCCGTCCACAGTGCCTGTTCATACAATTGCGCAATCTGCGGATCGTTGGGCTGCAGGGCCGCGGCTTTGCCGTAGGCATCCGCCGCATCCGTCGTACGGTTCAGAACGCCGTAGACCCGGCCCAGTTTCATCCAATCTTCCAGAGCATCCGGATTTTCCTGCACCCGTTCTTCCACCCGCGCGACCATGGAGAGGATCATCTCCTGGCGGTCTTCCGCGCTCATGTCAGCGGCGGCGGCCATGTCTTCCGCGGTGGGGCCCGGTCCGGCGGCAGAGGGCGCGCCCACTGGGGCTGGCGTTGTGGGGCTCGCTGATTGCGGCGTGGCCTCCTGCCGTTGTCCAGCCATAACGCTGGCCAGTTCCACCATGCGCGGTTCAACAGCCACCGTATCGGGGTCGATGCCGCCTTGTTCGGCGGCCATGGCGATATTCTTGTTCACCTGGTCGCGCCAGGGCGCATCGGGGGTAGAGGCCAGCAGCATGGTTTTCCAATGCCGAATTGCCGCGGGGTAGGCGCCACGCTGGGCTTCTGCCGCTGCCAGATAATATCGGGGTTTCGGCGCCAGGGGCGCGACCGACAAAGTCTTTTCAAACAATCCCTTCGCGGTATCGGACACTTCTCCGCCATGCAAATACACCAGCGACTCACCATAATCCGTGGCAATCTCCGGAGATTCCCCGCTTAAGGTATAGGCCTTTTCATAGGCTGACGCCGCGTCGGCACTGCGATCCATATTTTGGTAGGCCGAAGCCAGGAGCAGCCAGCCTTGCAGATCATCGGGCTCGTTTTTCAACCGGTCTGCCAGCTTTTGCGTAGCGATGTCCAGCGAACTTGCCTGTTGCGTTTGTTCCGATGGCGCCTGTGAGTCGGTGGCATTCGCGGCCGTTGCCTGGCTTTGCCGCACATCCGTACGGTCGGCAAAGGGCCGATCTGGCTTGTTCGGGCTGCCGAGATATAAATAGGTTCCCGCCGCGCCAATCGGCACCACCAGGGCAATAACCGCTACCATCGCGATATTCGCCGCCGGGCTCTCTCGTCGACTTTTTTGAGCCCGTTCGCCAGCCGCGATGATGCGCCGCTGCACTTCGATCCGGCTGGCGGCGGCTTGGTCCTCGGTCAATTGACCCCGTTCCACATCGCGGTCAATCTCCGCCAGTTGATCCTTGAATACGGAAAGATCATGGTCTGATCGGCTGGCTTGAGAGGTCGGCGCGAACAAGAGCCCTTTCAGTAATAACCACAGGACGATCCCGCCCAGGATTAAGCCTCCGATCACCAGAGTCATTGCTTTTCCTCCGATGCCAGAATTTTCGCCAACTTAGCTTCCTCTTCCGGGGTCAGCGGTTTCGGTTTTCGAGTTTCTTCCTGAACACCCCGTTGATTCTTCCGGATGAAGACCACCACGGCGGAAATCCCCAGCACGGCAAACAGGATCGGCCCGAACCACAGCGCGTAGGTCACCGCTTTCAGCGGCGGTTTCAGCAGCACGAAATCCCCATAGGCGTTGACCAGATAATGAATGACCTCGTCATCCGCATCGCCCTGCATCAGCCGTTCGCGCACCAGAATGCGCATGTCTTTGGCAAGTTCGGCATCGGAATCGTCAATGGATTGGTTCTGGCAGACCACGCAGCGCAATTGCTTGCTGATCTCCCGGGCGCGCAGCTCCATCAAGGGATCTGTCAGCACCTCATCGGGTTCCACCGCCAGTGCCGGATGGGGCATCAAGACAATGGCGAACAGGAGGGCAAACGCCCCTTTGCGCAGGGTCGAAAGGGTCGTCATTGCGCCCGTAACTCCTCGATAATCGGTAACAGGGTTTCGTTCCACACGGTCGGTTCCAGGGGGCCGATATACTTGAAGCGCACCACGCCTTGCTTATCGACGATGAAGGATTCCGGAGCACCGGTGACGCCAAAGCTAATGGCCACCTTGCTGTCTCCATCAAAGCCGATCCGGTGGTAGGGGTCCCCATGACGCCCCAGCCAGCGTTTGGCATCATCCGGCTTATCCCGCCAATCGATGCCATAGATGGGAATGACGTTGTCCGTCTTCAGCCGCATCAGGAACGGATGTTCCTGAATGCAGGCGATGCACCAAGACCCGAAAATATTGACCAAGGTTACCTGACCCTTGAGGTCCGCACTGGCAAAACCCGGTGTGTCATATCCCTCGATTTGCGCCAAGTCGAATTCCGGCACCTGCCGGTCGATCAGCATCGAGGGCAATTTCGCCGGGTCCTTGCCCAGGCCGAACCAGGCAAAGCCGCCGATCACCAGCAACAATACCAGCGGTACAAAATATACAAGCCGGTTCATGCAGGTAGCTCCCTAGGCCTGCGCTGGAACGGCGCGGGTTTTGGCCCGGGCGGGCGCGCCGACCCGCAATCGCCGATCAGACAGGCTCAAGATTCCGCCCAGCACCATGACGGCGGCACCCATCCACAGCCAGGCCACCAAGGGATTGAAATACAGCCGGGTCACATAGCCGCCTTGATCGCCGGATTTATCGCCGATCACCGCATACAGATCGCCTAAGAACAAGGAATAGATGCCTGCTTCCGTGGTGTCCCGTTGAGAGACCGGATATTGCCGCTTCTGGGGATGCAAGGTGGTGATGGTCTCGTCATCCCGGGTTACGCGGAAGGTGCCTTCCGTGGCGAAATAGTTTTCCTCGCGGACGCGCTTCGCCCCTTCGAAATGATAGGTGTAGCCGGAGATTTCAACTGAATCCCCGGGGTTCATCACCTGGATATGCTCTTGTTTCCAGGCCGAGGCGCCGGTAATGCCGACGACCGTGATGGCCATCCCAAAATGGGCGAGGCTCATGCCCCAACCAGACCGGGGCATCCGGACCAAACGGCGCAGGGATTCGGTCAAAGGGGCCTTGAATAGCCGAATGCGGTTGGCGAACTCGATCAATGTGCCAACCATCAGCCATCCCGCCAGGGCCAGCCCCGCCACCGCCAATAAGGGGCCATCCGCATAGGCATAGAGCGCAATTACCGCCATGCCGCCCGCACCCACCGCCGCTGGCCACAACTTGACCAGGGTTTTGGTCAGGTTTCCCCGCTTCCAGGTCAGGAAGGGCCCGATCGCCATCACCAACACCATGGGGAACATCAAGGGCAGGAACACCGCGTTGAAGAACGGCGGGCCCACCGAAACCTTGCCAAGGTCGAGGGAATCGATGAACAACGGATAAAGCGTACCCAACAGCACCGCCGCCGCCGCCGTGGTCATCAGAAGGTTATTCAGCAGGAGTGACCCTTCCCGGGAGACCGGCTGGAACAAGCCGCCGGTCTTGAGCTGCGGTCCGCGATAAGCGAATAGCGCCAACGATCCGCCTACAACGATGATCAGCAACGCGAGGATGAACACCCCCCGTTCCGGGTCGGTGGCGAAGGCATGCACCGAGGTCAACACACCCGAACGCACCAGGAAGGTGCCCA
>JBMYUJ010000129.1:0-4163 GCA_049605255.1 Magnetospiraceae bacterium
CGATTTTTTCCAGATTGGGTGCCCAGGCGTAGCGATCCAAAACCAATTTGCGACCTGCCGTGCCCAGTGTGGCGGCGGTCTCCGGCGCCAGCGCGGCGAGGCAATCCTCGGCAAAGGGTGCGGCATCGGCGGCCACCAGGAGATCTCGCCCCGGTTCGGCGTCGATCCCCTCATGTCCTTGCGGCGTGGTCACCAACGGCCGGGCCATGGCCAGGCCTTCCAGCACCTTGTTTTGAATGCCCCGCGCCACCTTCATGGGGGCGACGCAAAGGTCGGCGAAGCGGATATAGCCGCGAATGTCTTCCACCCGCCCCGTTACATGCACGCCGTTCTGGTCTGCCAAGGCACTGACGGGCGGGGTGGGATTGGCGCCCACGATGTAAAAGGCCGCAGTGGGATGTGCGCGCCGGATGGCGGGGAAAATCTCCGCCACGAACCAGGCCACCGCGTCCTCGTTGGGCCAATAATTCATGGCGCCGGTGAAGGCGATCACCGGTCCTGTTTCCCCCGTATAGGGATTTTCCATCGCCGCATCTGGATCGAAAAAATCAAGGTCGATGCCATTGGAAACCGCATGGACCTTGCCTGCATGTTCTGGCACCAGCTTGCGGAACAGGTCGGCCTCCGCCTCGGAGACGAACAGGCTCGCATCCGCCTTGGCCGCCACCTTGCGCTCGAAAGACAGCAAGGTGTTATATTCCCGCTGGTAGACCCAGCGGGCGATCCCCGATTTACGGGCGGCGTATTGCCGCCATTTGTCGGAATCCACATCCACGATATCTTGCACGAAGGGGATGCCGGTCAAATCCCGGTCCAGCACATATTGCGCCATGGTGGAGGAAAACCCGTAAATGGCTTGCACAGACCCCGCTTTCAGCAGCCCATCGACCCAGTCGGCCAGCAGGCCACTGCGAAAATAGGGCAGGCTAAGGGCCTCGCCCGTCAGCAGCCCGCGCAGGGCCAGGGCTTTCGCGACTGTTGGGGTCAAGCGGGCGGCTTTGATTTCCGCGCAATAGGGCTTGAGGCTGTCCAGATGCCGCCAATCATCCGGGTCATCGATAAAACAGCCCAGGCGGACCCGATAGCGCTGCGCCAGATGCTTGAGCACATGAAACGCCCGCAGTTTATCCCCCTTGTTGGGCGGATAAGGGATGCGCTGGCAGAGAAACAGCAAATCCGACATGAAACGCGCTGTCCTAATCGCCGAGATCGAGGGATTTCAGAAGATCGTAAAGCGTTGGGCGGCTGACGCCCAGCAGCCGAGCCGCCGCCGAAACATTGCCGCCGGTCATCGCCATGGCCTGGTTGATCACCGCCCGTTCGGCTTTTTCCCGGGCCTGTTTCAAGGTGGGCAGGCTGGTCTCCTCGCCGTCCGGGCTGAAGCCCAAATCCTCCGGGGTAAGGTTCTTGCCATCGGCCAAGATCACCGCCCGTTTGATACGGCTTTCCAATTCCCGCACATTGCCGGGCCAGGCATAGGCATTGATGGCGGCCAGCGCCGGTTCGGTAATCCCCCGCACCGGGCGGTCCATCTCCTTGGCGTAACGGGCCAGAAAGAATTTCGCCAACAGCACCGAATCCCCTTCCCGCGCTTTCAGCGGCGGCAGATGGACGGTCACCTCATCCAGTCGATAATACAGGTCTTCGCGAAAGGATTTTTCCGCGATGGCTTCCTGCAGGTTCTTGTTGGTGGCGGAGACCACGCGCACATCCACCTTGATCTCGTTGCGCCCACCGATGCGGGTGATGGTGCGCTCTTGCAGGAAACGCAGAATTTTCGCCTGTAGGTCGAGCGGCATGTCGCCGATTTCATCCAGAAACAGGGTGCCACCATGGGCCTGTTCCACCTTGCCGATCTGTTGCCGGACGGCGCCGGTGAAGGAGCCCTTTTCATGGCCGAAAAGCTCACTTTCCAACAGGTTTTCCGGGATCGAGGCACAGTTGATGGCGATAAAGGGCTCCTTGGCGCGGGGGCTGAGATCATGCAGGGTGCGGGCCATGACCTCTTTGCCGGTGCCGCTTTCCCCGGTTAGCAAAACGTTCACGGTTGCGGGCGCCACCCGCTCCAGCAATTGGCAATTTTGCAACATCAGCGGCGAACTGGTCACTACCCGCCGCAAGGGAGAGGATTCATCCAGTTTGACCAGCCGCAGGTTCTCGGATTCCAGGTCGCGCAGGCGCAGGGCGCGATCGATGATCAGGCTTAAAACCTCGATATCCACCGGTTTGGGGTAGAAATCATAGGCGCCGATCTGGATGGCGCGCACCGCATTGGCCCGATCTTCGTTGCCGCTGGCGATCACGACCTTGATGGAGGGATCGAAGGCGAGAATTTCCTCCAACGTGGCCAGCCCTTCGGAGGCCCCGTTGGGGTCTGGCGGCAAGCCCAGGTCGAGAATCACCACCCCCGGTTCTTCTTTGCGCAACACGGTCATGGCCGCGGTGCGGGTTTCCGCTTGGAATACTTTGAAACCGCGGTCCTCCCCCAGCGCCCAGCGCAACTGGCTGCGCAGGCCCTTATCGTCTTCCACAATCATAAGCTTGGGCGTATCGCTCATTGGTTTGCCTTGGGGGTGGGGTTGCTGGAACCCGGCATGATCGCCGGTGAAAGGGTGATGCGCATTATGGTACCTCTCCCGGGGGCGCTGTCCACCTCCAATCGCCCGCCCATGTCGCGAACCATTTCCCGGGTTTGATAGGCGCCGAGTCCAAACCCGTTTTCATGGCCACTATCCAAGGGCTTGAACAGCTTCTTTTCAATGAAATCCTTGTCCATGCCGGGCCCCGTATCGCGCACTTCCAACAGGATGCGGCCGTTCTCCTCTGCCAGGCGCAGGGCCACCGTACCGCCCGCAGCGGTCGCTTCCACCGCGTTATGGATGAGATGGTTCAAGACGGATTCCATCTTTTCCCCATCCACCTCCATGTCCGGATGGGGGTCGATCTCGATCTCCAGGTCGTTCTTTTTCGGCAGCCAGTTGCGCACCGACCGCCGCACCACCGCCGCCACCGGCTCTGCGTTGGGAATCACCGCCTGGGCCACGCTATCTTTCGCACACGGAGCCGGTTCCGGTGTCCCGGCGGCGGCTTCCGCCCGGTCTTGCTTGAAGGTTTGCAGGAGTTTTTTCATTTGGCTCACGGTGTTATCCACCGTGAGAAGCATATCCTCCTGAAATTCCGGACGGTCCTTATAGCGTTCCGCATTGGCGATCAGCAGTTCGAGCTGGCCGATGGAGTTCTTGATATCATGCACGATGAAGGCAGACCGCTTGTGGAAATCTTCCAGCCGCCGGGCGTCGGAGAGGGCATCGGCGGCGGCCTCTTCGGCGAGGTAGCTGGCGGCTTGCCGACCGGCGGTTTTCAGCAGGTCCCGTTCTTCCCAATCCATGGTATCGCGGATTCGGGGCGCACCGATGACCAGAATCGCCCGCAAGGCGTCACCATGGAAAAACGGCACCACAAATCGCGCCTTGCGGTGGGTTGCCAGCCAGTCTGGCGGCGCGACGACCTCAGTATCAGAGGTGGCCGGTTTGGTCTCCCGCAGGTCGACGACCCAGCCGCTTTCCGCCAAGTACCGAACGAAGGCATCCTGGGCACCCAGGGCCGACAGGGGTTCTGTCTCCGGGTCCCCGAAATGCCATCGGGCCGTAGGCAGAAAGGCTTTGTCCTCCGGGACATGCACCCACAAGGCCCCTGCCGTGCATTCCACCAGCTCGGCGATGGCCCGCACGATCCGTTCGTGCAGCCCCAAGGGCCCGGGGGTCGAGATGGCATCGGTAACCCGCAACCAAACCTCCCGGTAATCGAAGCGATAGGTAAAGAAATTCTTGGCGATCCAGACACGAATATTAGCCCGCGCCGAGCCCGACGCGATCACGATCACCAGAATTAAGAACGCCCCGGCGAGGAAGACGATCTGCAGCACGTTGCTCCAGGCGCCTTCGATCTGCTGCAGCAGATACCCCGTCAACGCCATGGCCGACAGGTACAAGCCCGTCGCCATCAGACTTGCGGTATGGAAGGCCATCTGGCGGGAGACCTTCACATCAATGTTCCAGCTTTTCGCGCGCGAGGCGGAGATGAGCACCATGGGCAGGGCAAGTAGATTGACGAATCCCCTGGCAACGAACAGGTTCGGGTCGATCCGGTTCAACAACAGGGTC
>JBMYUJ010000130.1:0-3988 GCA_049605255.1 Magnetospiraceae bacterium
GGATTCCCTTGGCCTCGCCCTCAAAGGCGCGTCCGACGATCTCAAGGATCTGTTCTTCAAGAATATGTCGGAACGGGCCGCCAAAATGCTGCGTGAAGATATGGATGCCATGGGGCCGGTGCGGTTGTCCGACGTGGACGAGGCCCAGTCGGCCATCGTCAATCTGGCAAAGCAATTGGCCGAGGCCGGGGATATCGTGATCTCCCAGCCTGGCGAAGAAGACGAACTGGTGTTTTAAGGAAGCGCGATGGTGGCCGCAGAAAAATTTCTGTTCAATCTGGACTTCACGGGTCCGGCGGCGGGGCGCAGGAAACGCCCCAAGGCAGATGCCGTGCCCGCGCCAGATGCCCCCACCGTGGCAGAACCGCCCCCGCCGCCCCCGCCGCCCACCTTCACCGAGGCAGAGCTGGAGCAGGCCAAGGAAAGCGCCTATATGCGCGGGCGGGAAGAGGCGCTGTCCGATGCAGGCCATGTGGTCGAACAGAATATGGCCCGCGCGTTGACCGCCATTGCCGAGAAATTTTCCGATATGGCTGCGGCGCAGACAGCGGCCAACGAAGCGGCCGCGCGGGAGGCCGTTGAGGTGGCCGTGGCGGTCATCCGCAAGCTGTTTCCCGAATGGAACCGGCGCCATGGCGCGGAGGAGGTCGTGGCCGCGTTGCGGGAGGTGACAGCCCGCTTGATCGAGGAGCCAACCTTGACCGTTTTCGTCAATGCGGACGAGCGGGAAACGGTGGAGGATCGGGTCGATCCCGTGGTGCGGCAAACCGGGCTCGCGGTGTCGGTAGAGGTCGTTGGCGATGTGGATGTGGCGCCGGGAGATTGCCGCATGGCCTGGAACGCCGGGGGCGCGGCCCGCGATGCAGATCGGCTCTGGGCCGAGATCGACGAGATTTTGAAACGTAACTTGCTGACCGGCGAACCGCCGGACGCCGATGATGGAGGCCGCAATGGGTGATGGCGAAAACCTCGAACTGGAAGATTTGGCGGGGAATGGCGAACGGGAGGTCGGGACCATCGAGGAATCCCTCGATCTGCCCCGCAACGCCCGGGAACTGGAAGCCGTCTATGATATCCCCGTACAGGTTTCCGCCGTGTTGGGTAAATCCAGCATGCGGGTCAGCCATCTGTTGAAGTTGGGCCGGGGCGCCGTGGTGGAATTGGACCGCAAGGTGGGCGAGGCCATCGATATCTATATCAATAACCGCCTTGTCGCCCGCGGCGAGGTAGTGGTGGTGGAAGACCGGCTTGGCATCACCATGACGGAAATCATCAAGAGCGAGCGCTCCTAAGTGGCCAATGATTCCGACTATATGGGCCCCCGCGTTACGCCTGACATGGCGACGATACTGGGGATCGTGGTGGCCTTCGGGGCGATTGCCATCGCCATCGCCTTGGGGGGCGCGGGTTGGTCGTTCGTTAATGTCCAGTCGGTACTGATCGTGCTGGTGGGCACCATCGCGGTCACCACCATGTGCTTCAGCCTGCGGGAGATCGGCGGCAGTTTCGGTGTGGTCTACAAGGCTTTCGTCCGCTCCACCCAAGACCCCGCCGAGGCGGCAACCCTGGTGTTGGAAGTCGCGGTTGTCGCCCGCAAGCAAGGAATTCTCTCCTTGCAAGGCGTGCTGGAAGGATTGCGGGATGAACCCCTGCTGTTCAAGGGGCTCTCTATGGTGGTGGATGGCACGCCCGGCGAAGAGGTGGAACATGTGCTGCGCCGGGATATCCAGGCGACCGTGCAACGGCATCTGAAAAGCGCCGGCGTGTTGCGCAAGGCGGCGGATTTCGCCCCCGCCATGGGCCTGATCGGCACCCTGATCGGCCTGGTGCAGATGCTCGGTAATCTGGATGACCCCACAACCATCGGCCCCAGCATGGCGGTGGCGCTGCTGACCACTTTTTACGGCGCCGTGCTGGCTAATCTGGTGTTCGCGCCGTTGGCGGCGAAGCTGGAGCGCAACTCCTCCGAAGAAGCCCTGATCAGCCAGCTTTATCTGCTCGGCGCGGCCTCTATCGGACGGCAAGAAAACCCCCGGCGGCTGGAAATGCTGTTGAACAGCATCCTGCCCCCCATGCATCGCATTCAGTTTTTCGATTAGGCGGTAGGTTATGCAACTCCTCATCATCGGCACACTGAACGGTCAAATCGGCGCCGCCAGCAAGATCGCCATGGATAGCGGCGCCAAGGTCAATCTGGCCGACGATGTGGATCAGGGCCTGCATGTGCTGCGGTCGGGCAACAATATCAATCTGGTGATGATCGACGTTTCCCTGGATGTGGGAGACTTCATGACCCGCCTGAAGGCCGAACGGATCGCGGTGACCGTGGTGGCTTGTGGCGTGGGCGCGGATTCCGCCGCCGCCGTGCGGGCAATCCGCGCGGGCGCCAAGGAATATGTGCCCCTGCCGCCAGACCCGGAACTGATCGCCGCCGTGCTGCGGGCCATCTCCGAGGAAAGCCATGCCATCATCTATCAGGACCCGGCCATGGC
Source organism: Magnetospiraceae bacterium (assembly GCA_049605255.1). Classification (GTDB taxonomy): domain Bacteria; phylum Pseudomonadota; class Alphaproteobacteria; order Rhodospirillales; family JBMYUJ01; genus JBMYUJ01. The sequence continues at coordinate 2,493 of JBMYUJ010000130.1, forward strand.
GGAGACCCTGCGGATGGCGGAGCAGGTGGCCGTGTCCGACGCGGGGATTCTGATCACCGGGCCCTCGGGGACGGGCAAGGAGCTGGTCGCCCGGTTCGTGCATGACAAAAGCCGCCGGTCCAAGGCGCCCTTCGTGGCGGTGAACTGCGCCGCCATTCCCGACACGCTGCTGGAAAGTGAGCTGTTCGGCCATGAAAAAGGCGCCTTTACCGGCGCGGTGGCGCGGCGTATCGGCAAGTTCGAGGAAGCCAATGGGGGCACCCTTTTGCTCGATGAGATCAGCGAAATGGATGTGCGCCTGCAGGCCAAGCTACTGCGGGTAATCCAGGAACAGGAAATCGACCGGTTGGGTGGGTCCAAGCCGATCAAGGTGAATGTGCGCATCCTGGCCACCAGCAACCGGGACATGCGGGCCGAGGTCGCTGCTGGAACCTTCCGGGAAGACCTGTTTTTCCGCCTCAACGTGGTGCAGCTCACCTTGCCGTCCCTGAAGGACCGGCCCCAGGATATCGACGTGCTGGCCGAGCATTTCATCGGCAAATATGCCGCGGCCAACGACCTGCCCGAATTGCCTTTGTCTTCCGGTGCGCGGCGCAAATTGCGGGCCCATGCCTGGCCCGGTAATGTGCGCGAGCTGGAAAATGCCATGCACCGGGCGGTACTTTTGGGCGGGCCGACGGAGATCGGTGAAATGGCCGTGCAGGTAGAAGGCGCCACGATGGCGGATATGGGCGCCGGGGGTGCCAATGGCGGGCGCCCCATGGTGGGCCGGACGGTCGCCGAAGTGGAACGGGATCTGATCATTGATACCCTGCATCATTGCGTCGGCAACCGGACCCAAGCGGCGAATATTCTCGGCATTTCCATCCGCACCCTGCGCAACAAGCTGAAGCTTTACAACGACCAGGGTTTCGCGGTGCCGACACCGGGCGAAAACCGGATCTAACGGATGGCAGAGGCCCCCACACAAACCCGGTTGCCCCCTCAGGCCAATATGGCCATGGACCGGATCAAGAGCGCCCTGCAGCGCGGCGACATCATGGTTGCCCTGGGCGTCGTCACCATCCTGGTGGTGCTGATCCTGCCCCTGCCGCAATGGCTGATGGATGCCAGCCTCGCCTTTTCCATCACCTTTTCCGTGCTGATCCTGATGGTGGCGCTGTTCGTGGAACGGCCGTTGGAGTTTACCTCCTTTCCCACGGTCCTGCTGCTGGCGACCATGGTGCGGCTGTCCCTGAATTTGGCCTCTACCCGGCTGATTCTGGCCAACGGCCATGAGGGCACCGACGCGGCGGGCAAGGTGATCGAGGCCTTCGGTGGCTTTGTCATGGGCGGAAATTTCGTGATCGGCATCATCGTGTTCACGATTTTGGTGATCGTGAACTTCATCGTCATCACCAAGGGCGCGGGACGTATGGCCGAGGTTGGCGCGCGCTTCGCCCTGGATGGCATGCCGGGCAAACAGCTTGCCATCGACAGCGACATGGCCGCGGGGG
>JBMYUJ010000131.1:0-3965 GCA_049605255.1 Magnetospiraceae bacterium
ACCCGCCCGGCGAGGGCCTAGATAATGCTTAAAATTCGAGTGATTCCTTGTTTGGATGTGCATGCGGGCCGGGTGGTCAAGGGGGTCAATTTCGTGGACCTGGTGGATGCGGGCGATCCGGTGGAGCAGGCCAAGGTTTATGACGCCGCCGGGGCGGACGAGCTGACCTTCCTGGACATCACCGCCAGCCACGAAAACCGCGATACCATCTATGACGTGGTGCGCGGCACGGCGGAGCAATGCTTCATGCCGCTGACCGTGGGCGGCGGCGTGCGCGCCAACGAGGATATCCGCAAGCTGTTATTGGCCGGAGCCGATAAGGTCTCCATCAACACCGCCGCCGTGCATCGCCCCGAGTTCGTCGGCGAGGCGGCGGAGAAGTTTGGATCCCAATGCATCGTGGTGGCGGTGGATGCGAAATCCGTGGGTCCTGGCAAGTTCGAGATTTTCACCCATGGCGGGCGCAAGCCCACGGGCATCGACGCCGTGGAATGGGCCAGGCGCATGACCGACCTGGGCGCGGGGGAGATTCTGCTCACCTCCATGGACCGGGACGGCACCAAGCAGGGCTTTAACCTGGAACTGACCCGCGCCATCGCCGATGCGGTGCCGGTGCCGGTGATCGCGTCGGGCGGCGTGGGCACCCTGGATCATATGGTGGAAGGAGTGACGGAGGGCCATGCCTCGGCTGTGCTCGCCGCCTCGATCTTCCATTTCGGCACCTATTCGATCCGCGAAACCAAGGAACATATGGCCAAGGCGGGCCTGCCCGTGCGCCTGCCCAAGGAGGGATCATGAACGACGCCCCCCCATCCGATGCCCAAAAGCCCGATGCGGAAGTGCTCAACCGGCTGTTTGCGGTGATCTCCGCCAGAAAAGGCGCCGACCCCGAAACCTCCTACACCGCCAAGCTGTTTGCCAAGGGCACCGGCAAGATCAGCCAGAAGGTGGGCGAGGAAGCGGTGGAAACGGTGATCGCCGCGCTCTCCCAGGAGGCGGACGATCTGGCCGCCGAAAGCGCCGATCTGTTGTATCATCTTCTGGTCTTATGGGCCGATCGGGGCCTGACCCCCGAGGATGTGTTCGCCCAGCTGGCGGCGCGGGAAGGGACCTCTGGGATCACTGAAAAGCAAAACAGGAAACCAACCCCATGAGCTATGATTCCAACAATATCTTCGCGAAGATCCTGCGCGGCGAAATCCCCTGCGCCAAGGTCTATGAGGATGACCATGCCCTCGCCTTCAACGATATCAACCCGCAAGCGCCGATCCATGTGCTGGTGATCCCCAAGGGGGCCTATGTCTCCATGGATGATTTTTCGGAACACGCCTCGGATGCGGAAATCACCGGGTTTTTCCGGGCCGTGGGCCGCGTCGCCCGGCAACTGGAACTATCGGAACCGGGCTATCGCCTGCTCGCCAATCACGGCACCCATGGTGGCCAGGAAGTGCCCCATTTCCACGTGCATATCTTTGGCGGCAAAACCCTGGGCCCGATGCTGCGCCAAGGGGCGTAAGGCCGCAATGGGCGCATTCGGCGGCGGCGGATTTGAAAACGACGATGCCCTGGACTTTGCCGCCACGGTGACCCGGCTCGATGATCTGACGGGGATATTCGCGGCCCTTCCGGCCAATGACGGGCAGCCGTTGGACGCAGACACCGCGTCGCGCCTCATCGCGGCGGCGGAATGCGTGGCCGCCCTGCGGGGGCACCCGGCGGCCGATCTTCCCGAAGAGCTGGACCAGCGCCTGAAGACCTTTGGCAAGGCCCCCGCCGCATTGGTGGCGGCGGCACGGGATGCGGTGTCCCGGGTCTTGATGGGCTCCGAGCTTTTGGACCTCTGGGCAGAGGCCGATCCGGCGCCCTTCAACCGCGCGATGGATTCCCTGATTGAGCGCCTGAACCATCCGGTGTCGCGCAAACCGCGTCGGCGCAAGAAACATTCCGCGCCGCCGCAAACCTGTTCCTTCTGCGGCCAGGACGTCGCCTTCGAGGAGCTGTTCAGCTTTTCGGTTGCCCAGGTCGCGGAAACCGACGCATTCGCAAGCCCCATCCGGCAGGGCGCCTGGTGCCACCTTTCCTGCCTCAACGAACGCCTGCATCCCAGGCATCTGGTGCAGAACTGGCGCTTTGATCCCGAAGAAATCGAGGAACTGGCCCGGGGCCTGGTGGATTTCGACGACGCCTAAAAAATCCCCCGAGGCACGCGGCCCCGGGGGTGAGTTGCTGCAGAGTGGGGAGGTCGTATTTTTTGCCCTCGCCAGGCGGCCCCTCCGGGGCCTTGGCCGCGCCCGCAATGGGCGCTTGTTTTGCCCTCGCCGGGGGTTTTTTCATGTCCCTGTCCGGCCTGGCGGCCGTCCTCGCCTCTTGTTCCGGGGCCTTGGGCACTTAGAGGGGTTACCCGTCATTGGGCGCTGGCGAGGGTGCTGCGGGCGGCGTCGGGAGTTTTGGGGTGAGCTTGCCCCAATCCACGTTACGGGTGAGATACATGATCGCCGACAGCACCGCGAACAGCACGATGGCGCCGCTGAGCAGGGCATAGCTTTCCATGCCTAAGATCACGTAAAGCAGCATATAGAGCCCCAGCAAAAGCGCACCCACCAGGGCGGCGCTGGCTTTGCGGCGCAAGACGCTGGCCCCATAAAGCGTGCTTTGCACCAGCACGGCGATGGCGCTGAGCGCATAGGCCGGGGCGAAGCCCAAGGGCTCGCTGAGCGACAACAGCAGCACGTAAAACATCACCAAGGACGCCCCCAGGAGCCCATATTGCATGAGATGCACCCGCGCGCCCGCCAACAGCTCGAACAGGAAATAAGCCGCAAAGGTCAATACAATGAACAGGTTGCCGTATTTTGTGGCCCGGTCCACCTGCTGGTAATCATTGGCGGGCTGCACCAGTTCCACGCCGAAGGCAGAGGCCCGGAACGGATGCTGGAGGGCGGCGGTTTCCCGCGACTCCCACGTCTGCCCATAACCACGCCCGAAGAACCCGATATCCCAAGTAGCTGTAAACCCGTCGGCACCGATTTTGCGCGTCGCCGGGGAATAGGCCCCCGTAAAGCCGGGCGCGGGCCAGCTACTTTGCAAGCTGGCGGTGGTTTTTTCCGCTGCGGGAATGAAAGAAAGGTCCGCGCTGCCGCGAAGAGTTGCCGTAAACGCCACATCGAAGCCTTTTGACTCGGCGGAGAGACCCGGCAGGGCCGCCTGCACCCCCGGCAGGTTCAGCAAGGTTTGGCCTTGCGCCGCGGGGCGCACCGGCAATTCGGCGCCGCCGACCCGGACCCCCCCGGCGGGCACCAGATTGCGGGGATCGGTCACATCCATCACCAAATAAGCCTGATCCCACTGGTAAACGCGGTTTGTCACTTCCGGCGGTTTTGGCGTGGCAAAATGGCTCTTCAGGGTGAAATCCAGGCCATAGACCACGGTTTCGAAAATCCCCCGATAGCGGCGTTCCGGGGTCACCTTTGCGCCGATATCCAGGGTTTCGGGCAACAGATAAACTTGCCCATTGGTCTCCGTGGGAAAGCCGTTGGCGGAAAGACTGCGGGTTTTATACGGCAAGACCAACACCGGCCCCATCAGCAATTGCGCCCGGCCCCATTGGCCGCCGATTTCCTGCACCGTCTGGTGATAGCGCGCGCCCCGTTCGCGGATCATGTCTTGCACCAGCAATAACGGTATTTGCAGCACAAATACCAAAACCCCTATCACCACCACCCGAACCACGGCGCTGCCTGCGGCACGCTGCAGCGGGTTGCCGTTTTTAACCGTCATGAAAAAATCCCCCGGTAAATCGATCCGATGGTTATCGGGATACCCGATCAATGGGGCTTGGGCGGGGCCGAATTAAGGTGATTTACGGGCGGGATTTTATTTGTTCGCCCTCGCCGGGCGGGATTTTATTTTAGCCCTCAGACGCCGGGCGCATTCTCCGAATGCTTGGCTTACGGGCTGACCGCCCG
>JBMYUJ010000132.1:0-3959 GCA_049605255.1 Magnetospiraceae bacterium
CCCAGCTGCGAGGCGTCGACCTCGATCCGGCCCTGCTCGAAGACGAACGACTTGATGCGCAGGCGCTTCTGTTCGGCCGCGTCGCCGCCCGAGCCGCCGTCCGACCCGCCTTCGCCCGCGGCGAACCGGACGTGGAAATCGCCTTGGTGCTGGGGGATCAGGTCGAGAATTTTTTGGATACCATGTGGCGCCGGTTTGGCGCCAAGGACATGGAGCAGCTCAACAAGCTCTGCCAGGAGACGGAGGCCTATACCGCGGCCCGAAGCCGGGGGCATCGCGCGGAAATCCCATTGCGGGATATGCAAAAGGCCTACGCGCCTTCGGCCCGGCCCATACCGCAGACGGCGGGGCCAAAGGTGATGCGCTCACACGATGGCCGTCCGGTAACCGTAAAAAGTTGGGCGGCGACGTTGAAACCTGCGTCTCCCCTAAAGCGGAAATAGCGGATGGTCAGCCGAGGTCTGCGACGCGCGGCGCTGGTGACGGCCCCGATTCTGGCGTTGGTCGGCGTCATGTTGATGGTCATTCTGCCGGGAACAGAGCGTGCCTGGGGCTGGGTGTTGCTCGGCCTCGCGGTGGTTTGCATGGTGGCCGCCGGGCCGGTAAGCCGGAATAGACTCTAAAGGCCGAGTCCCGCCTGCCGATCATTGGAGAGCGTGGCCGCCTGCGCCAGCATCCAATTGATGAAGGCCTGCCCTTTAACGGTTTCGGCCATGGATTCGGTGGTGACCAGAAAATAGGCGGATTCCGCAGGCAGTTCATCCGCCATGGGCCGCACCAGGCGCCCACTGCCCAACATCTCGCTCAAGATTACGGATCGACCGAGGGCAACGCCAGCCCCGGCAGAGGCAGCCCGGTAAAGTGAGGTGGACTCGTTGAAGAAAATTCCCGTCTCCGCTTGCCGCACCGAAAGGCTGCCGCGCCGTAGCCAGGGTTTCCAGGTGAGGGAAGGTTCGCCGTCTGTCGCTTCGTAATCATGCAACAAAACATGATGCTCCAGGTCGGCAAGACCGCGCAGGGGCGCTTTGTTGAGCAGGGCAGGGCTGCATACGGGGAACACGGTTTCGGTAAACAATGTCCGGGTCCAAAGGCCGGGATAGTCGCCCGTCCCATATCGAATGCCAAAATCCACCTTACCGCTGCTGAAATCCGTAAGCTGGTGTTCTGCCTCCACCTGCAAAGTGATTTCCGGGTACAGATGTTGGAAACCCCCCACACGCGGCGCGAGCCAGAGATTGGCGAAGGACGGCAGAACACTGAGGCGCAGCAGTCCACGGGGCGCCCGCTCCCGCAACAACCCTTCGGCTCTGGCCAGATGGTTTAACCCCTTGGTTAGGCCCGGGGCGTAAATGCCCCCGGCATCGGTCAGGGTCAGGCCACGGGCATGGCGGTGAAATAGCGCGACACCTAAAAATGTTTCCAGGCTTTTCACCTGATGGCTGATGGCTGCCGGGGTCACGAACAACTCCTCCGCAGCCAGGGTGAAAGATCCATGGCGGGCAGCAGCCTCGAAAGCGCGCACCGAATTTAAGGGGGGTAGACGACGAACCAAATCCGATGTCTCCATGCATTAGCTTTTCTAATGCATATCACGAGAAAGCCTCGTTTGTCACCCTTGAACGGCTATGAGAGAGTGTCTTTGGATGGGTCGTTAACCCGAACCCCAGGAGACGGAAATGAACCAGATTTATGCAGAAGTTTTTGCCCTAAATACCCCCTCCAGAGCCGCGCGTTCTCAGGGCTTTACGGCTATTTTAGAAATTCTGTCCCAATGGGGGCAGCGTTATCGGACCCGACGGGCGCTGGCACGGCTGGACGACCGGTTGGCCAAGGATATTGGCTTCAGCCGGGCGGATATCGTGCAGGAAATCGACAAGCCGTTTTGGCAGGCGTAATGTGAGATCAGGCCGAGAGCTCGCACCAAACTGGGGTGTGATCAGAGGCCTTTTCCCACCCCCGAGGCGTGCGGTCGATTCCCGCCGACACGAGCCGGTCTGCCGCTTGCGGCGAGAGCAACAAATGATCAATCCGCAGGCCCTGGTCCCGGTTCCAGGCGCCGCCCCGGTAATCCCACCAGGAATAGCGGCCGATTTCCGGGGTGAGCGCGCGGAAGGCATCGGTCAGCCCCAAATACATCATGGCCCGGAACTGGCCACGGCTTTCCGGGCGGCACAAGGCATCGTCGGCCCAATTCGCCGGATCATGCACATCGCCATCGTCGGGGGCGATATTGTAATCCCCGCCCAGCACAAGGGGGTCTTCAGTGGTCAGCAATTCGCGCACATGGTCGGTAAGGCGGCGCATCCAGTCGAGCTTGTAGGTGAATTTGTCGCTGTCCACCGGATTGCCATTGGGTAGATAGATTGTGGCAACCCGGATCCCATTGGTTTCTGCCTCCAAATAGCGGGCCTGTTCCTCCGCGCCGCCGCCGGGCAAGTCGGTCAACAGCACATCCAGAGGATATTTGGAGAGGATCGCGACACCGTTATAGGTCTTCTGACCCCGCACGGCGACGTTATAGCCCAGGTCTTCCACTTCCATCCGTGGAAACTTTTCCTCCAGGCATTTTACCTCCTGGAGCAAGACCACCTCCGGTTTAAAATCCGCCAGCCAACGCAGCAAGTGGGGCAGCCGCGGTTTGATGGAATTAACGTTCCAGGTGGCAATTTTCACGGGCTAGCATCCTTGAAGTTTTGGTTTTAATGTTCGTAACATGTTTGACGCCGTGTTACACCCCGGCATCCACGGATGAGGACACAAGGCCAAAGCGCCCATGTACTTTGACTATTTCGGGATACAGGAAAGCCCGTTTTCCATTACCCCCGACCCCAAATTCATGTATTTCAGCCAGCGCTATGAAGAGGCCCTGGCGCATCTGTTATATGGGATCGGCGAGGGTGGCGGGTTTGTCCTGCTCACCGGCGAGGTGGGCACCGGCAAGACCACCGTGTGCCGCTATATCCTCGATCAAATCCCCGATACCGTTGATCTGGCGCTGATTCTTAATCCCAAGGTCAGCGAGGTGGAACTGCTGGCCAATATCTGCGACGAGCTGCATATCCCGTATCTGTCCAAGGATCTTTCCGTAAAGTCCTTGGTCGATCTGCTGAACAAGAAACTATTGGAACTGCACGCCAAGGACCGGCGCCCGGTGCTGATCATCGATGAGGCGCAGAATCTCGCGCCCCAAGTGTTGGAACAGATCAGGCTGCTTACCAACCTGGAAACCGCGAAACGCAAGCTTCTGCAGATCATTCTCGTCGGCCAGCCCGAACTGAACGAGATGCTGGCCCGTCCGGAATTGCGGCAGGTCTCGCAACGGGTCACGGCACGATACCATTTGTATCCCCTCAGCAAGGCGGAAACAGCCGCCTATATCGCGCATCGGCTTTCCGTGGTGGATATCCGCCCTGATCTCTTCACGGCGCAGGCGCTGGCCATGGTCTATAAGCTGACCCGGGGGGTGCCGCGCTTGGTGAACGTGCTGTGTGACCGTTGCCTCTTGGCGGCCTTTGTGAAGGACGTGCAGCGCGTCGGACCGGTCTTGGTGAAAGACGCCTACAAAGATGTGCAGGGGCCGTTTAAGTCCCTGCCACGGAAACCGCCGTCCCCCTGGATTTTAGGCGGGCTCTCGGGGGGCGCGGTCGCGGCGGCCTTGTTCCTTGCCTATTTAGCTTTTGGCTCCGGGGAAATGGCGGAGAAGCCCGGAAACGTCGACTCCGTAGCGACACCGGCCCTTGCGGCGAATGTTCCGCCGGAAACGGCCACCCCAAATGCCAATCAGCCGATAGCGGCTGCCCCGACATCGGCTGCGCCAGCGGAAACTGCATCACCGACGGCCGCCCCACAGGAAGTAGCAGCGATCGATAGCGTTGGCGATGCTGCCTCCGCGCCCTTGGTTGAAACGCCGGAAGCCGAAGCGCCAGTCCCAAGCGCAGCCCCAGCTCCGGCCGAGTCGG
>JBMYUJ010000133.1:0-3719 GCA_049605255.1 Magnetospiraceae bacterium
CCGGCGAGCCGCGCCACCAACATCCGGCCCATGCGCAAAAATGTGACCAAGGCCGCCACCGGGTTCCCCGGAAGACCGATGAACGGCGTATCCGCCACCTGGCCTAGGGCGATGGGGCGCCCGGGCTTGATGGCGACCCGCCAGAAATGCAAGGCCCCTTGGGATTCCACGGCGGCCTTCACATGATCCTCGTCGCCCATGCTGACCCCGCCGGAGGTGATAATCAGATCATGTTCCAGCGCCGCGTTGCCCAGGGCCTTGGCGATGATCTCCAGTGAGTCGGGTAAAATCCCCAGATCGGTTACCACGCAGCCCATGCCTCGCAGCACGGCGGCGATGGCAAATCTGTTGGCATCGTAGATCCCGCCGGGGGTGAGCCGTTGGCCCGGCTCCAAAACCTCATCCCCGGTGGAGAACACTGCCACCCGGGGCCGGGAATAGACCCGAACATCCGCCCGCCCCACCGAGGCGACATAGCCCACATCCTGCGGGCGGATCAGATGCCCCGTGCGGAGGATGGTCGCGCCCACTTGAATGTCTTCCCCCGCAGACCGTAGATTGGCGCCACGCTTGACGCCGGGGTTCAGCAGCACATCGCCGTTCTCTTCCTGCGCGTCTTCTTGCATGATGATGGTATCGGGCCCCTCGGGCACCGGTGCGCCGGTGAAGATACGCAAGGCTTCTCCCTTACGCGGCATGCGCGACAAGGCGTGCCCCGCCGCAACGCGCCCGGTGACCGGCAGCCGGGTTTCACCGCCCGGCATCAGATCTTCGTGGAACACCGCATAACCGTCTACCGCCGCATTGTTGTGGGGTGGGACATCCATGGGGGAGATCACATCCTCCGCCAACACCCGCCCCCCGGCCTCGGACAGGGGGAGCGTTTCTACCCGGTCGATGGGTCCGACGGCGGCCTTCAGGCGGCCAAGCGCCTCTTCCAGAGGCATCATCCCCTCAAAGGCATCGAAGCAGCTATTCCGGGCGATCGTCATTGTGCCGCCCTCTGCAACCCCGCGTGATTCAGGATAAAGTCGGCCACGGCTTCCCAATCGTCGAGATCGAGCACGGGAAATGGCGACCCTTCCAACGTCACATCACTCGCGACGGCAACCAGGTTCTCCGCTGTATCCATGACCCGGGGTTTGCCATGGGCGGGACGATGGACCTCGATCTTTGGGTGGGAATGGGCTTTAAACCCTTCGATCAGCAAGAGGTCGACAGGCGCCATCCGGTCGATCAATGCATCCACCGGCGTTTCCTGCGCGTTGGGATAGTCATGCAACATGGCCCATCCTTGCGGGCCGACCACCATCACCTCATGCGAGCCCGCCGCCCGATGCCGATGGGAGTCTTTCCCCGGTCGGTCCATATCAAACCCCTTATGGGTATGCTTCATGGTGGAAACCACCCAACCCCGCGCCCGCAGGATCGGCAACACACCTTCCACCAGGGTTGTTTTCCCGCTGCCGCTGGGGCCGACGATGCCGAACACCTTCACGATTGCATTCCGGCGCTGTTGCCATCCCGCATCTTGATATGGTGCAGGCCCGCCCGCAGATAATCGTAGCCGGTGATCAAGGTGAGCACCGCGGCGACCCAGAGGCCAAAGACCCCGATCTCATTGGTGGTGAGCGGTCCGAAATTCGGCCCCGAGGGACCCACGATCAAAAACCCGAGTGCCAGCATTTGTATGCTCGTCTTCCATTTCGCCAGTTGCGTTACCGGGACGCTGACCCGCAGATCGGCGAGAAACTCCCGCAGCCCCGACACCAACAATTCCCGACACATGATAACAACGGCAGGCAGGACGTGGATATCCGCCAAACGTCCAGTCGCGACGACCATGACCAACAAGGCGCCGATCAGCAGTTTGTCGGCGACCGGGTCCAAAAACCGGCCCAGATTTGATTGCTGACCCCAGGCACGGGCCAGATAGCCATCGAAAAAATCAGTGACACAGGCAAGGGCGAAGACGATGAGATTGAGCCAGTTCCCCGTTGCGGTCCCGACAAAGAACAGGCCGACCATCACGGGGATGGCGACAATGCGGGATAGGGTCAGGATATTCGGCAATTGCAACATGGGCACCTCAAGCCGGACCACTACCATGTTAGCCGCCGCCATGAAAGTGATCGTAAATCTTTTTTGCCAGGGATTGGCTTATTCCCTCCACCATCACCAGATCGGAGAGCCCCGCCGCCGCCACGCCCCGGGCCGAACCGAAATGATGCAGCAATGCCTTTTTGCGTTTGCCGCCCACGCCGGGGACACGATCCAGCGTGGACTTTTCGACCGCCTTGCCGCGCCGGGTGCGATGGCTGCCAATGGCAAACCTGTGGGATTCATCGCGGAGTCTCTGGATAAAATATAATACCGGGTCCCGCGCCGGAAGGTCCAGCGTCCGCCCATCGGCCAGGTGAATGCGCTCCCGCCCTGCATTGCGGTCTGGCCCCTTGGAGACCGCGATCAGCGCCACATCCTCGATGCCGAGATCGGCAAAGACCTCGGCCACCGCGTTCAACTGACCCTTGCCCCCATCGATGATCACCAGATCGGGAAAAGCCCATTTGGCTTCCGACTCCTGGTTCTCCGCCTCTTCCTTCAGGGCGCGGGCGAATCGGCGGCTCAGCATTTCCCGCATCATGGCATAATCATCGCCGTCGGATGGGCCGTGGGTACGACGGATGTTAAACTTGCGATACGCGTTCTTGGTAAACCCTTCCTTCCCGGCAACAATCATCGCCCCAACGGCATTGGTGCCCGAGACATGGCTGTTGTCGTAGACCTCGATCCGCTCCGGCGCGGCGTCCAATCCTAGGGTGTCGGCGAGGGCCTCCAGCAGCCGACGCTGCGAGGCATTTTCCGCCAATCGACGCCCCAGCGCCTCCCGGGCGTTGTCCCGGGCATGATCGATCAACTTCCGTTTGTCCCCCCGCCGAGGAACCGATACCTGCACCGCATGGCCCGCCCGCACCGCCAGGGCATCCGACAAAACGACCGGTTCGGGAACGGGGTCGCTGAGCAGCAGGCGTTTTGGCGGCGGCTTGTTGGCATAGAATTGGCCGATAAAGGCCTCCATCACCGCGCCCAGTTCTGCCTCCTTGGCGTGACTGGGATAATAGGCCCGGTTGCCAAAATTCGCGCCGCCTCGGAAGAAAAACACCTGAATACAGGTTTGCCCGCCTTCCTGATAGGCGGCCACCAAATCCGCATCTCCCAGGCTCGGCAACACAATATCCTGATGCGCCTGGATGCTGGCCAGGGCGCGGATACGATCCCGCAAAACAGCTGCTTTTTCGAATTCCAAGGCGTCGCTGGCCGCCTGCATACGGTCGCGCAGGCTATCTTGGATGCTTGTCCGATTACCGCGCAGGAAGGCCCGCGCCTCGCCCACCAGGTTGCCATAGTCTGATTCGCTAATCCGATCCACGCAAGGGCCCGAACAGCGCTTGATTTGATAGAGCAGGCAGGGGCGCGTGCGGGCAGAAAAAATGGAATCGGAACAGGTACGCAAAAGGAATGCCCGCTGTAACACGGTCAAGGTTTGGTTGACCGCCCAGACAGAAGCAAACGGCCCAAAATATTCCCCTGATTTTTCCCGCGACCCGCGATGTTTCAACACCCTTGGGAAGGCATGATCCCCGGTGACCCGGATTAGTGGGAAGGATTTGTCGTCGCGCAGCAGAATATTGTAACGGGGGGCCAGTTTTTTGATCAGG
>JBMYUJ010000134.1:0-3384 GCA_049605255.1 Magnetospiraceae bacterium
CCGGGGCGGCGCCTGGTACAACGCGCCCAGGTCCCTCCGCGCCGCGGTCCGCGGCAGGGGCCCCACCGTCTTCCGGTACGGCGAACTCGGGTTCCGTATCGCCAGGACCGTTTCGCGGTAGCGAAACTTACCCCTTGCTACTTTACCCCTTTACCTCTTGGGGCCCAGGGGCTTTAGCCCCTGGTCGCCGCGAATGCGGCGAGAATCGTATAACGGGCAATATAGAGTGACACAGAACGCACGCCAAACCGGCCCGGCATTGGAAGCCATGTATCAATTCATCCTCTGGCTGGTTCCGACCGTACGGCTTGCGGGAGACCAACGGTATCAACGACTGTTACCTTCCCAGCCGCCCCGACAAATCCGACCCTTGACCATCGACTCCCGATCCATCAGACTCAGCGGCGGTGCTTACCACACCTTGCAGCAGGCGATTGCCGCCATCGTAACTGGCGGTATTATTACGCCCAAAATATGAGTCCGGGGTCGGCGGTTATGTCCAGGCTTCGGCTAAAACCCGTCGGCACGCCCTGCTGCGTGTGGTAAGCCCCGGGCGCTGGTGCCCATCGCCAGTTTTCTCGGCCTTACCAGCCATACAGCAGGAGCACGACCCATGACCAAACCCATCACTATTCCAGAGACTGTCGAACAATTCCCGTCAATAAAGACCAACGAAACATTCCTGTATTCCGGCAACGCCCTTCACGGTAGTCGCATCACAGTCAAGAAAAGCACGACAGCCCAAATCCAAGACCCGATCACAGGACTGATGGCGCTAAAGGATGTCACCGGCCACATCTCTGATTTCCACGCGCATCAGCCTTGGACCTTCCACATCCCGCAGGACGTCCGGAAGGCAATGGAACGGTGGCTAGAAGCGACCATCGCATTTCTGGATGCCGTGGATGCGGTTGGCGAGGACCGCGAAGAGGATCCGGATCGCGAGCAAAGCGACGCGATAGAGCAGGATGATTTTGACGAGGTTGATGACCCGCTGGAGAGCAATGCCCAAGTCATCCGCCACCCACTGACCACGGACTAAATCTATAACGCTTAGATAAAACGGCACCTGGAACAGTTGGCTTCGGATCGCACGTGCTACTGCACATAACCAACCGCGCAATAATTTTTGCTCCCACTAGGTACTTAAATATATGAACGGGGTGACGGGACCCTTTTCCCCTGCCCCCCCCGGGGGGGGTGGGGGGTGGGCCTGGCGGCAATCTACGGGTGCCAAAAAACAACAAGTTTTCAGATCGCAATGTGGGTTGGAATGTAGGTCAGTAAAAATATTTCATCTAATTATTTATTATAAACAATGGGTTATATACGATTAATGGCGGACACCCCATCCGCCAAGTTTTTCTTGGGAAGTATTTGAATTTATTTTCTTAGCGCCGCTGCGGCGGGCGCAACCAAAAAACGGGGGCGACATCGCCCCCGTTTCCAGTATCCGACTATGTGGCTTTAGCCGATTTTGCCGCCGTCCTCGCGGGTGATGGCGATGATGGACGAACGCGGCACCGTATCGCCGCCGCCAGGCCAATGGCTGTCGCCCTTTTCGCCCGGGTGTTGAATGCCCACAAACACCGTCCGTTCGTCGGCAGACCAGGTGATGCCGGTGACTTCGCATTGCTTCGGCCCCACCATGAACCGCTTGATTTCACCGGTTTCCGGATCGGCGACCAGCATCTGGTTATTGCCTTGCCCGGCGAGGTCATTTTCGTTGGAATAGTTGCCGTCCGTCTGGATCCACAGCAAACCATTCGTATCGAAGGCCAGGCCATCGGGAGAGTTGAACATGTTGTCCGGGGTCACATTCTTGGTACCGGCATAAGCATCGCTGTGCACCGTGGGATTACCGGCAACCACGAACAGGTCCCAAGAGAAATCGGCGGAGATATGGTCACCGCCCGCCGGAGCCCAGCGTACGATTTGACCGTAATTGTTGCCCGCGCGCGGGTTGGGGCCGCCGACCGGGGTTTCATCGCCACCGGCATTGGGCTTCTTGCCGCGATTTTTATTGTTGGTCAGGCAGCAATAGACCTCGGCCTTTTTCGGATTGGCGGAGACCCATTCGGGTCGATCCATGGTGGTGGCCCCGGCCGCCGATGCGGCTTGGCGGGTATGGATGCAGATTTCCGCCTTGGAAGCCATGCGGGTGGTTTCTGGCGTCAGCGCAAGCCACTTGCCTGTGCCGTCTTCACCAAACTTGGCCACAAACAGGTCGCCATCTTCCAAGAGATTGGCATTATCGCCAGAGGTCATCGGGTTGGCGGAGATGAACTTGTAGAGGAATTCACCGCGTTCATCGTCGCCCAGATACACCACCGCATGGCCGTTACTGGCAATCACCAGTTCCGCATTTTCATGTTTGAAGCGGCCCAACGCGGTGCGCTTTTTCGGGGTCGATTTCGGATCCAAAGGATCAATCTCGACGATGTATCCTGCCCGGTTCGGTTCGTTCGGATGTTTAGAAATATCGAAACGTTCGTCATCTGATGCCCAGGCATAACCCGCATCGTCATGCTTTACGCCATACCGCTTCAGCTCAGCGGGGATCTCCAAATCCTTGTCAGAACTGGAAAAATAGCTGTTGAAGTTTTCTTCGCAGGTAAGGAAGGTGCCCCAGGGGGTGCGGCCGTTGCCGCAGTTGTTCCAGGTGCCAAGCGATTTGGTGCCTGTGGCATCCGCCGCTGTCTTCAGCAGATCGTGGCCGGCGGCCGGGCCGGTGATCTCCATCGGGCTATCCGCGGTGATGCGGCGGTTATAGGCACTGTCCTTGACGATCGACCATTTGCCGTCTTTTTGCATCACTTCGAATATGGAGACGCCGTGGGCGGCCTTGCCCTTACGCACATCGTCGGCATTTTCCGGCAGTTTGGTATCACGGTTGCCGTAGATGATGCTACGGTTCACATATTCGTTGTTCTGGGCCATGATCGACTTGTTGCCGATCGTGAACAGCGCCATGCCGTCGGTATTGTCACCCATCGCCTTCATTTGGCTTTCAGCAGTGCCACGGGTGCCATGATCGAACTCGACGGCGCCGGACCAGAGCGGATCGCCCCAGCTGCCGACGATGTGCCACGCGTATCCCTTCGGCACCGTGATATCATCCGCGCTGTTGGCGGTAACCGCCTCGAAAGACAACCGGCTGGCGGCCTGGGCGACAGTCGTCAAACCCGTGGTGGCCAGCGCGAAGGAGGACAGGCCAGCGGCGGTACCGATCAGGAAGCCGCGGCGGCTCAGGGCTTTTTCGCTGATCTTTTCAAATTCCGTGGGTTCCGGACGCGGAGAGTTGATCTCGTCAAAATCGTCCCGGTTAAAATCCGCGATGTTCTCGCGCGTGTCGGGCATGGTGACCTCCAAAAAATATAAGAA
>JBMYUJ010000135.1:0-3357 GCA_049605255.1 Magnetospiraceae bacterium
TGGCAGCCCACCTCCGCGCCCGAGATAGAGGCGTTATGTTTGATCAACCCGCCGATGGCCGCCGCGGTCAGCAGGAAGTCCCGATGGGCGTTTTCCGGTACCGCTGGGCAATGATGGATCAAATAATAGAGCACAGCGGGAATAACCCCCGCCGCCCCATTGGTGGGCGCCGTGACCACCCGGCCCCCAGCGGCGTTTTCCTCGTTCACCGCCATGGCATAAACGGCCAGCCAATCATTGGCCACATGGGGCAGCACCAGATTACGCTGCGCCTCCGCCGCCAGTTGGTCGCGGATCACGGCGGCACGACGTTTCACATGCAGCCCGCCGGGAAGCTCCCCCCGCCGCGCCAACCCCGCGGCGAGGCATTCGCCCATGGCCGCCCAAAGGGCATCCAGGCGGCGATTCAGGGCCTCTTCCGGCATATCCACGCGCTCATTGGCGCGTTTCATCTCGGCGATAGAACGACCGTCCCGCTGGCCCATGGCCAACATCTCCCGCGCGGTCGCGAAACCATAGGGGTAGGCTTCCGGTGCGGCCCGGTCTCCCATGGACGCCACCCGTAAACTGGCCGTTTCCGGGTCCATCTCCGCTTCGGACAGCACGAAGCCACCCCCGATCGAAAAATAGGTCGCCGTCAGGACGCAGGTATCGTCGGTGTCCCAGGCCCGAAACACCAGTCCATTGGGATGGGCGGGTAGCGCTTCGGTGAAATCGAAGATCACATCCTCCGCCGGTCGGAAGGTCAGCAGCGGCAGGCCCTGCCCCTCTAAGGTTCCCGTCTCCCACACCGCCTGTTCCTGAAGCGCCATGGCGACGGGATCCAGGCGATCCGGAGAGTGCCCCAACAGCCCGAGGATCACGGCCCGGTCTGTGCCATGCCCCTTGCCGGTAAAGGCGAGCGATCCGTGCAGGGTGCAGGTGATCCTCTGTGGCGGTGCGCCGCCCCCCGCCAGATGATCCCGCAAGACATCCAGGAACCGGTTGGCCGCGATCATCGGGCCCATGGTATGGGAACTGGAAGGGCCGATGCCGATCTTGAAGATATCGAAGACGCTGAGGAACATGGCGGCCTGGCACCCTCCCCGGCGGTTATTCCGCCGCTTGGTCGTAGGCCGCCACTGGCGGGCAGGAACAGACCAGATTGCGGTCGCCATAGGCATTGTCCACCCGGTTGACCGGCGGCCAATATTTATCCACCCGGAAGGCACCGGGCGGGTAGCAGGCCTGCTCGCGGGAATAGGGCCGGTCCCAGTCCCCCACCAGATCTTCCACCGTATGCGGGGCGTTTTTCAGCGGGTTATTGACAGGATCGATGCGGCCTTCCGCAATATCCCGGGCTTCCTGACGGATCGCCAGCATGGCATCGCAGAATCGGTCCAGCTCCGCCTTGGGTTCGGATTCCGTGGGCTCGATCATTAAGGTGCCCGGCACCGGCCAGCTCATGGTGGGGGCGTGGAACCCACAATCCATCAGGCGCTTCGCGATGTCGTCCACGGTCACGTTCGCTTCACTGTGCAGCGGCCGGGTATCGATGATGCATTCATGAGCCACCCGGCCGTTCTCCGCCTTGAACAGCACCTCATAGGCGCCTTCCAGTCGCTTGGCGATATAGTTGGCGTTGAAGATCGCCACCTTGGTGGCTTGGGTCAGGCCCGGCCCGCCCATCAGATGGCAATAGGCCCAAGAGATCGGCAGGATGGAGGCCGACCCATAGGGCGCCGCCGCCACCGGACCGCAGGCGGATTTTTCGCCGACCCGCCCCGGCATGAACTTGGCGAGATGCTGTTTCACCCCGATGGGGCCGACCCCCGGGCCACCCCCGCCATGGGGAATACAGAAAGTTTTGTGCAAGTTGAGATGGCTTACATCGCCGCCCACCGCACCTGGCTGGGCCAGCCCCACCATGGCATTCAGATTGGCGCCATCGATATAGACCTGACCGCCATATTTATGGGTGATCTCGCAGACCTGGCGCACCGTATCCTCGAACACCCCATGGGTGGATGGATAGGTAATCATGCAGCCCGCCAACGCCTCGCCCGCCTGTTCGGCCTTGACCGTGAAATCGGCGAGATCGATATCCCCGTTCTGCGCGGTTTTGATGGGCACCACCTTCCAGCCCACCATCTGCGCCGAAGCCGGGTTGGTGCCATGGGCCGACATGGGAATCAGGCAGATTTTGCGCTGCGCATCGCCCCGCGATTGGTGATAGCCGCGAATTGCCAGCAACCCCGCATATTCCCCTTGTGCGCCGGAATTGGGCTGCATGGACATGGCGTCATAGCCGGTAATCTGACACAGGGTCCGTTCCAGGTCCTTGATCAGCTTGGCATAGCCCTGGGTCTGATCCGCCGGCGCATAAGGATGCAAGGCGGAAAATTCCGGCCAGGTAATGGGAATCATTTCCACCGTGGCGTTCAGCTTCATGGTGCAGGACCCCAGCGGGATCATCGCCCGATCCAACGCCAAATCCCGGTCCGCCAAGCGCCGCATGTACCGGGTGATCTCCGCCTCCGCCCGGTTCATATGGAATATGGGATGGGTGAGATAGGCCGTTTCCCGCAACAGGGATTCCGGCAGGCACATGCCGGGGTCGGCAATATCCTCCGCCAGCAGATTGCCCCCGAAGGATCGCCAGACGGCCTCCAGGGTTTCCTCCCGGGTCTGTTCATCCAGACTGATGCCGACCCGATCTGTGCCCACGGGCCGCAGGTTCACCCCGTTGGCCACGGCGGCGTTCAAGACCACGCCTTGCAAAGGCCCGACCTTGAGGGTCACCGTATCGAAATAGGTTTCCGGTTCCACGGTCCAGCCCATTTGCCGCAGGCCCGCCACCAGCCGTGTGGTCTTGGCATGGACTTTCTGGGCGATGGCCTTGATCCCATCCGGGCCGTGATACACCGCGTACATGGACGCCATGACCGCCAACAGCGCCTGAGCGGTGCAAACGTTAGAGGTCGCTTTTTCGCGCCGGATATGCTGTTCGCGGGTTTGCAGCGCCAACCGATAGGCCTTGTTACCCCGGGCATCGATGGACACCCCGACGATCCGCCCTGGCATGGACCGCCGGTGATCGTTGGTGGTGGCCAGATAAGCCGCGTGCGGCCCGCCATAGCCCATGGGCACGCCAAACCGCTGCGTATTGCCAACCGCGATATCCGCGCCCATCTCCCCCGGGGGTTTCAAGAGTGCGAGCGCCAGCGGGTCGGCCGCCATCACCGCCACCGCCTTGGCCGCGTGCAACTCGGAGATCAGATCGGAGAAATCCCGCACATCGCCAAAGGTGCCGGGATATTGGAACAGGGCCCCGAAGACCTCTTCCGCTTGCATGGAATCAGGTGCGCCCACGACAAT
>JBMYUJ010000136.1:0-3339 GCA_049605255.1 Magnetospiraceae bacterium
TATCCGGCGACAATTAATCCCGCGAAAACCGCGCCGGTGAGTTCCAGGCTCGGATCCTCTTCAACGTAGTAACCATAAGATAAATAGAATGACCCAGTGATCAGGCCGGCCCCTAATGCTGTCGAGGCAACATTAAGAATTATGTTTTCCGATCCCAGGATGGTGAGGATCGCCAGGACGACAATAAATGGAACAATGGTAAATAGCAGGATACCCCATAAGGCGGCATCCATGTCTCCGACCTCGCCGATGATGATCACGATTCAACACCTTCTGCAAAGTGGTTGCCCGAACTGGATGTTTAAGGCATTTACCGATTTATAACCCAATCTAGGATAAAGAAAATCTCTGCGCTCTGCGACAGTTTTGCAACAGTGTAAAGCCTTAAGGGGCACAATTTGTTGTTACCGACCGCCAAAGCGGTTGTCGAGGGGGCGCAAGATTGTTAGAACTTAGGTGTTTAGGCGTTATTGCCGAGAAATCGCGGGCGCGTGGAGACAGGTTTGTAAGGTTGGCTTTCAGTGCCATTTACGTATGTATCCATGGTTGAGCGAAACCTGAAGGGGCCAGAAATTATGAAAAAGATTTTTACCGCGTTGGGTGCCGTGGTTCTCATGGCCTCTGTGTCGGCCTGCACGATCAAGGAAAAGACGACCCACGCAGTTCAAGACAGCGACATCATTGCCGAAAGTGAAATGGCGGCAAAACTGATGGTGGAACGGGCCATGCCCGCGCTGGATACCGGCAAGGCATTGGTTGCGGTTTCTTTCGCGGATGTGAACCATTTGGATGATTCCTCTCCCTTCGGACGGATCGCCGCGCAGCAGATGGCAGCGGCTTACGCCAATATGGGCTTTGAAGTGCGCGAAGTGCTGCTGCGCAAAGACCTTTGGATCCGCCATATGGGTGACAAAGGCGGTCACAAGCATTGGTATGAGGACGGCGAACGTGGGGGCGGTGAGTTCATCCTGTCCCGAAACAAGAGCGCCCGCTATGCCAACAAGTTTGATGTTCAGGCCTTCGTCGTCGGTACTTATACCGTTGGCAATGACAATGTCTATGTCACCACGAAACTGGTAGACGCAAAATCCGGTCGGGTGCGTTCTGGCCACAGCTATACTCTGGCGATTGGCCCGGATATGGCGGAAATGCTGGGTGAGCATCATGAGCAAGTCGTTTCCCGTGAACGGCAACGGAAGAATCCCGTCGGGTACTGACCTTCAACCTCAGTTGAATATAAGATTGGGCCCGCCCGGAAATCCGGTGCGGGCCTTTGTTTTGAGAGTCATTATAAAGAAAAAAACGCTTCCCCTTGGCAGGCTCGGCTTAAGACGATATTAAACGTCGCGCCCGCGTTGGGCGCTGTCTGCGATTTAGGGGAATGGTTCACGTGATAACGAATAAAGACATGGCGAATGCCATCCGCTTTCTGTCGGTCGATGCGGTTCAGAAAGCCAATTCCGGGCATCCCGGGATGCCCATGGGCATGGCGGATGTGGCGACGGTTCTGTACCGGAAGTTCATGAAATTCGATCCGGATGCGCCCGATTGGGCAGACCGCGACCGTTTCGTGCTGTCGGCCGGGCACGGCTCCATGCTGCTCTATTCCCTTTTGTATCTGACCGGCTATCCGGAGATGACGGCGCAGGAGTTGTCGAACTTCCGGCAATTGGGCGCCAAAACCGCCGGTCACCCTGAATATGGCCATGCCAAGGGCATTGAAACCACTACAGGGCCGCTCGGTCAGGGCATTACCACGGCGGTGGGCATGGCCTTCGCCGAGAAACTGCTGAATGCTCGCTATGGCGATCTTGTGGATCATCGCACCTACGTGATCGCCGGGGATGGCTGCCTGATGGAGGGGATCAGCCAGGAGGCGATTTCCTTCGCCGGACATCATAAGCTGGGCAAGCTGATTGTCTTTTGGGACGACAACGAAATCTGCATCGACGGTAAAACCAGCATGGCGGTTTCTGACGATCAGTTGGCCCGGTTCGCCGCGAGTGGCTGGCAGGTCACCTCCGTCGATGGTCATGACGCGGCGGCGATCGAGGCGGCAATCACGGCGGCGCAGGCGGCAACCGACCAACCCTCGCTGATCGGCTGCAAGACCACCATCGGCTATGGTGCGCCCTCCTTGGGAGGGTCGCACAAAACCCATGGCGCACCCTTGGGGGCGGAAGAAATCGCGGCCACCCGGGCGGCCTTGAACTGGCCCCATGACCCCTTCGTGGTGCCCGAGGATGTTCTTGCCGCTTGGCGGGAGGTCGCCGGTCGTGGCAAGGCCGCCCGCGCGGCTTGGGAAGAAAAGCTGAATGGCGCCGACAATGGCGCGGCTTTCCAAGCGGCGGTTTCGGGGGATTTGCCGAAGGGTTGGATCGACAGCCTTAACGCCCATAAACAGAAAATGGCCGAGGAAGCGCCGAAAAAGGCGACCCGGGCATCGTCCGGCATGGCCTTGGAGCCGTTGACCGAAGCGATCCCGCAGTTGATTTCCGGCTCCGCCGATCTGACCGGGTCCAATAACACCGTGACCAGTCATACCCCCTCTATCACCGTGGAAAACCCCTTGGGTCGCTATGTGCATTACGGGGTGCGGGAACATGGCATGGCGGCGATCATGAACGGCATCGCCTTGCACGGTGGGTTCATTCCGTTTTCCGGTACGTTCCTGGTGTTCGCCGATTACATGCGCGGCGCCATGCGGTTGTCCGCCCTCATGGAACAGCGGGTGATCTACGTGCTCACCCATGATTCTATCGGCCTGGGCGAGGATGGGCCCACGCACCAGCCGGTGGAGACCCTCGCCAACCTGCGGGCCTTGCCCAATTTCAATGTCTATCGGCCTGCCGACGCGGTCGAGGTGGCGGAATGCTGGATGCTGGCGGTGCAGAGCGCCAATACACCCTCTGGCATGGTGCTGTCGCGCCAGGGTGTGCCCACGCTGCGCACCACCCATGTGGCGGAAAACCTGAGTGCCAAGGGTGCTTATGTTTTGCAAGAAGCGGATGGTCCCCGGAAGGTTACCTTGTTGGCCACGGGGTCTGAAGTGCAGATCGCTGTGGCCGCCCGCGAGGCGCTGCAAGGGGAGGGGATTCCCACCGCCGTGGTCTCCATGCCCTGTTGGGAGCTGTTCGAGGCACAAGATGCCACCTACCGGGCGGAAGTTCTCGGGCCGGGCACCGTGCGGGTCGCTGTCGAGGCGGCGGTGCGCCAAGGCTGGGATCGCTATCTTGGCGAGACCGGCGCCTTCGTCGGCATGGCTGGCTTTGGGGCCTCTGCCCCTGCGGGCGACCTCTATAAGCATTTCGGCATCACGGCGGAGGCTGTCTCCGCCGC
>JBMYUJ010000137.1:0-3123 GCA_049605255.1 Magnetospiraceae bacterium
ATCGCCTCTGGGGTCGTAAAAGTCTCAGCCAGATCGCGGGGCGTGAACAGTTCATGCACCATACGGTGGCAGATCACATGGACCCAACTCCAGTCGGTCCCGCCGTGCCGCCGGGGGACCCAGTGATGCCGATCCACAGACTTCCCGGCGATGAGTGGGCGTCCGCAGAGCGGGCAGGGATCAACGAGGGGTGTCGTCATCCTTGTCTGGTCTGGAGAGGCCGACCCAAAAAGCCTGCCACCGCCAGGGTCCCGCCGGTTGCGGAGGAGCTTTGCGCAATTTTCAGTTTACCCGCCAAGATTAGCGCACCATAATAAACCTTGTTCGCTGTCGCAACAAAGCCGGTGTTCGCCGGCAGTCTCACCCTGACATTGGCTCGCAGTAGGAGGTACCCATGCTCCATAGGACCGACTGGGACGGTTGCGGTAAACAGGTTTTACCGGAATATTTGGTCAAAACCTACCGTTGGGCGTATCTGACCCCGCGCAACATGCGCGTGCTGGATTCCCATGTGGTCGTGAACGCTATTTTATGGGGTAATTATCGCCGATTGCAACGTGCTGCCATCTCTGAGTTCCAGGCGGGTGACCGGGTTTTGCAACCGGCCTGCGTTTACGGCGATTTTTCTGCGCGGTTGGCAGAGCAATTGGGCCCAACAGGCGAACTGCTGCTGCGGGATATTTCGGGTTTGCAATTGGATAACTGCCGCCGAAAGTTTAGCGGCATGGCCAATATCACCCTGCGCCAAGCGGATGCCGCGGCGCGGGAAAACGAGGTCCTGGATGGAGTCTGTTGTTTCTTCCTGCTGCACGAGGTGCCCGATGATTACAAATATCTGGTGGTGGATGGGTTGCTTTCCCGGGTGAAACCGGGCGGGAAAGCCGTGTTTGTTGATTATCATCAATCCCATCCCTGGCATCCGGCCCGCCCAATCATGGCAGGTATCTTCAAGTATCTGGAGCCCTATGCCCCGGGTCTTTGCCGTCGGGAGATTCCCGATTTCGCGGCGGAAGCAGGGCATTTCCGCTGGCGCAAGGATACCTATTTCGGCGGATTGTACCAAAAAGTCGTTGCCGAACGCGCTGCCTAGAAATTAACGCCAGAGCCGGTTAAGCTGTCGCCTGTTGCGGTGACGGTCATAAGGGGCCCCGGTGTCCAGGTTTTCCCATTCTTTTAGACTACTGGTTCTGGCCGGGGTTCTTGGCTTAAGCGGCTGCGGCGGTTTGATGACTGGTGAAGCCCTGGACGAAGAGTTCTGGAACCCGGATGGCACCGCGCGGGGGCCGTCAGCAGCCGTGACCAACGCGCCGATCTTGTCCGATTCGACGGACCGGGGGCTGGCCCATCTGTCGCGCGGAAAATACTTGGAAGCGCGCGATCTGTTCCAGGAATCCATGCTGCGCGACCCGGGGGATGCCCATGGTTTGCTGGGGCTTGCTCTTGCTGAAGAAGGGCTTGGGAACCAAAACCGTGCGCGATCCTTGTATCAAACCCTGATCGATACCAATCCACCGGTTACGAAAACCCTTTGGGTGGGCGGCCCGGGGCCACGCCCTTTGATCGCCATCGCGCGGGAACGCCGGGATGCCCTGGGCGGGGCGCCAGTACAGCAAGCTGCTTCGCCCACGGCGCCCACCAATGTGGTGGCGACGGGCACGACGGATAGATATTTACCAAGCCGGGCGGTGGCGGATTCCAAAGCGCCGCTGCAAACGGAAGACCGCAATGCGGTTTCCCGTTTCGAGGTGTTGGACGCCCTGTTGAAGGATGGTTTGATTACTGCCGAGGAGCGGGCGACCCGGCGGCAGGCGAATTTGGGGGCTTTGTTACCGCTCTCGCAGTCGGAACCGGCGGCGGGGGTAAGCCGGACGGTGCCCAGCGCCGAGGAGATCGCCGCCCGGCTCCGCGCCCTGGGCCGATCGCTGGATCTGGGTGCCATTACCGTTGCGCAACACACCAACGAGCGGCGCGTGATTCTGGACTCCTTGTTACATACCGCGCCGACCGTTCGCGCCTCCGCGCCGGGGATCAAATCCTTGAACTTCTTGCAACGCTTGGATTGGTTGCGCCAGGCCGATCTGATTACTGCCGCTGAATATACGGCGGAGCGGGCGGCGATCCGCTCACCCCGCGGGCAACGGGCGGCGGCGGCCAACCGCCCGCCCGCGCCAGCGCAACCGCGCGCCGCCAGCCCACGTAAATCCGCATCTTCGGCGCCGAAAACCGTGAAGCCCGCCGCCCGTCCGGCGCGGCCCACCCCCCGTGCCGCCGCGACCCCACAGGGGACCCGGGTGGCAGCCGGGATCGGGATTCATCTCGCCTCCTACAACAATGCCCGGGATGCGGAAGAAGGGTGGCGGGAGATCGAGGCGAAGAACAGGGCCGCCCTGTCTGGCCTCAGCTATTCGGTGACCCGGACGACCGTCAAGGGCAAGGGTACCATCTACCGCCTGATCGCCGGGCCTTTTGAGAGCCGGGCGGCGGCCACCCGGCGGTGCCAGCAATTGCAAGCCGCTAATCAATATTGCATGCCGATCAAAGGGTAACTTACAGAAGGTTTTCGCAGGCCTGAACGGTGCTTTCCAAGATGGCCTCGATAAGCTCTGGGCGCATAAGTGCGGCGCTTTCCAGGGCCATTTGGGCGAGCGGGGCGTCCTCCAATAGACCAGAAATGTAGTCTTTGTAGCTGCGTTCTACGGTTTTCTCCGGCAAGGGCCGGGCAACGCCCAAAGCTTCCAGGCTCGTGCCGGTGATGAGATGCTCCAGATTGACCGGAAATACCGCCTGCGGCGTGCCCGCCATGATCGCCGCATGGGCCGTGATCAAGCCCCCATGGTACACCAGCAAACGCACCGCTGGCAGCACCTCGGCGAGGTCCAAGGGGGACTGGTGCAGGTGAACGGTTTTCGGGATCTGTAAGGTGGCCGGGGGGTGCGGCAACACCAGGTCTACCCGGGCGCCCGTGGCGCCCATGGCGGTGACCAAGGCCTGTAGTTTCGGATGTTTGGCGGGGAGATAGGCGAGAATGCGGCGGTCTCGTTCAGGAATGGGAAGCCCCACGGGGATTTTCCCCGGGCTGAACGGTGGCATGGCGGGCGCCGCCCGATGGGCCGCGTAAGGATC
>JBMYUJ010000138.1:0-3087 GCA_049605255.1 Magnetospiraceae bacterium
ATCGTCCCAACGTTGCAGTGCGGCTTCGTCCTCGCAAACTTTTCCTTCGACATTCTTCGACTTCCGTTCTCGTTTTGGCGTCATGCCGGTTGTATCACGCAAACCCCGTGCGGTAGCCCAAGGGCCGACACGAAGCACTTATTGGAGCGGGCGAAGGGAATCGAACCCTCATCGTAAGCTTGGAAGGCTTCTGCTCTACCATTGAGCTACGCCCGCGAAGCCCAGACCCACGCCTTCGGGGCCAAGCCTACTTCCGGAACACGACGCTCCCACCGCGTCCGGAAAAAAAACTGGTGGAGGGAGTTGGATTCGAACCAACGTAGGCATAGCCAACGGGTTTACAGCCCGTCCCCTTTAGCCACTCGGGCACCCCTCCGGGACCCGTGCCCCAAACATGGAGCAGAGGAAGGCTGAACTATTGCGATTTTAGCTGCCTTGTCAACTTTTATTCGGTGGTTAAATGTCTGCTTTTTCACCCCCCAATGATGCCTTTTGCTTCCCGCACCGCGATGACTTCCCCGCATCCGTCGACTCCCGCCGAAACCCGTGATAGCTATGACCGCCTTGAGGGCCTGCCACCACAGGATATTTTGACGCAGATCGCGATGACATCCCATTCCAAGAAAAATCGCCGCCCGCCGCGTTCGAGCGGTGCCAAGCCAAAAATCGGCAATAATTGGCTGTTCGGGACGCACACTGTTTTGGCGGCACTCGCCAATCCCCAACGCAAGCCCAAGCGCCTGCTCGCCACGGAAGAAGCGGCACGCGCATTGCCGAGCCTCCCGCTGCAACCGGAGATTTCCGCCCGGCTGGACTTGGACACCTTGCTGCCCCCGGGCGCCGTGCATCAAGGCATCGCCCTCCTCTGCGATCCCCTCCCCCCGGTCAATTTTGATATTTTGTGCGACCGTTGGGCTGAACGGGAAGCAGGAATCGTGGTGATTCTGGACCAAGCCAACGATCCCCATAATATCGGTGCCGTTTTACGCTCCGCCGCGGCTTTTGGCGCTCTCGCCGTCGTGGTGCCCGACAAGGGAACACCGGAAGCCACGGGAACGCTCGCCAAGGCCGCTTCCGGAGCATTGGAAAAAATCCCTTATGTGCGAATCACCAATCTCGCCCGAACCTTGGGGACGCTGAAAGAAGCCGGATTTTGGTGCGTGGGCCTGGACGGTAAAGCCACCATGGGCCTGCCCCAGGCGGACCCGGGACAAAAAATCGCCCTGGTGCTGGGCTCCGAAGGAAAAGGTTTGCGGCGGTTAACGGCGGAATCCTGTGACCTGCTGTTCCATATTCCCATGGCGGATTCCGTGGAAAGTCTCAATCTTTCCAATGCGGCAGCGGTCGCTCTTTATGCACTTTCTCCCTACTCCTCGCCCGCGAAAGGATCCCAATGACCACCACCCCCATCCCTGTGTCTCTCGATCTGCGCGATCCCGATGTCTATCCCTATTGGACCGAGGACCTGATCCGCTTCGCCGACCTGGACCGCCTAAACCACGTGAACAATGTGGCGTTTGCCACCTACGCGGAATCCGGGCGCGTCGCTTTCGCCGAGGCCTCCTGGCCCGGGTCGACCGATGGTTCAGGGGTTGGCTGGGTCATTGTCCGCCTGACGGTGAATTTTCTTGCCGCCGCCTATTACCCCAACTCGGTGCGCATCGGCACCCGGGTGCTCAGCTTGGGACGTACCTCGGTGGTGCTGGGGCAAGGCATGTTCACCAAGGACCGCTGCTTCGGTACGACGGAATCGGTGATGGTGTGGGCGGATACGAAATCGGAGAAATCCCTGCCCTTGTCGGAAGACCTTCGGCGGGCCCTGGAACGTTATATGACCGATAAACTCCCTGATTAGGAAGTCCCGTCTGCATATTATTGACAGTGCGAAACACGGTCTGTAAGTAGTCTCCCGAAGAGCCAGCCGGGGAACCCCGGCCCGCTACCGCTGGAGGGGTGGGTGAGTGGCTGAAACCAACGGTTTGCTAAACCGTCATACGGGGATAACCTGTATCGGGGGTTCGAATCCCCCTCCCTCCGCCATTCAAAAAATTTAATTTCTTAAAATTCACAAAAACAATAACTTAATAAGGGACACTTGGGTAACAACCCAGCTTTTGTTACCCAAGTTGTTACCCAAAATGTCACGTTCGCCAGGCACGCCATCCACCCACGCGAACAGCCAAATACATCTTATTCCGCAGGTAAAATCCAACCCCTATATCAACCATAATATCGCGAAAACATTCATCCGCTTCCTTTCGCGTCATGCCCCGCAAGAATGGGGCGAAACGCCAAGAGACGTTTGGCGCGGCATTGAAATACAACCAATCATGCACCACCGCCGCCACATTATACCGACCAGAATTTTGCGTCAGGGACCAGGCCGGGGTGGATGCCAGGTCGCACACAAACCCTATCGGGACGACGATATCGTAAACCCGGCCCGAATCCGATCGCCACTCTAACGCCAGCGGATGGCGGTCTAGCGGCCCGTCAGGCCAATCTATTTCATCCGCGCGGCGCGCCCCTCGCAGGATGTAGATATCCTCACTGGTGCGGTCGTATGGCGACGTATCCGCCTCCCCCCGGCTATCGGTTTCCATGATTGGATTCGGGGCGGGAAATGATAAGACCTCCCCCATGAGCCTTACCCTCCCCCGCCCCCGGAGACGACGGGCACCACAACCCCCGCCGCCCCCTTTGCGAGACCGGCCCCGGTCTGGAGCGCGATTCCTCGCAAGATTGTTTCCGTAATTGCTTGGACAACGCCAGGCGCCGCATCCGCCAAATGCGCCGCAACCGCCTGTTCGACCGCGCCGCGAATCGCCTGACCTTGAAACGCGCTAACCCCGGCAGCGCGGTAATCAACAGACCCTCCCTCCGGCAGGCGAACAACAAGAGCAACGTCCTGTTTTTCTTTACCGTCGATGATAGAGGCGGACTTTAGGGCACCATCCTCCCAAAAAACTTCCGCCATCGTTAGGCCCGCGTGATTTTGCGGATTGCCGGGAAACGCGCCCGCGCAGCCCGCCAATAAAAAAACCGCCCCAAGGGCGGTTAAAACCTGTCGTTGCATGATTTATCCTC
>JBMYUJ010000139.1:0-3086 GCA_049605255.1 Magnetospiraceae bacterium
TCATATTTATGACCCATGACCTGAGGTTGCGGCAGGGCGGGGCGCCAGGCGTCCCGTTGGTTCACCCGGTGACGGGGTTTGATCTCCGCCAACACCGTTTCCGGGATGCCGATATCGACGATTTTCAGTTCGCCGATCAGGCCCCGCCCCGGATAGAGGAAATGCCCCAGCTTGGGCCGGAAGAAACTGACTGTCAGGGCGGTGGGTACGGCACTGCCGAGAATCTCGCCCGTATCGCCCTGCACGCCGCTGGGCATATCCACGGCCACGAGGGGCAGGCCTTTTCCGGCGGCGGCTTGCAGGGTTGCGGCGGCGGCACCCCCCACCGGTTTCGATAGCCCCGCGCCAAACAGCGCGTCGACCACCAGCCCGGCATGGGCGATGACTTCCGGTGTGCAGGCCAGGATGTCGCCGTCCCAGCGGGCCGCATGGGCCGCCGCATCGCCGCAAAGCTTTTCTATGGCGCCCAGCAGGGCCAAGGTCACCGGCCAGCCATGGGCCTTTAGCAGCCGGGCGACCACGAACCCATCGCCGCCGTTATTGCCGGGGCCACAAAGGATGGTCACCGGGCAGGGGGCCCAACGTTCCAAAATCTCCCGCGTGATGCCATGCCCCGCGTTGTCCATCAGGGTAAAGCCGGAGATGCCGCCCGCGATGGCCAGGGCATCGGCCCGGTACATTTCCGCAATGGTGAGTATTTCGTCGCCGTGCATGGCCATTAATCGTTTCGTTGCCAACTTATCCCGACTATAACCCCGACCGGACCTACCGCAAAAGCGGTCACATGCCCCCGAAGCCAGGAGAATCGACCTTGCGGGTTCTTGTGCTCGGCGCCGGTGTTGTCGGCGTCGCCACTGCGTATTTCCTTTCCCGTGCCGGACATGCGGTGACGGTGCTGGACCGTCAGCCGGGCCCGTCGCTGGAAACCAGCTACGCCAATGGCGGCCAACTCTCCTGCAGCCATGTGACGCCCTGGTCCACACCGGGGAATATCTGGAACGCCCTGAAATGGATCGGTCGGGAGGATGCGCCTTTATTATTGCATCCCCGGTTCGATCTGCCGTTGGCGCGCTGGCTCTCCCGGTTCGTGGTGAATGCCTGCCCGCGGCGGGTCCGCGCCCATACTGAACGGGCGTTGCGGATTGCGCTCTATAGCCGGGAGGTGATGGCTGAGTTGCAGGCCGACACCCGCCTCCATTATGACCAGCGGGCGCAGGGCATTTTGCATTTCTTCCGATCTGGCAAAGCGTTCGAAAAAGCGCGGGAGAATGCCCGGATCATGGTGGATCATGGCCTCCATATCCGCATGGTGGCGACCGAGGAATTGGTCAGCCTGGAACCGGCCTTTGCCGCCGCCGCGCCGCGTCTGGTGGGGGGCTGCTTTACCCCTGGCGATGGGAGTGGCAACGCCCGGCGGTTCACTGAAGGTTTGGCCAAGGTCGCGGCGGCGGCGGGAGTGACCTTCCGCTATGAATGTCCGATTACCGCCCTGCGGGCCGCGAACGGGAAAATGACGGGGGTGGAAACCGCGCGGGGGGTGGAAACCGCCGATGCCTATGTGCTGGCGGCGGGCAGTTACAGCGTGCCGCTGGCGCAAGGGATTGGGCTACCTTTGCCTATTTATCCGGCAAAAGGTTATTCCATCTCCATTCCCGTGACCGCGCCGGAGAAGACCCCCGAGGTTAGCCTGATCGACGATGAACATAAGATCGTGTTCAGCCGGTTGGGGGAGGTGCTGCGGGTGGCGGGCACGGCGGAATTCGATGGCTGGAACACGGCCATCAGGCCCCGGCGGGCGGCATTTCTGGGGGGGATCGCGCAGGAGATGTTCCCCGGTTGCGGGGATTTCACCCATGTGGATCCGTGGGCGGGGTTGCGGCCCCAAACGCCAGATAGCGTGCCGATTCTGGGGGCCAGCCCGATCCAGGGGCTGTGGTTGAATACCGGCCATGGCACCCTGGGCTGGACCATGGCGGCGGGGTCGGGCAGGCTGCTCGCCGATCTGATCTCCGGCAAGCAACCCGCAATCGACATGACCGGCCTGACCCTGGACCGGTTTTAGGCGGTTTTCGTTTATTCCGGAGACGCGATGGGCGGCAAGCTGCGCAAATATGCGACGATGGCGTTCAGGTCATCCTGCGTCATATTGGCGTAATAGCCGAACGGCATGGGCGGGCGCAGTTTGCGGTCGCCGATGACGCCGGTGGTTATCGCCTGAATGATCTCCGCGTCGGCATACCCCGCAATGCCGTCTTCCGGATGGGGGGTCAGATTGGCGGAGACGGAAACACCCCAGGGGCCGGGAATGGCGAAACCGCCCGCAAAGGCATAATTCTCATAATCGAAATGGCCTTTAATCATCGGCGTATGGCATTCCTTGCAGTGCCCCAGCGGTCCGGCCAGATATTCCCCATAGGCGAGCTGGTTCGTATGATCTGGATCGGGGACCGAGCCCACCGCCGGGCCCCAGTTGGGGGGCAGCGGGAAGGGATAGCTGGACGCCGGGGTCTCATTCTTGATCGGTTTGACCGATCGTAATTACGCCACGATGGCTTTGGCATCATTGTCCGACATGCCCCGATATTGCTCGATGGGCATGGGCGGGCCGATGATGGTGCCGTCCGGGCGTTTGCCTTCGCGAATCGCCAGGATGATCTCCTCGTCGGTCCAGTTGCCGATGCCGGTTTCCGGGTCGGGGGTGATGTTGGCGGGAACCGCGACCATGCCCTCGATCTCAATGGTCGGGCCGCCCGACAGCTCCTTATCCATCATCGGGCCATTGGGCCCCATGGGCGTATGGCAATTGCCGCAGGCCACGATGCTGTTCATCAGATAGGTGCCCCGCTCCAGCGGTGTTTCGGCGTTGGCGGCAGTGCTGGCCGCGATCACTAAACCCAGTCCTAATAACGCTTTTTTCATGTAATTCTCCCGGTGTTTTGAGGGGGTTGCGTGCCTCCCCCTCCCAGGATGATGCGCGGCGCCCCTAAAAATCCATCCAATTTTCATTGACCCAAGGGGAGGGGTATTATAGAACATTAAGAGAACATTAATCTGTAGGCTGCCATGTTGAAGCCCTCGAATACCCC
>JBMYUJ010000140.1:0-3019 GCA_049605255.1 Magnetospiraceae bacterium
GCGGCGGCGGGGTTTTGCGCCCTCCAGGGCGGCAGCAACGAGCAGATCGAAAATGCGGCGGAGATCGCCCTGGAGCATCATTTGGGCATGACCTGCGATCCCGTCGCCGGGTTGGTTCAGGTGCCCTGCATCGAGCGGAACGGGCTGGGCGCCATCAAGGCTGTCTCCGCCGCGTCCCTCGCCCTGCGCGGAGATGGAAGCCACTTCATGCCCTTGGATCATTGCATTCAGGCAATGCGCGAAACCGGCCAGGAAATGAGCAGCAAATACAAAGAGACCTCCACCGGCGGTTTGGCGGTGAACATGCCCGAATGCTAACGCTGGACCGTTGGTGTTTCGGGGCCCAGTTCCCGAACGACCCGAAAACCGATGGTGGCGTTGCGACCTGATTTGGAAAACGCCTTGCGTTCAGCGGCGCGGATTTTGTCGGGTGGTTCCAGCCAGGAGCCCCCTTTGACCACCACATAACTGCAGTCCTGGCCCGGGCGGGCGGTCCCATCGGTGGGAACACCATCGTGACCATCCTGCCAGCAATCCAGGGTGAATTCCCAGATATTGCCCAGCATGTCTTGCAGGCCAAAGGCATTGGCCGGGAAGCTCCCCGCCGGGGCGGCTTTCTCCCACTGGTCGGCTCCTTCGGCATAGCCGCCGCAGCACGCGTCTTTGCCGTAATTGGCCTGGGCGTGATCGGCGGTGTCGCCCCAGGAATAGGCGGTTTCAGACCCCGCCCGCGCGGCATATTCCCATTCCGCCTCCGAGGGGAGGCGGTAGGTTTGCCCGGTATCGCGGGAAAGCTTTTCAGCGAATGCCTGGGCATCGTGCCAGGTGATGCCTTCGACCGGAGTGTTGGGACCCGCATTGAAGCTGGGGGTGGTGCCCATGATCGCCTTCCAGCGGTCTTGGGTGATCTCGAACCGGCTCATGGCAAAGGCGGTGCCGAGGTCAATGGACGTGGCTGGTTTTTCATCGGCCTCGCCGGTCCCTTGCAGATCACCCATGCGGAAAACCCCGGGGGGGATCACCACCATCTCCGGGCAATGGGGGCAATCCCGAAAGAACGTGCCGGGGGAAAGCTCGGGCGGCGTGAGGCGGTTTTTCGCCTGATATTCCTGTCGGATTTCCTCACGGATCAGTTCCCGCTCCAATTCGGCATCCAGCTTTCGAATACCGATTTTCAATATGTTTTGCTTTGCCTGATCCCGGTACAGACCTTCCGGATAGGCCTTTAAGTAAGATTGATAGGCCTCCTTGGTGCCGATGGTTTCCATGGCTTTCCACAGCGCGACTTCCTGCTCCAAGTCCGCTGCCGACGTATCGGGAGTTTCAGGCGGGGGTCTTCGCAAGACAGCCATCCGACGTTTGGCCAAGGGGGCGAAGGTGCCGTCCGGGAACTGGCTGAGATAGTCTTCAAAATCCTCCGGGCTGCGGCTTTCCTTCACCGAGTTCCAGAACACGGTTTCCTTGTCTATGGGGGCGGTTGGGGTCGCGATTGCGGGCCCGGCCTCGTTGAAGATGAAATCCCCTTGGATATTGAACATCATGAAGGGCCGCTGATAACCGGTTTCGGTGGCGACAGCGGCGGCGGTGCGCTTAAACACGTCTTCAATTTTTAAGCCAGGCTGCTCCAAAGCCTGAAGCAGCTTTCCGGTGAATACCCCGTGTCCGCCGGGCGGGCCATCCTGCGCCACCTGGCCCTCCCCCGCCGAATAGAGGATGGCGATCCCGGCGGCGTTTTGGGGCAGGGATTGGCGGGTCAATCCCCGGCTGGCCGACCGGGTGCGGCGGGGCAGGGGGTTATCCCGGCAGGCATCCAGGATGAGAATATTCATCGGCGCGCCGGAATAATGCATGGCGTCGAGTATCTGGCTCGCATCCACGGCTTCCGCGCGCAGGTCGGCTTCGATCTCCAGGCGGGCATCGGTGGGGATCAAATAGTTGATGCCTTGGGATTCAATACCATGTCCGGCATAGAACACCAGGCCCACATCCGCTTTTTCCAGGTCCTGCTCAAAAACCGCGATACCCCGCACCATGCGTCGCCGCGTGGCATCTACCAGAAGGGTTACCTTAAATCCTAAATTTTCCAAGCTCTTGGCAACGCCTTCCGCATCGGTGCGGGCGTTGTTGAGATCGGGTAAAGCGGGATGGGTATAGTCGTTATTGCCGATCACCAGGGCGACCCGGGTTTCGCCCGCCGCAATTGAATCGGTCAGCGGGAAAAGCAAAATTAGCAGGATAAAAATGCAACAAAAACGCATAATGTCATCATGTGAAAAAGTGGAGAACGATGCGGCATGATACCCCAGCGTGGGGCTTTTTCGCCATGTCATATCCCCAAGACCCGAACACGTTAGGATCACATTCTTGTGTTATATAGGTTGTAGTCCTTGATATTTTTTACAAGCCTGAAGACAATATCGGCAATTATAACAAAAACATATTTTGAGGCATAAGGATGAGAGCCAAAATTGAGAGGATTGGAGACGGGAAGCCTCGCTCCCTCATTAAGTTCCGGCGCCTGTTTCGAAACCGGTATTTTGGGCCTGTCACCTTCTTTTTTATTGCCACCCTGTTGTTTTCTGAAATTTGGGCTCTGGTCTTTGATTTCTGGATTGCTCTTGGGCTAAACCCGTTTTTGTGGCTGTGGCATGGGGTGTTTACCGCCAAGGCGGTGGTGCGGACCGATAGTGCGGTCATGCGCAATACCGCAACCATAGGTATTACGCTGTTGGTGATTCTGATGTGGCTGGCCGCTTTCGCTATCAGTTTCGAATTGGTGGGTAAGGTGCTGGCGGAATAACGATAGGGGTTACTGTGCAGCCGGATTATCAAACCGCACCACATCCGACTGCGTATCATCCTTGAATACGAGGCGTACGGTCACGAAGCGGGTGCCCTTTGGCACCTTTTTGAAGATGGGCACATCTTCGCCGATTCCCGCATAGGAGAGGCCATCCGAGGCGGGGAAGGAAAATCGCTGATTGGGTGTTTCCGTGTTGATCCCCCACCAAATTTCCTT
>JBMYUJ010000141.1:0-2921 GCA_049605255.1 Magnetospiraceae bacterium
GCGCGCCGCCGCCTTATCTCCATATTCGGCAATCAAGCGCCGGGCCGCCTCCTCAATTTCCGCCTTGTCATGCATGGCGATTGGCGATCTCCCAAAAGAAGCTTTTATAGGCCGCCACCACGGGCTCCCGCGCATAATGGGTTTCGTAGGTCAATCGACCCGCGGCGGCAATCTCGGCGGCATAGGTTGGCCCGTCCAACAGTTTTTGCATGGTTTCGGCAAGGGCGTCCGCGTCTTCCAGGGGGCAGAGCATGCCATTCACGCCATGGGCGATCATCCGCCCCGGCCCCTCGCTGGCAGTAGACACCACGGGCACACCCTGGGCCCAGGCTTCCGCCACCACGTTGCCAAACGGTTCATGACGAGACGGGCAAACAAACAGATCGCAGGTGGCCAGGAGATCCGGGCCATCCCGCCGCCACCCAAGGAACCTGACGCGGTCCTCGATCCCCAAGACAGAAGCTTGTTTCTTGAGGGCTCCCGCCAAGGGCCCCTCCCCGGCGAGGAGAAGATACACGCCGGGCAGCTTGGCCACCGCATCCAGTAGCGCATCAAAGCCCTTGTTCACATGTAGGCGCCCCAGGGAAAACAGCAACGGCGCCGACTCAGGAATGCCGAAACCCGTCCGGCTCAGGGCCTTGCCCGGCGTCGATTCCACAAAATTGGGCAACACGCGGACCCGATCCTCTGGCCAGCCGGAGGCAACCAGATATTCGGCAATGCCCGGCGTGTTGGCGACGAGCCAATCACAGCCCCGGTAATATTTAAGATCGTAATACCCGCCCAAGCGGGCCACCATGACCGGGCCTTTCCCTTTCGGCATCATGCGGGTGGCCCGGTTCATCCAGGTCAATACGATATCGGGTTTTCGGGCGCGCAAGAGTTGCCCCAAGCGCCAAGGGGTCCACAGGTCCGCCCGTCCTTTGAAGGGGAGCTCGATAGCATCCACCCCCCCGATTTTGAGGCGCGCCGCCCGTTCCGCATCGCGGCGAATCACGGTGGTTTGATCCATATCGGATTCAGATTGAAGCGCCAGCACCAGGCGTTCGAAAAAACCTTCCGCCCCGCCTTTGGGGGCGCCCGCCATGGCTTGCAGGAGGCTGAGCGTCACCGTTTCTCACTCCGGCGGCGCTCCAAAATCTTGGCGATGCGCATCCAACGGAAAAAAGCCGAGACACTGGCCGTGGCAATGCCATAGAGCCCGCCCGTGAAATGCCGCCGGAAAACATAATAGCGGATGAAGGCGACCGGCAACTCGGTGAAGAACCGTAGCACAAGCAGCGGCAGGGGTTTGTCCATCCCCTTTTCTACCTGCAGGTCTGTATAACGGTTCAGCTTGTCGATTTTATGCGAGAGGGACCGGACGGAATGGTGGTGGACAATGGCAGACAATTGCCCGCCCTGTCCGCCGGAGATGTCCACCCGGTCCCAATAGGGACTGTCTGAATAGCGCCCAACAGAACGTTTATAAAGCCGCACGATGTTGTAGGTCTCGGCCAGCCAGCGGGGTTTGTCAAACCCCGGATAGACAGTGGTAACACGGAATCTATAATAGTCTAACGGCGGCCCGTTCCCGCTAAACAACGCCTGGATTTCCGCCGCCAGGGCGGGGGTAACCTCTTCATCCGCATCCAGGTTCAAGACCCAGTCATGGCGGCACTGATCCTCGGCAAAGCGCTTTTGTGGGCCGTATCCCGGCCATTCCCTTTGGAATACCCGTGCGCCGTGGGCCTCCGCCACCGCCAGGGTCTGATCCGTACTCCCGGAATCAACCACGACAATTTCATCGACCCAATCGGCCACGGCGGCGAGCGTCCGATCCAAGCGGTCACCTTCGTTGAAGGTGATCAAGAAACAAGACAGCGGAATGCGCGCGCTCAAGGGGCTGTCTCCTTGATGTCCAGGCTGTCCAAGACAGCGGTGAGGGCCGGAATATCCACCTCG
Source organism: Magnetospiraceae bacterium (assembly GCA_049605255.1). GTDB lineage: Bacteria > Pseudomonadota > Alphaproteobacteria > Rhodospirillales > JBMYUJ01 > JBMYUJ01. The sequence continues at coordinate 1,945 of JBMYUJ010000141.1, forward strand.
AAATTCTGCTGTGAATCCCCCTTCCCGCCGATCACCGGATGATGGTTCAGGGAAAGCTGTTTGGCCATCCAAAGATAGGTACTTTGCACAAAATCCGCCGCGCTGATTTCAATCACATGGGTTCCGGGCCGACAGAATATCTGGCTTGTTAGCGCGGCGCCATGGGCACAAACGACCACCGCGGCCGCATGGAACAAGCGTGCCTGGGTGGGATGATCCAAGTTACCCACCACATGGGTCTCAAACCCCCGTTGATCCAAAAGCGCCCGCACGGCGGCATCGTTGGTAAAGTTTCTGAGTTTCGCATCGGCGCGGCTGGCATAAAGTAGCAAGGGTTTTTCTGGGGCGGCTTTGGCCAATCCATACCCGTCGATATAGAGTGCCCTTAACAGCGCGATGGCCTGTTGGTCCACAAAACTGTGATATGGGTTGCGGCCTTTCCGAAACAGCCAGACCAAACCCGGTGTCGCAACCTTCTCCGTCTCGCCCAGGGTTTCGTGCCGCATTTCCGGATAGCGCTGGCGTAGGAACGCGAGAGCACTTTCTTGAAAGGGGGCCAAGTCCGGACGGGTCAGGATGGTAATCGGGGTGCCCGGCTGGTGATGGTGAACCATGTAATGGCAGACCCATAACAGATACTCCGCCAGGAAATGGAAATATTGTTTATGGCCCCGGGCGAAGGTGACCAAGGATAGACACTGTCCATCGATTGGTGGCCGCCGGGAAAGCACGCGCCCGCGGACCTGATTCCAGTTGGCTGGTTTGTCCACCGGGTTGACGACGGCGCCGGAGGGCACGTGGACAATGGACCCCGTATGTCCATGTAATTCGCAATCGGCCAACGCCACCACTTGGCAGGTCAGGACAGTCTCGCCGGTTTCCGGATGGTCTTCCCAGCGTTTGTCCAAACCGCAGAAATCTGCGACATAAGCCTGTTCCGACGGGGTAAACGCGACACGCTCTGTCCGCGTCTCCCC
>JBMYUJ010000142.1:0-2858 GCA_049605255.1 Magnetospiraceae bacterium
GTGGGTCAGACGGGTGCGGAAAAAGTCCCCTTCATGGTTGACGAACACCTGAGTTTTGTACTGCAGCCGTCGAAAAGCCTGGGAATGGATGATCCGGTCCCGGTCTCGCTGAAAACACGATCGGGTGGCACTTTCCGGCTCGGCATGCAGGCGCCCCCGGCTGCGATCCGGATGGCAGGCGTATTCCGCAAGGAGAATGGTCGTTTTCATGGGCGGAACGTAACTCCGGCTCGGTTCCCGTGCAATGCCGGAAATGCAGGGGCGCGATTTCCCGGCTTTCGGTTTTCTGGCGGGTTTGACATTCCCGTCTGTCACACTACATAGGAAAGGTATAAACTATGGGTTCTTTACCCCCGGGGACTGATTGCCATGAATATTGCCGTGCAGGATCAACAGAAGATCGCCATCACTGAATCCGCCGCCAAACGCATTGGCATGTTGATTTCCATGGAGGGCAAACCGGACCTGCGCTTCAGGATTTCTATCACTGGCGGGGGCTGTTCCGGCTTTTCCTATAATTTCAGCCTGGATGCTGCAGCGGAGGATGATGACTTGGTCTTCGAACAACATGGCGTGGCCGTGGTGATCGATCCCATGTCCCTCGAATTGGTGGACGGCGCGGAGATCGATTACGTGGAAGATTTGGTCGCCTCCAGCTTTCGGGTAAACAATCCGAACGCCTCTTCTTCCTGCGGCTGCGGCAGCTCATTCAGTGTTTGATTGACGATTCGCCCCCTAAATCCCTAAAATTACCGGTTAAGCGCGTGATTTTCGTCTGACATGGATATCTTGCGCGCCTTTCTTCTCGGTGAGATGGGATCACAAGAGGCGTGGTTTTAGCTGGGGCGATAAAACCGGATACGCCCATCATTCTGTTTGATGGGTCGCTGGCGCGCGTCAAGGACGTTGTGGAAGCGGTCCGCGCGTTGGAGCCCCAATCCAGCGAGCCACAAAACCCGCAAACCCCCAATCAGCCACCCCCCACCTCTCGCCCTTCCAGCGCCTTGGTCGACGGTACCGGGCTGGTAAGCGCGCAAGAGCAATCGGAGTCGCAAGGTTCCGGTGGCACCGCCGCGCGTGGCACAGGCAACTCCAGTGAATTGTCTGATGAGGAACTCGCCCAGGTTCAAGCGTTGCGGCGCGTCGATTCCGAAGTGCGCGCCCATGAACGGGCTCATCAGGCCGCAGGTGGCTCGCTCACCGGCGGCGCGAGCTACACCTATACCCGTGGCCCGGATGGTCGGCTCTACGCGACCAGTGGCGAGGTCTCCATCGATATTTCCCCAGGCCGCACCCCCAGCGAGACCATCGCCCGGATGGATCAGGTGATTCGGGCCGCCTTGGCGCCTGCAAACCCTTCTTCCCAGGATTTGAAGGTGGCGGCGGCGGCGCGTCAGCTGCGCGCCGAAGCCCTTGCCGAATTGCAGGCGGAACGGTTCGAGAGCCAGCAAGGGCAAGGACCGGCGGAGACTGATGCGACCGCCACTCAAGAGCCCGATGTAATTCAAGAAAAAGCGGATACGGCTGTGGGCGGCGAAACGGAAGACAACGCGGATACCTCGTCCCGCGATGGCGCGGCCCCCTCCTTCGTGGCACAGGCAGTGGACGCCTATCAGCAAGCGCAAAATCTCGCCCGGCGGGCCATCGACGGCGATCTATTCGATAATCGCCGCCCGGTCTCGATTTTTTCTTAGGAATCCGCCTCGCTCAATAGGGCAAAGTGCGATTCACGGATGAGTTTGGCGCATAAAATGCGTCAACCTTATCCGATCCAACCCTAGGGTCCGGACCCTAGCTCTCGTTCAAACGCCGAAGTTCGACCCGCGCCGCCTCATATTGCCGATACTGATAGGCCCCAGTGGCCACGGCGCGGCGGAAGGATTCGATTGCCCCTTCGATATCCCCCACGATCAGGCGCTGCTGGCCAATGAAGAAATGGGCCACGCATTCCCGGTCTAGCTGTTTTTGCGCATCTTCCTGCCGGGTGCGGCGCATTACGTCGCGCTCCGACGCCCAACCGACGAAATAGGCGGCGAGTACCCCCGGCCAGCCCTCCGTATCAATGCCCAGAATATCCTGCTCCAATTCCCGCCCAGCGCCGGAATCCCCCCGCGCCTTGGAAATATAACGCCACAGGAGACTATAGGTTTTCAGCTCCCCGGTTGAGCGGACCGAGGCCACATGAAAATCATTGCCCGCCTCCCGGTAATTGCCGGAATAGAGGTTCAAGACACCGCGCCCAAAATACGCATTCACATGGTCGGGCCGCAGATCGATTGTGCGGCTGTAATCGGCAATGGCTTCGCGATATTGCCCAGCCTTTTCATAGGCCCAACCGCGCCCGAAATAGGCATCTGCGTAACCCGGCTCGCGGCGAATCGCGGCGCTGAAATGGGCGATGGCCTCGCCATAGAGCCCATTGCCCACGGCATCCCAAGCGGCCTTGAAATGGGCCTTCGTACTGCCAAGGGGCTGTACCGCCGGAATGCGCGGCGGCGGCGGTTCGGTATAAGCTTCTGGCGCCGGGTTCCCGGCGGGCGCGGCTTGCGGGGCCTGGGCCACCGGTTGCGCGGCGGGTTGCGCCATAATGACCGGTGCGGCGGGCGCCGGAGCGGGTGTGGCGACTTCTTCTGGAGGCACGGTTTGCGCTGCCGGGGTTGCGACCGGTTCCGGCGCAGGCGGAACGGGTGCCGGTTGCGCCTGAACGGGCGGCGCGGGCGCCTCTACGGGGGCCGGTTGCGTCGGTGCGGGTGTCGGGGAGGCCGTCACGGCGGGGGCTGGCACTGCCGGAGGACTGGGTGGCGTCGCGGCCGGGGCCGCCGGTTGCGGTGGCGGTGGGTTTTCCGCCACTTGCGTAT
>JBMYUJ010000143.1:0-2505 GCA_049605255.1 Magnetospiraceae bacterium
CATCCTCCGGATGCTTGGCTTGCGCGCTGGCCGGCCGACCCCTGTTCGGGGCTGGTTTTTTTGTTTTCTGCCCTCAGGCGCCGGGCGCCTGAGGGCAAATCAAGACTCTCAAGGCCATTATCCCAATCGCTGAGGTTGATATCCACGGGCAGCACGGTGACCCCATGGTCGCGGGCATCGCGGATGATCTGCGCCGGGGCATAAAACCCCATGGGCTGGCTGTTCAGCAAGCCGCAGGCGAAAGCGGCCGGGTAATGGCATTTCAGCCAGGCCGATACATAGACCAGCAGGGCGAAGCTGGCCGCATGGGATTCGGGGAAGCCGTAATCGGCGAAGCCCTCGATCTGCTTGAAGCAGCGTTCGGCGAATTCCGCATCGTAGCCCCGCGCCAGCATGCCGTCGATCATGCGTTCCCGATAGCCGTGGATTTGCCCGCTTTTGCGAAAGGTCGCCATGGCGCGGCGCAGGCCGTCCGCCTCCGACGGGGTGAACCCGGCGGCGACGATGGCGATTTTCATGGCCTGCTCCTGGAACAAGGGCACCCCCAGGGTTTTGCCCAGCACCGCTTCCAAATCCCGGGATGGATAGTCCATGGCCTCCAGCCCGGCCCGGCGCCGCAAATAGGGATGCACCATGTCGCCCTGGATGGGCCCCGGGCGCACGATGGCCACCTCGATCACCAGATCATAGAAACAGCGCGGTTTCAGGCGCGGCAGCATGGCCATCTGTGCCCGGCTTTCCACCTGGAACACGCCCAGGGAATCCCCATTACAGAGCATATCGTAGGTGGCCGGGTCCTCCGGTGGCACGGTCGCCAGCTCCAGCGGGCGCCGATGATGCACGGTGATCAGATCCATGGACTTGCGCACGCAGGTGAGCATGCCGAGCGCCAGCACATCCACCTTCAAGATGCCCAGCGCATCCAGATCGTCCTTATCCCATTCGATCACCGTGCGGTCTTCCATGGCGGCGTTTTCCACCGGCACCATTTCGTCGAGCCGCCCCCGGGTCATCACCATACCGCCGGAATGCTGCGATAGATGGCGGGGAAAGCCCCCCATCTCCATGGCCAGCGCGATGGTGCGGCGCACGGCGGTATCGCGGGGGTCGAGCCCCGCCTCGCGCACCAGATCGTCGGTCAGATCCTTGACCGAATAGCCGAAGCCCAGGCGCGACAGGGCATTGGTGGCATCCTCCGACAGGCCCAAGACCTTGCCCACCTCGCGGATCGCGGATTTCCGCCGGTAGGAGATCACCGCCGCGGTCAGCCCCGCCCGCTCCCGGCCATAGCGCTGGTAGACATATTGAATAACCTCCTCGCGCCGTTCATGCTCGAAATCCACATCGATATCCGGTGGTTCGTTGCGCTCCGAACTGATGAACCGTTCGAACAGCACATCCACCCGGTCCGGGTCCACCGCCGTGATCCCCAGGCAGTAGCAGACCGCCGAATTGGCCGCCGACCCCCGGCCCTGGCACAGGATCTGCCGTTGCCGGGCGAAGCGCACCAGATCATGCACGGTCAGGAAATAGGGGGCATATTGAAGTTGCGCGATCAGGTCCAACTCATGGCGGATTTGGGCCCGCACTTTTTGGGGCACGCCCTGGGGGTAGCGGTCCGCCGCGCCTTCCCAGGTGAGGGAGGTCAGCACCTCCTGCGCGTCCGCCCCGTCGGGGATGGCATCGATGGGATATTCATAGCGCAGTTCATCCAGGGAAAAGGCGCAGGCCTCCGCGATCTCCACCGTGCGCGCCACCGCCCGGGGGTAACGGGCGAACAGCCGGGCCATTTCCGCGGGGCATTTGATATGGCGTTCCGCGTTGGCATGCAGGCGAAACCCCGCCTGGCGCAGGCTGACATGCGCGCGGATGCAGGTCAGCACATCTTGCAAGATGCGCCGGTCTGGCGCATGGGCATGCACATCATTGCCCGCTACCAGGGGGGTGTTTGCCGCCTCGGCCAGATCGGCCAGCCGGGCCACCCGCCGGGCATCGTCCCCCCGATACAGCATGCCCCCCAGCAAGAACAGCCGCTTGCCGAACCGTTTGCGCAACCCGCGCATGGCTTCCAGAAAATCTGCTCCGGGAGCGTCCGGCGGCACCGCCAGCAGCATCTGCCCGTCGCCCCACGCCCACAGGTCTTTCCGGGTGAGGTGGCATTGCCCCTTGGGCGCGCGCCGCTTGCCATCGGTCAGCAGGCGGGACAATTGCCCATAGGCGGCCCGGTCGGTGGGATAGCAGAGCAGGGAAGGCGTGCCATCCATAAAATCCAGCCGCGCCCCCACCGCCAGCCGAAGCCCCGCCTGCTTAGCCGCCTGATGGGCCCGGGCCACCCCGGCCAGGGAATTACGGTCGGCGATCCCCACCGCCCGCTGCCCCGCCATGGCGGCGGCCAGCACCAGCTCTTCCGGATGGGAAGCCCCGCGCAGGAAAGAAAAATTGCTGGTGACCTGAAGCTCGGCATAGTCGGTCATGGGGCGCTCAAGATAAAAAGTTCTTATTTTG
>JBMYUJ010000144.1:0-2411 GCA_049605255.1 Magnetospiraceae bacterium
AGGTGACACCCGCGCCAATCCGGGGCACAGGGTCGCCCGGCTGCGGGACATTGCCGACCTTAAAGGCTTCCAGAATCACATCCTTGCCGCTGCCGTGGGAAGGTTTACCGGTTTCCCGATCGACCCGGGCTAGGCTGATTTGCGGTGGGACGCGGAAGGGCGCGGCGGGGCGGATTTTTGCGGCTTCCTTCATGAATTCCATGAAGATCGGCAAGGCCGCCGATGCGCCTTGTTCCCGCCGCCCCAAAGTCCTGGGTTGATCGAACCCGACGAAGGCACCCACGGCGAGGTCGGCGGAAAAGCCCATGAACCAAGCGTCATAGCTGTCGTTGGTGGTCCCCGTCTTGCCCGCCAGGGGGATGCCAAGCCGGGAGAGGCGGGCCCCCGTTCCCCGTTGCACGACCCCTTGCAGGATCGACACCATTTGATAGGCGGATTGCGGGTCGGTCACCTGCTCGCGATTGTCGGAAACGCTGGGCAGGCTGTGCCAATCGGTGCTATCGCAGCCTTGGCAGACCCGCACATCATGGCGATAGATGGTGCGCCCATGTCGGTCTTGGATCCGGTCGATAAAGGTGGGAGAGATCTTCTTGCCGCCATTGACGATCATGGCATAGGCATTGGTGAGATCGAGCAGGGTGGTTTCGCCCGCGCCCAAAGACATGGACAAGGCCGGTGGCATGTCTTGGATGATGCCGAAGCGCGCGGCGATATCCACCACCTTTTCCATGCCCAGGTTCTGCGCCAGGCGCACGGTCATCAGATTGCGGGATTTCTCCACCCCGAGCCGCATGGTGCTGGGGCCATAGAACTTGTTGGAATAGTTGGAGGGCCGCCATTTTGGCAGGCCCGGCCCCTGATCAATCACAAAGGGGGCGTCATCGATAATGGTCGTCGGCGCATACCCCTCTTCCAGAGCCGCCAGATATACAAACGGTTTGAAGGCCGACCCCGGCTGCCGTTTCGCTTGGGTCGCCCGGTTGAATTCCGATCGGTCGGCACTGAAGCCACCCTGCATGGCCAGCACGCGGCCCGTATGCGGGTCCATGGCCACGATGGCGCCTTCCACCGCCGGGATTTGCCGCAAGGCATAGCTGTTTTCCGGATACGGTTTGGGGTCTTTCCCGCCACTTGCCGCGGCTTCGGTGACCGCTTCCACCAGCACCACATCCCCGGGTTTCAGCACGTCTTCCGGCTTGCGGACCTCCGCGCCCAAACGCTGATCTTTCTCCCACGGGCGCGCCCATTGCAGTTCCGCAAAGGGAATTGTGCCACGGGTGCCATCATTCAGGCCGATGGCCGTTAGCCGGTTTTTCTCGAACGACAGCACCACGGCGGGAACCCATTCCAACGGCGCCCCATCGGGAACATGGTCGGCCAATTGCCCGCCCCAAGACCCCGCCGGATCAATTTCCGCCAGTGGGCCGCGCCATCCATGGCGGCGGTCATATTCGGTCAGTCCCTTATGGATGGCCTGTGCCGCGATATCCTGCAGCCGGGGGTCCAGGGTCGCGTGTACATAAAGACCGCCCTTATAAAGCCCGTCCTCGCCGTACCGATCCGCCAATTCGCGGCGGATTTCCTCGGCGAAATACGCCGAAACGATTTGATCCCGGCCCCGTTGGCGGGTCACCACTTCGAGCGGCGTCGCTTGGGCCTCGGTGGCCTCTTCTTCGGTGATCCGCCCATCCTCGGCCAGGCGCCCGATCACCCAATTGCGCCGCTCCACAGCCGCTTTGTGTTGACGAATCGGGTGATAGTTGCTGGGCGCCTTGGGCAACGCCGCCAGATAGGCAGCCTCGGCAATGGTCAGTTCATCCAGGGATTTATCAAAATAGCCCAGCGCCGCCGCAGCCACGCCATAACCGTTTCCGAGGAAGATATCGTTCAGATACAATTCCAGAATCTGCCGCTTGTCGAACACCCGTTCGATCCGCATGGCAAGAATCATCTCTTTGATTTTGCGGGTGAATTTATATTCGTTGGTCAGCAGAAAGTTTTTCGCCACCTGTTGGGTGATGGTGGAGGCGCCGGTCATGCGCCGCCCCTGGCGATACAGTTCCACATTGCGGATCATGGCGCCCAGGATGCTGGTAAAGTCGATGCCCGGATGCTCGTAGAAGGATTTGTCCTCGGCCGATAAGAAGGCATTCACCACCCGTTCGGGGATGGCATCGATGGGGACGAAAATGCGGCGCTCGATGGCGTATTCCGCCAACATGCGGCCATCGCCCCCATGCACACGGGTACTCACCGCCGGTTCATACTGGGCGAGCTGAGTGTAGTCCGGCAGGTCCTTGCCGAAGTAATAAAAGCCGTACAGCCCAACGCCGAGCCCGGTAAGGCCCAGAAAAACGATAAAAGCGCAAATCCCCGTGATGACGCGCATCATGGTCTTAAATCCTCGTAAC
>JBMYUJ010000145.1:0-2390 GCA_049605255.1 Magnetospiraceae bacterium
ACCACTGCAAAGGATGCCATGCGGCTGCCCCCCGCCGTCTTGGATGCAGTGACCGTGTTGGAAATCTCCGTGCAATGGGCCGACCCGGCGGCGCTGGATGTTTTATTGGCGCAGGTTATCGATGGCCGCGCCGGGTAGGTCATTCAAGCGCCTGCGGCGGGCGGTGCTGTATCCGCTGGAAGGGGCGGTGGCGCATCTGTTTTATGGCCTGGCGGGGCTGTTGCCTTTGGATGCCGCCTCGGCGGTGGGCGGCTGGCTGGGTAAAACCATCGGGCCATTCATCGATGTCAGTAACACGGCACGGCGTAATATTCACGCCGCCTTTCCAGAAAAATCCGCGCAAGAGGTTACCCAGATCGTGAAAGATGTGTGGGAGAATCTGGGCCGCACGGTGTTTGAATTCCCCCATCTGCGCAAGATGGATTTCCTCAATACGCCAGACCGGTTCGAGCTGGTGCACCTGGATCGGCTCACCGCGCCTCGGGATGCGGGCCAGCCGGGGATATTCTTTTCCGGACATTTTGCCAATTGGGAAATTCCGCCCCAGGTAGCCGGGCAATTGGGCTTGCCGGTTGGCCTGGTTTTTCGGGCGCCGAACAATCCCTATGTGGCGCGGCTGTTCGATCGGCGCCAACCCAATGCAGACGCGCCCTTGTTCGCCAAAGGGGATGCCGCCGCACGGGGCATCTTCAGCCATCTGAAAAAAGGCGGTTATCTGGCGATTTTGGTGGATCAAAAGCTCAACACGGGCATTCCGGTGCCGTTTTTCGGGCGCGATGCCATGACCGCCCCGGCGGTGGCGCAATTCGCCCTGCGGCTCCATTGCCCGCTGGTGCCGGTGCAGACCATTCGGTTGCAGGGGTGCCGGTTCCGCGTGGTCTTTCACCCGCCCTTGACCCCGCCGAATACGGGAGACAAAGAGGCAGACGTGCTGGCCTTGATGGCCCAGGTCAACGGCTGTTTGGAAGATTGGATTCGGCAGCATCCCGGGCAATGGCTCTGGTTGCATGAGCGCTGGCCGAAGCGGCCTCGGAGTGAACGGAGGCGATGACGCGTGCTTTATTCCTTCTTCTTCTGGTGGGGGTTTTGGGGGCCTGCGCCCCCCGTTTTGAGGGGGCTGGCCTGCCCATGGGGCCGCCCATGCTGACCGAGACCCATTTCCAAACTGCCGATGGCACGTCGCTGCCGTTGCAGACCTGGGCGCCAAAAGGGCCGCCCAAAGCGGTGCTTCTCGCGGTGCATGGGTTCAACGATTACAGCCATTTTTTTGACATGCCGGGGGGCTGGCTGGCTGAACAGGGCGTGCTGTCCCTCGCCTATGACCAACGGCATTTCGGGGCCAATAAAGACCCGGGGCGCTGGGCTGGGGCGGCGACCTATCAGGCGGATTTGCGGGCCGCAGCCATTGCCATAAAGGCCCGCTACCCTGGGGTGCCGTTCTACATTCTGGGCGAATCCATGGGGGGCGCCATCGTAATGACCGCCCTGGCGGGGGTGGAACCGCCCCTCGCCGATGGCATTATTCTGTCGGCCCCCGCTGTCTGGGCGCGGGAAACCATGCCGTTTTACCAAACCGCGGTGCTGTGGCTGGCGGTGCGGGTGGCGCCGGGCCTGAAGCTTTCGGGCAAAGGGCTCAATATTTGGCCCTCGGACAATATGGAAATGCTCAAGGCCTTGGGGGCGGACCCGCTGTTCATCAAGAAAACCCGGGTGGATACCCTTCATGGCTTGGTGGATTTGATGGATCAGGCGCTGGAAAGCGCATCTGCCCAGCGCGGCCCCATGCTGATCCTCTATGGTGCCAAGGACCAGATCGTGCCCGCCAAGCCCACGGCGGAAATGCTGCGCCGCCTGGCCCCGGGGGCGGGCATCCAGGTGGCGATCTACCCCAACGGCTATCACATGCTGCTGCGCGATTTGCAGGCTGATGTGGTCTGGCGGGATATTCTGCACTGGATCGAAACCCCCGGCGTAGTGCTGCCATCGGGATCAGAGGCCCATGCCCCTTGCGCCACCCCGCCCCATCCGCTAGATTGCGCGCCATCCTCCTAGGCACCCGTAGCTCAGCTGGATAGAGCGCTGCCCTCCGAAGGCAGAGGTCAGAGGTTCGAATCCTCTCGGGTGCGCCAATCATTTCAATAGGTTAGAACAACACCGCCCGGCTGTAGAAATAGCCGTGTCCAAGTTATGTCCGCGTAACAATGGAACAACTGAGGAACAGCTGGTTCCGGCGGAGCTGCGCGATCTGGCCCACCAGGTGCGGCGGATTGGCTGCGGTTTTCGCAGCGATCCAGAGACAATTGCCGGTCAGAAGTCAGATGTTGCGGCCCGTCTGATCGCCCTCGCCAGTGAAATGGAGGGCGGATCATGAGCGAAGAGCAGATCAGTGC
>JBMYUJ010000146.1:0-2235 GCA_049605255.1 Magnetospiraceae bacterium
GTAGAGATGAATAACGGACGGCAAGACAGCGCGGGTAACACCGCCCCGGGTGAACAGCCGCAGCAAGAAGCCGACCACAGGGTCCCGGGTCGGCGGCGGGGCGAGGGCCGCCATCGCCTGTTGATATAACGCCCCATAGTCCATTTTCGAAGGGCAGAGGGTTTCGCAGGTCCGGCACAGGGTGCAGGCCGTGAGAGCCTCTCGATCATCGGCATTCAACGGCTCGTTTTTCCGCAGCACCCGTTCGATCAGCCGTACCCGGCCGCGCGGGCCTTGGTTCTCCACCGGGTTGACCTTATAGGTCGGGCACCCCCGGAGGCATTGGCCACAGCGTTGGCAATCCAGGGCTTCGGGGATATAGGGGCCCGCCGGGAAGGTGTCCATCGGCGCGGGGGCGCCACCGCCCCTGTTCTGCATCAGGTCTTCCAAATCCATATGCATGCCGACCGGCCCCTTTCTGGTTTCCAGGAACCCTGCCCATGCAAGATGCAAACCGACTGAAAAAAGGGCGGAATGTGGGTCTTCTTGTCGGAATACGGCGCGGGTTTTGCCGCGAAACACCCCCCCATTGTCGGAAACCCGACACGCCCAAGGGGTCTTGCCCCCTTGAGTCAGGCCCGGAAATACGGGCGATCAGCGTTTGGCATGCTATCTGCTGGTGGGTGGGCGAACCAATGCACCGTCAGGAGGTCCGTTTATGCCAGCCATCGGCTTGTTTTTTGGCACCGATACCGGAAAAACCCGCAGAGTCGCAAAGATGATCCATAAGCGATACGGGGATGAAACCGTGGTGGCCAAGCCGCTCAACGTGAACCGCATCACCCCGGCGGACATGCTCGCCTATGACCGTTTGATCTTGGGCACCTCCACTTTAAAAGGCGGGCGGCTACCCGGCCTGGACAGCACCGCGCAAATGGAAGGCTGGCTGGAATTTTTGCCCAAGCTCGAAGCGGCGGGTGCGGATTTCACCGGCAAAACCATTGCCCTTTACGGTTTGGGCTGCCAGGAGAAATATCCCGACACCTTTTGTGATGCCTTGGGCGTTCTGCATGCCTTTCTGGCGGAACACGGCGCCGCCTTTGTGGGAGCGTGGCCGACGGAGGATTATCAATTCGATAGCTCCAAAGCAGTGGGGCCGGACGGCAGGTTTGTGGGCCTGGCGCTCGATCTGGATGTGGAAAACCTGAAAACCGAAGGCCGCCTCACCGGCTGGCTCGCCCAAATCGCGCCGGATTTGGGGTTACCTGCGACCGTCTAGCCGTTGAGCTGTCCTACGGGCGCGTTGCCCAGGCCTTCCAGCCCCCCGCCAGATTGTAAACCTCGATCAGGCCCAATTGGGCGATAAAGGTGCACAGGTCGCGGCTCATATTGCCTTCGTAGCAATAAACCAGCACCGGCGGGTTCTTGCGCCGCTGACGCACGATCCCATTGATCACGTCGTCGCTGGCGGGCACTGCCTTGGGCAACATGCCCAGGCTTTGGCTTTGCGCATCGCGCATGTCGATGACAATCACATTGTCTTTTTCCAGCAACGCCTCGACCGCGCTGGCCTCGATATCCCGATAGGGCATGATCTGCTTCTCTCCTTACATTTACCCGCGCGCCGTTACAGGCGGTACCCCTCTTCCGCCAGCACCCGCTGCACCACGGGCCGTCGGCACATCAGGTCAAAATGGGCGCGGCAGGCCTCCGGCAAGGGAATGTCGATCCGGTCGGCCCAGAATTCCACATAAAACAAAGCCGCATCCGCGATGGAAAAAGTCGGCACCACATACCCGCTGGGGGATGCGGCCAACCGGTCAGCCAGAATGTTGAACCCCTTCAGCACCAGTTGGCGGCCCTGGCTTTCCACCACGGGGCGGTCCTCCTCCCGGTAGATGTATCGTTCCGGGGTGAACAGGCGGGTAAACCCTTGCAGGTGCAGGGTGCCCACCGCATAGCTCATCACCTCCAAAACATCGGCTTGCTGGTCCGGATCCTCGGGCAGCAGCCTGGCGGCGGGATAGGTGAGCGCCAACCACCAGGCGATGGCCTGGAATTCACTCAAGGCAGTGCCGTCTTCGCGGACCAACACGGGGATGGTGCCCTTGGGATTGATCGCCAGGAATTCCGGCCTGGTGTGATCGCCCGCCGGCAGATTCAGCACATGGGCACTAAAAATCAGGTCTAATTCTTCCAACAGGATATGAATGCCGGTCGAGCAAGACCCCGGCGTCATGTAAAAATTCATCATCT
>JBMYUJ010000147.1:0-2196 GCA_049605255.1 Magnetospiraceae bacterium
CGTGGCAGGAAACCGGGAAACCCCACAGCGAAGCGCGGTATTTTTCGCCTCGTTGGGGGGGGGTGTTTTTTTACCCTTGGGGGAACCGGAGGGTAATCACAGGCATTAACCTTAATTGAGCACGGAAAACCGCCGCAAACCCCATTGAGAGACGCAATCGACCCCGCCCCATGTCAGAAACACCATCACAGCCCACCGCCGACGAGTCTGATCCGGCGCCGCGCCCGGCGGACCGTGTCCTCAAGGGTGCCGCCATTATTCTCACCGTATTGGCCTTGGCCTATACGGTTGCGCTGACCCGGGGATTTTTATTGCCAATTGTTCTCGCCATGCTGGTAAGCGTGCTGTTGCAGCCGTTAGTTCATCCGTTGACCAGAATCGGCTTCCCCCGCCCTCTCAGCGCTTTGTTGGTGCTTGTTTCCGTGATTGGTGGCCTCGCTTTCGGTGCCAATGGCTTGGCCTCCCCCGCGTCCGACTGGATGAAGCAGATTCCCCGCGCGGTAGACCGTCTGGAGCGTCTGCTGGCCCCCCTTCAACCGTCGTTGGAAGACGCTCAGGAACTCTCGAAACAGGTAGATGAAATCACCACGGGGAAGAAAAATGCGCGCAACGATGTGGTTGTCCTCGACGGCCCCACGCTCACGGAAACCGTGCTGACCCACGTGCAGGACCTGTTTATCACCATCGCCGTCACCGTGGTGCTGGTGTTCTTTCTCCTGTCTCGCAAGGGGAACCGATTGCACCGCCTGGTATCGCCCTTGCCAGAGCCGCACCGCACGCAGATTCGCGATGCCATCGGCCAAGCCCGGCGGGATGTGGCGCTTTACATCCAGACCATCTCCGTGGTCAACCTGGGCCTTGGGGTCGCCACCAGCCTGGCGATGGCCGCCGTGGGGATTCCGAATCCCATCCTGTGGGGGGTTCTCGCCTCTATCGCCAATTTCGTCCCGTATATCGGGTCTTTTGTTGTCTTGGGCTTGATCCTTGGCGCGTCCCTGATGACGTTCGAGACCTGGAACGCAGTCCTGCTGGCCCCGGCCTTGTTCTTTATTCTCACCACCCTGGAGGGCCAGGTGGTGACCCCAATGGTTTTAGGGCGGCGACTTTTGATCGATCCCGTAGCGGTGTTCGTGTCCATCTTGTTCTGGAGCTGGATTTGGGGAGTGCCGGGCGCCCTGCTTGCCGTTCCATGCGTCACCATTTTGGCGATCCTGAGCGACCATCTGGACCTGCTGCGGTTCATTCGTCCCCTCCTAAAATAAAACCGGCTAGCTGGGCGGGAACTTCTGCTGCGCCGTGACGTTGGTAAGGGGGAGCCAGGCTCACCCCTCAACGACATTCCGACGGAGGAGTATCACCACATGGACCGCAATCAAATCGAAGGAAATTGGAAGCAGCTCAAAGGCCTTGTACAGGAAAAATGGGGCCGTTTGACCGATGATGAATTGACCCAAATGGAAGGCGAACGGAACCAGCTTCTCGGCCGCATTCAAGAACTCTACGGAATTACGCTGGAAGAAGCTGAAAAAGAACTGGAAAAACTGGAAGGCAATTTTCGCTAATCATCCATCCAAGCGCCCAACCCTGCCGACCAAGCCGGCAGGCGCGGCTTCCTCTCTGATCCCCAGGTTTATACATGCCCATGGTTGAGAGGTTCTTCAACATCCTCTAGCGTAGGGAAATCTGTATTGGCGCGACGCGCAGAGATGGATTTTCTCCATGGCCCCCCAACCCACCTCCCTTTTGTCCGACACGGAGATCGAGGCGATCCGGCAAGAGGTGTTCCGACTGGAGGCCTCTGGCGACCTGGAAGAAGCCTTTGCGGCACTCGACCCGCTGCTGCGCAGCCAGGAAAACCAAAAAGACGCAGCCATTGCCTTGCTGAAAATTCTGCGCGATACCCGGTTGCCAATGGACAAGGTGATGACCTGCTTGGAGGAGGTCGAGGCGGCCCACCCCGAGGATGGTTTGCTGCGCTGTTTTCTGGGTGAAGCCCTGCAAAGCGCCCGGGATATCGATGATCTGAACGCCGCCCCACCCGAGCACCCGATCTACAAACGCTGCATTGACCGATTATCCGCCTTGGCAGAAACCGCACCGGACCACGCATTATCGGAAAAGGCCTTGAGCTGCCTGGCCAGCGCGGCGCGGCTCGTGGGGCGCCAATATGATGATCTGGTGGAAAATACCGGGCGG
>JBMYUJ010000148.1:0-2073 GCA_049605255.1 Magnetospiraceae bacterium
TTACCCGGCGCCCCGACGACGGAGAGCTGCTCGAACAACGCCGCATTCACCTGCTGGCGGGCCTGCACCGTATAGCGGCCATCCACAAAGATGGCGGCGGTATCGGCGAGCACGATGACCAACCCCGCCGATCCGGTAAATCCGGTCAGCCAAGCCAGCCGTTGCGCATAGGGGGGCACATATTCGCCCTGGAACTCATCGGCGCGAGGCACCACGAACCCGGCGAGCCCCTGCGCTTTCATCGCCCCGCGCAAGGCAGCTAGGCGCTCGGCCGATTGTGCGAAGGTTGCGGAAATATCCTCGGCCATGGATCAGCGGCCGCCCTTATACCCAAACTTCGCCATGCATTGGGCCACCATTTTCTTTTCCGCTTCGCGCGCTTCATAGGTCCGCATGTTCAGCTCATAGGTGTTGCGGGCTTCCCGATGGGCATAGAGCCGCTCCACCTCTTTGCGGGACTCCGCCCGGCAATAGCGCAGATCGGCAGACATCTTGCTGTCCGCGTCGCCATCCTTGGTCCAGTGGGTATTGGGGCGCGGCGCGCAGGCCACCACCGTCACCAGGGCCAAGACACAGAGGGAACGGGCAAAAACGGGGGTCATCGTCGTCGCTATCCTTTTCGATACAGATACACCCGGGTCCGGTGCGCATCACCGGCCACGGCCTGTGCCACCGGGTGCCAACCCGGCAACGCGAAATAATTGCTCGCGACCCAGGCGCCCTCGGGGAGCGTATCCCCCAACCAGGGCCCCAGGCGCGCCATCACCGCAGGATCGAGAAAACATACCACCAACCCCGCGTCAACCGGTGGATGCCGGAAAAAATCGCCGAACCGGTAGCGCGGCGCAGTCGCCCCGAAAACAGGCCAGACGCGGGACACCAGCCAGGGCAGCGGCGATAGTTCGATCCCGATCACGGGCACCGCCGGGTACCGCACCGCCAACCGGCGCGTCAAGCTGCCCCAGCCCGAGCCCAGATCATAGATGGCCCCGTCTACCGTTTCGGGCAATAGGCTTTCCATCACCCGCCACACCTGGACCGACGTGGGGAGCGGCGGCGAGCGGGTCCACACCGTGACGACCAGAATGGACAGGATGATTACCAAGGCCAGGATGAGGGCGATCAGTTCCATGGCGGGGACTGTGGCGGCTCTGCCCACCTCCTTACAAGGGTCTTGATCGTTTCCTGCTTTCCCGCCACCCTATGCGCCGTCTCATGCTTCGAGAGCAGCGCCCATGGATGCCCTGACCCCCGGTGGACCGGACCGCCCCATCGATCTTGGCGATCTGCGACTGGAATGTCGGCGCCTGCCCGCCGCGCGACCGGGCCTGCCGACCCTGGTGCTGCTGCATGAAGGCTTGGGCAGTGTGGCCATGTGGCGGAATTTCCCGGCGCAATTGGCAATGGCTACGGGCTGCGCTGTATTGATCTACAGCCGCCGGGGTTATGGCGGGTCCGACGCGCACGCACCCCCTTGGGGGCTCGATTACATGCATCGGGAAGCGCAGGATATCCTGCCCCGGATATTGGCGGCGGAAGGGATCGACCAGGCCATTCTCATCGGCCATAGCGATGGCGCCTCCATCGCCGCGATCCATGCGGGCAGCGATACGGACGGGCGGGTTTGCGGGCTGGTGCTGATCGCACCGCATCTGTTCGTCGAGGAGATTTGCCTCACCAGTATCCAGGCGGCGAAACGGGCCTACGAAGACGGCCCCCTCCGATTCGGCCTCAGCAAATACCATGGTGCCAACGTGGACCATGCGTTTTGGGGCTGGAACGGCGCTTGGCTCGACCCGGATTTCGGCGACTGGGACATTCGCGGCTTTCTGCCCGGGATCCAGGTTCCCACCCTCGTCCTGCAAGGGGCCGAGGATGAATATGGGACCGAAGCCCAACTGGACGCGGTGGTTGACGGGGTTTCCGGCCCGGTAACGAAAATCATGCTGCCCAACTGTCGGCATTCGCCCCATAAAGACCAGCCGGAATCGACCGTCGGGCATATCGCCAATCTGGTCTCCCGCGCCTCCGCCACCCACTAGAAAACCATTGTTATGAAAGGGGTTTATCGAT
>JBMYUJ010000149.1:0-1429 GCA_049605255.1 Magnetospiraceae bacterium
TCGCCCTGGAGCCCGGCCCGGATCGGGGCGTGGTGTTTCAACGCTATTCCGTCTTTCCTCACCTCACCGTCCTTCAGAACGTGATTCTGGGGGCGGAGTTCGAGGCCTCCCCCTTTTCCGGCCGCCTGTTTGGCGCCGCCAAACGCGCGGCGGAAGAACGCGCCATGGATTTGCTGGAGTCCGTCAGCCTTTCCGCCGCGCGGGACAAATACCCCGCCGCGCTGTCCGGCGGCATGCAACAACGGCTCGCCATCGCCCAAACCTTGATGAAAAGCCCCAAGGTGCTGTTGCTGGACGAACCCTTCGGCGCGCTGGACCCCGGCACCCGCAGCGATATGCATGAACTGATCCTGCGCCTGTGGCAGGAAAACCGGTTTACCGTCTTCATGGTGACCCATGATCTCAAGGAAGGGTTTCATCTGGGCACCCGGCTGATCGCCTTCGATAAGGTGCGCCATGATCCGGATAATCCTGGCGCTTATGGCGCAACCGTGACATTCAATCTGCAACTCGACCGAACCGCGCCGAAAGAGGCCGACGATCTTCAAGAACATCTCGAACAGGGAGAAACCATTGATGCATAACCGCCTGGACCGCCGATCCAACCCCCGCCCGGCCCCGACCCGTGAAGACAGGCGGTTCCACCATCCCGATTTCAACAAGATGCAGGCCCGGGGCTGGAAATCCGCCCTGGCTGAGGCGGATCTTCCCTCCGATGGCTGGAATGCGGAACTGAAATTCGCCCTAGAAAACGGTTTGCAAGGCGCCGACAGCATCGAAGACAAGACCATCCCCACTTTCGCCCGGGGCGAACTGCCCCATTTCGCCGGCATCAATACCTTCCTCAAGGCGCCCTATGCGGAAAACGTGCGCGACGTGGGGCGCTATGACGCGGCGGTGATGGGCGTGCCCTTCGATGGCGGCACCACCTATCGGCCCGGCACCCGGTTCGGGCCGCAGGGCATGCGGCGCATCTCCGCCCTTTACACCCCTTACAACTACGAAATGGGCGTGGACCTGCGCGAACAGATGACCCTGTGCGACGCGGGCGATGTGTTCACCATTCCCGCCAATCTGGAAAAAACCTTCGACCAGATCACCAAGGCCATGAGCCATGTGTTTTCGTCGGGCGCCATGCCGATCATCCTGGGGGGGGATCATTCCATCGGCTTTCCCACGATCCGCGGCATCGCCAGCTGCACCTCCAAAAAAATCGGCATAATCCATTTCGATCGCCATGCGGATATTCAGGAAAAAGACCTGGATGAGCGGATGCACACCACGCCCTGGTTCCACGCCACGAATATGGATAATGTGCCCGCCACCAATCTGGTGCAGATCGGCATCGGCGGCTGGCAGGTCCCGCGCGAGGCGGTGAAGGAAATCCGCGCCCGCGATACCAACGTGATCACCATGCGTGATGTGGAAG
>JBMYUJ010000150.1:0-705 GCA_049605255.1 Magnetospiraceae bacterium
CTCATCTCCGCCGCGATCGAGGCCGAGATTGCCGCGCTGCCCACCGAAGAAGACAAGCGCGAGTTCCTCGAAACCCTTGGCTTGCAGGAAACCGGGCTGGCGCGTCTGATCCGCCGGGGCTATGGCCTGCTCGACTTGCTGACCTTTTTCACCGCCGGTCCAAAGGAGGCCCGCGCCTGGACCGTGCGCACCGGTGCAACCGCGCCGCAGGCGGCTGGCGCCATCCATACTGATTTCGAGCGGGGCTTCATCCGGGCCGAGACCATCGCCTACGACGACTTCATCGCCTGCGGCGGTGAAGCCGGGGCCAAGGATGCGGGAAAGCTGCGGGTCGAAGGTAAGGACTACGTCGCCAAAGACGGCGACATCTTCCACTTCCGCTTCAACGTCTGAGCGGCTGGTTCGCCGCTGGTGCGGCGCTAGTTCAGCCGGGACAGGGTGCCCGAGCGGCACTGGCCGAAAAAGCAGGCCTTGATCGTCAGGTTGTCGCGTGAGGCGGGCTGCACCAGCGCATTCATGACCGGCAGGGAACCGGCGGGCATCTTCAGCTTGCCCTTGTAACTGCCGTCTGGCTGGCGACGCAGGCCGTGCAGCAGCTGCCGGTTCAGTACCTCCCGCCGGTCGATCTTCTCCCCGACCACAGCGGCGATTTTCCCGCACAGAACGGCGTCATCGCCGCAGTTGTAGAGCTCGACGATTGCCTGC
>JBMYUJ010000151.1:0-636 GCA_049605255.1 Magnetospiraceae bacterium
CAAAACGTTCATGTGCCATGGGCCCCAATGTTGTGTCGGAATCAAGCGGATTGCCCAGTTTATAGCCATTCACAATGGATACTGCTTTTTCAACAAACTGGTCAAACACAGCATCCGCCACATAAATGCGTTCTATGCCGCAACAGCACTGACCAGAATTAAACATCGCGCCATCAATCAGCGTGTCAGCCGCCGCCTCAACATCGGCATCATTCATCACATAGCCCGGATCTTTGCCGCCAAGTTCAAGCCCAAGCCCGGTAAAACTGCCTGCCGCCGCCTGTTCAATGGCCCGGCCACCACCGACCGACCCGGTGAAATTCACAAAGCCAAATGATTTATCGGCAATCAATTGTGCCGTCGTGGCATGATCCAGATATAGATTCTGGAACACATCCGCCGGGACGCCTGCCTGGTGAAAGGCCTTAGCCAGCCGTTCGCCGACCAGAATGGTTTGTGTGGCATGTTTCAGCAACACCACATTTCCAGCAATCAGCGCCGGTGCCACCGCATTGATCGCCGTCATATAGGGATAATTCCATGGCGCAATCACCAGCACCGCCCCATGCGGCACGCGTTTTATGTAGCGCTGAAATTTATCGCTGTCCTCGATAGCAATGGGCGCCAGACTGCGCG
>JBMYUJ010000152.1:0-614 GCA_049605255.1 Magnetospiraceae bacterium
GGCATCCATCGCCGCCATACGTCAGGCGGAGTCCGCCTACAAACGCGATGGGTCGCTGACCGGAACAACCACGGGGCTTACCGACCTCGATAAGATATTGGCGGGCCTGCAACCGTCTGACCTGCTGGTGTTGGCTGGTCGGCCGTCCATGGGAAAAACCCAGTTGGCCGTAGCCATCGCGCGCAATGCGGCGCAGAAACACCATGCAACCGATGGTAAGGAAGGCGCCGTCGTCGGGTTCTTCTCCCTGGAAATGTCCGGCGAGCAACTGGCCAGCCGGATCCATGCAGATGTTACGTCCATCGAATCCGACCGGATGCGTAAGGGGGAGATCGGTATTGATGAGTTTGAGTACCTTGAACGCACAGCGCAGGACCAACTTTACGATCTGCCACTTTATATCGACGCCACTTCAGAACTGACCCTATCCGCCATCCGCACCCGTGCTCGGCGATTGAAACGTCAGCGGAATCTTGGGCTGATCATCGTCGATTACCTACAGTTGATTTCGGCCCCCAAGGGGCGCCGGGCTGAAAGCCGCGTGCAGGAGGTCTCTGAGATGACCCGGGGGCTGAAAATTTTGGCCAAGGAACTGAATGTCCCCGTTGTGGTCC
>JBMYUJ010000153.1:0-553 GCA_049605255.1 Magnetospiraceae bacterium
TGTTGCAGGGCTTCCAGAAGGCCGTTCTCGCCGGTGACCTGGCGAGCCGCGCCGGCGTCAACCATGCGCTGGGCGATTTCCTCGAAGTTGGCCATATGCGGTCCGAACAGGACGGGCTTACCCAGCCGCGCCGGCTCCAACGGGTTCTGGCCGCCCATCGGCACCAGGGATTTGCCCATGAAGACCACGTCGGCCAGGCGGAAAAACAGGCCCAGTTCGCCGATGGTGTCGGCGATATAGACTTCGGCCCCGTCTTCCAACGGCTGGCCTTTGGAGCGCAACGCCACCCGGAGGCCCGCTTCACGCACCTCGCGGGCGATGGCATCGCCGCGTTCCGGGTGGCGGGGCACGATGACGGTCAGCAGGTTGGGCAAATCCTGGGCGATCAGTTTGTGCAGGCCGGCGGCAAGGCGTTCCTCGCCGTCATGGGTACTGGCGGCGATCCAGCAGGGACGGCTGCCTTTGCGGGTCTTCAAATCCGACAGCATGCCGGGATCGGCGGGCAGCGGCGGTGCCGCGAATTTCAGATTGCCCAGCGCCAGCACATGGGGCG
>JBMYUJ010000154.1:0-537 GCA_049605255.1 Magnetospiraceae bacterium
GCGTAGCCGGTCTCGAAGCAGCCGCTGAAGTCCGGTGTGCTCACCGGAATCACCGGGATGTGGTCGTACTCCGGGTGTTTCTTCCGAAACGCCCCCACGGCCATGTTCAGATCGCTGCCCTGGGTCTCGGACAGGCCCGTGGTGGGCAGGCCGATGAGGCTGGGGTTCTGCTTCTCGCAAATGGTCTTCAGGCCGGTGACCACGTTGTCCTCGGAGCCCATGACCGCGGCGAGCTGGTCCATGGCCGTGGTCTGAAGCGGAATCGGCTCGCGGAAATGGCGCACGAAGAACACCTTGCCGAATGCCGTGCAACCCTGGGAGCCGTGCATCATGGGGATGGCGTTGCGCACGCCCAGGAAGGCCAGCGAGGCACCGATGGTCTGGGAGGACTTCAGCGGCGCGACGGAGAGGGCCTTCTTGCGTTTGAGGATCTCAGCCATGACACAGCTCCGCGACATATTGCCCCCCTCTCCCCCCGGGAGAGGGGTTGGGGGTGAGGAAACGCTCGGTAGGAGCGGGCTTGGCCGCGAACCATCC
>JBMYUJ010000155.1:0-297 GCA_049605255.1 Magnetospiraceae bacterium
GCTCGAATTTCCCCAAGGCCGCGAACACTCACCACATCTGCTGCGGCGCCCGGGGCCATCTCGGCCCGCGCGGATGGCACGAAGGCGACGTTTAAACCGGTGAATGCCAATATCGCAATCGAATGCGCCAGACGGTTGGTGACCATGATTATCCCCCTCATGCACCCAACAGACCCCCAGGGTAAGACCGCCTTAGATGAACTCACGTTGGATAAGTCCATTCAAGACGTGAATGCGCCCCATCCCAAAAGTTTAGAGTGCGATCGACGTAATCTGAACCCTGAAATGATACTTCTT
>JBMYUJ010000155.1:307-530 GCA_049605255.1 Magnetospiraceae bacterium
TCAAACACCCATTACCCTACGGACTGACTCGGCCCGGGGTCATATTCTCGGGGATTGCGGTGAGGAAGATGTTGGCACTTTCCGCATTTTTAAACCGCGAAACCGCACACATTTTCGCTGAAAATGCTCTAAGAGTCCGTCCGAAAAGTTTAGGTTCTGGCCAAACGGCGTAGCATCAGCTTTATCATTGCCAGTCGGACCAGGGCGGCGCCGGTTCTGGCGA
>JBMYUJ010000156.1:0-515 GCA_049605255.1 Magnetospiraceae bacterium
GCGAGGCCTTCTTCCCCGGCGGCCCGGTGCCGGCGGAGCTGGCGGGGCTGCCGCGCCCCTGGTTCCTCAACGTCGGCCGCGTGGCCGCGGAGAAGAACCTCGAGGCCTTCCTCGCGCTCGACCTGCCCGGGACCAAGCTGGTGGTCGGCGACGGCCCGGAGCGCGAGCGTCTCGCGGCGCGCTACCCAGACACGGTCTTCCTCGGGACCCGTCGCGGTGAGGAGCTGCGCCGCTGCTACGCCGCCGCCGACGTCTTCGTGTTCCCGAGCCGCACCGACACCTTCGGCCTGGTGATGCTCGAGGCGCTGGCCAGCGGGACCCCGGTGGCGACCTTCCGCTCCGACGCCCCGCTCGAGGTCATCGGCGACGACCCCGCCGGCGTGCTCCGCGAGGACCTGCGCGAGGCCTGCCTGGCCGCGGTCGAGGTGGACGCGGCGACCTGCCTGCGCCACGCCGCGCGCTTCGACTGGTCGGCGGTCGGCGACCGCTTCCTCGACCTGCTCGCGTGGACCGCG
>JBMYUJ010000157.1:0-510 GCA_049605255.1 Magnetospiraceae bacterium
TGGGCGGGTTATTCAGCCGCGGCTGTTTTACCCGAAGTATTCAACAAGGTGCGCCAATCCACATCTTTCGGATAAACGCCTTCATGAGAGTTGATCATGCATTGCGGGATATCAGAATCAGTGCCAATTGCTTTGCCACCTTCTGCCACTTTCTTGGCGGCATCCGCCATCAACCGGCGGAATTCAACAATGGCCAAGTCCGAAGCGCCCAGAATGTCGGTGTGACGCTGAACGCGCGCGCCCATCGACACCCACATGGCGATATCCTGGTTCGGAATGCCTTTGATCCCAGTGAAATTGCCTTCTTTCATGGCGTCGCGGTCTTGCAAGAAATCGTTCTCGACAGTCCGCAGAACGCGCCATTTGTCATCGACATCCACTCCTGGAACAGCATGGGTGAACTTGCGCCATTCTTCGGTCGACGGCACATTCGGGCCATCCCAGGCGATGAAGTGGAACGCGGTCTCTTCATCATTGATCGGCACGATAACGGCCGCCACACGGTAGTTG
>JBMYUJ010000158.1:0-505 GCA_049605255.1 Magnetospiraceae bacterium
CTGGCGGGAGCTTACGCGCCAGGCTGAGATCGAGAGCTTTCGGTGGCACGACCTCCGTCACACTTTCGCCTCCTGGCTCGTGATGAACAGTGTCGACCTCAACACCGTGCGAGAGCTCCTCGGGCACTCTGACTTACAGATGACCCTTCGGTACGTGCACCTGGCGCCGGAGCACAAAGCAGCGGCAGTTGACACGTTGCCAACTTCTAATCCGTAGGTCGCAGGTTCGAATCCTGCCGGGGTCGCCAACTAACTAATTAATAATAAATACATAAATTATTCTCTTTCCCAAGCCTGATGTTTCTTAGGCTCGGTATAGGCTCCGATTTTTGGCGATCCTTGGTGTGCCAGAGTGTGCCGAGATGTTCGCGAGGTTGGTGATCATGAGTCGTCATTTTGTTGTTAGCGCCACCGGCTTTCCTACCTCACTCAACGAGCGGCCTATTTCTTGGTTCTCTTAACGAATTGCAACTGACAATTAGTTGCTACCTAGGCGCTTGCCTGT